>CACAWY010000005.1 GCA_902536385.1 uncultured Pelagibacteraceae bacterium
AATAACATTCCTTTGGAAATCAACGGTTTAAAATCAAAAAATAAAATTGGAAGAAATTTCCAGTCTGAAAAAACTTTAGATCTCTCTGATTACAAAGGTATAATTGATTACAAACCTGAGGAGCTTTATATAAAGGTTAAAGCAGGTACTCCACTAAAAGAAATTGTAGAAGAGCTTGATAAAAATAATCAACAACTAGCATTTGAACCAAATGATTTTGGATACTTATTTTCTGGAGAAAGTAATAGTGGATCTATTGGTGGAGTCGTTTCATGCAATTTTGCTGGTTCACGAAGATTTAAAGTTGGCAGTGTTAGAGATCACATACTTGGTTTTCAAGGGATTAACGGAAAAGGTGAAACTATTAAATCAGGTGGAACAGTAGTAAAAAATGTTACTGGTTATGATTTAAGTAAATTAATATCAGGATCTTTTGGTACACTCACGATATTAACTGAAATCTCAGTTAAAGTATTACCAAAACCAGAAATAAGTAAAACTTTAATAATTAAGAATCCTCATCTTAAAAAAGCATTAGACTACCTTGGAAAAGGGTTATCTTCCTCAACCGATCCATCAGGCGGAGTATTTTATCCAGATTATTTTGGAAATAATTTTATTTTAAATGATCTTACTCACGAGGGAGGCTTAACAGCTATCAGAATCGAGGGTCCAATAAATTCTGTAGATCAAAGATTAGATCGATTATCTAAAGAATTAGGTCTTTTAGCTCAAGAACTTGCAGTTTTAGATAGTGAACAAAGTAATATTTTTTGGATTAGAACAAAAAATTTGGAAGTTTTTAAAAACTTAAAAAGTAATCTATTAAGAATTGTTGTTCCAATTAGTGAGACTTTACAAGTTATACAAAAATTCAAAAATTTCGAGATAAAATACTTTATTGACTGGGGAGGTAGCTTAATCTGGTCTTCATTTGATCAGTTAAATACTAAAATACTAAGTGAAATTAAGGATATTGTAAAAAAACATCAGGGTTATATTACATTGATCAAAGTTGAGGAAGATCTCAAAGCCTCTGCCGATATTTTTACAATAGATCCAATTAAGTATAAAATAAGTGAAAAAATTAAAAGGAGTTTTGACCCTAAAAGAATTTTTAACCCAGGAAAAATGTATACAGGAATTTAAATGCAAACATCATTTACTGATAAACAACTTCAAGACAAAGACAACAAAACGAGCGAAACTATAATTAGAAAATGCGTTCACTGTGGAATGTGCAATGCTACTTGCCCTACTTATGGAATTAATGGTGAAGAATTAGAGGGACCACGAGGAAGAATATATCTTATCAAAGATATGTTAGAAAATAAAAAACCAGCTACTAAAGAAATCGCAAAACATATAGACAGTTGTTTATCTTGTTATTCATGCATGACTACATGCCCGTCAGGTGTTAATTACATGCATTTAATCGACCATGGAAGAAATTATGTAGAGGAAACTTATAAAAGACCTTTTTTAGATAGATTATTCAGAAATATTCTTTCATTTGTCTTACCTAGACCAAAGATATTTTTATTAATGGCTTGGTCTTCCAAAATTGTAAAACCATTCAGTTTTTTATTTCCAAAATTTTTAAGAAATGCGTTGAGATTGATGCCTGATAAAATTCCTGGAAAGAAATTAAAAGAAAAAAAGGTTTACGAGGTCGAAAAAGGGAAAAAAGTTTCAAGAGTAGCTCTTTTAACTGGATGTGTTCAAAGGGTTATATCGCCTGAGATAAACGAATCGACTATTAGACTTTTAAATAGACACAATGTCGAGGTTGTTGTAATGCCAGACATTTACTGCTGTGGGTCCTTGAATCATCATTTAGGCAAACAAAAATTAGCTCACGAATCCTTTAAGAATAATATTAATAGTTGGCATGACGAATATCTTAAGAATGGTTTAGACGCTATAATAAGCAATACATCAGGTTGTGGCACAACTTTAAAAGATTACGGACATATTTTTAAAAATGATAAAGATTTGAAAAAAAAGGCAAAAAAAATTTCTGAATTAACAAAAGATATTACCGAGTACTTAGATGAGAATCTAAAGCTGAATATAAATCTTAATACTGAAAAAAAATATAAAATTGCGTATCATTCTGCTTGTTCAATGCAGCATGGACAAAAAGTTCATCTGCTCCAGAAGGAACTCCAGAATTATTTCATGGATATACATATTCAGGAATTCCAGTTGCAGTTGCTGCTGGTCTGGCCGTTCAAGATATTTTTGATAAAGAAGATATTTTTAAAAGAGCTAAAGAAATGTCCCCATATTTTCAAGAGGGTCTTCATTCATTAAAAGATTTAAAAGAAATAGTTAGTATAAGAGGCTATGGAATGATGGGTGGAATTGAGATGAAAATGAAAGAAAAGCCTGGAAAAGCAGGGTTTCAAACCTTTAAACATTGTTACGATGCTGGAGTTAATTTTAAAAATACTGGTGACTCATTAATTATTGCACCACAATTTATTTGTGAAAAAAAACACATTGATGAAATTGTTGAAAAATTAAGAACCGGTATTACAAATTATTCGAAATCCTAATTATGATTATCGGAGTTCCTAAGGAGATTAAGCCTCAAGAACATAGAATTGGATTAACGCCCGACAGTGTTAAAGTTTTAACTCAAAAAGGGCACGAGATCTTGATAGAGGATAATGGTGGATATGAAGCAGGGTTTACTAATGAAGATTATTTATCTTCAGGTGGAAAAATAGTTAAAACTGCTCAAGAAATTTTTAAGAAATCTGAAATTATTGTTAAAGTAAAAGAACCTCAAATGAGTGAAGTGAAAATGATAAGGGAAAATCAAATAATTTATACTTACCTTCACTTAGCTGCTGCTAAAGAGTTGACATTGGGACTGATGAAATCGAAGTCTATATGCATTGCATATGAAACCGTAACAGACGAAAATGGAAGATTGCCTTTATTAGCACCTATGAGTGCTGTTGCAGGTAGAATGTCTATACAAGCTGGAGCTCACGCTTTAGAAAAAAATCAAAATGGAAGAGGTTTACTTATTGGTGGCGCACCAGGAGTTGACTCTGCAAATGTTGTAATTCTTGGAGGAGGTGTAGTAGGTGAGAATGCAGCAATAATTGCTACCGGAATGAAAGGTAAAGTTTATGTAGTTGACAAATCAAAAGAAAGATTAGAGGAATTACATAACCAATTTGGTGATAAAATTATTCCATCTCAAAGTGGAAAAATAGATTTAAAAAAACTAATTTCTGAATGTGATTTATTAATTGGAGGCGTTTTAATACCAGGATCTGAAGCACCAAAACTTGTTACTAAAGAAATGATTAAAACGATGAAAAGAGGATCAGTCGTTGTTGATGTTGCTATTGATCAAGGTGGCTGTGTTGAAACTAGTAAACCAACTACTCATGCAAATCCTACATATATAGTTGACGATGTAGTTCATTATTGTGTGGCTAATATGCCAGGCGGTGTTCCACGAACATCCACAATGGCATTAAACAAAGCTACTTTACCTCTATTAGTAAAGTTGGCTGACCAAGGTTATAAAAAAACTCTTTTGGAAAATAAGAACTATATGGCAGGATTAAATGTTTATAAGGGCCATATAACTTGTAAAGGTGTTTCAGAAGCTTTTAAATTAGAACATACATCACCGGAAAATTTGTTAAAATCAAACTGAAGTTTCTTATATCATTTTGGGTCGAATCATCGCTGTAAGACCAATTTGATCTAACAGAACATTTAATATTATCAATTTTGTGATTAAATGAATTTATGAGTTTACACTATAAATTCGATAATCAAGCTGAAGAAATAAGACAGCAAAGTAAGGTCAAGCTGACTGACCTTTTATCTAGAATTAACGAAGAGAAGAAAATCGAGAGAAATAGAAACTTAGCTTTAAGTGTAGCAGCAGTATCAGCAGTCACAGTTTTCGGCATTATTCTGACTCTTTAGTAGCTTAACAATCAATTAAATTCATTAAAATTCAGCACTAGTTACTTATTTTGGTTATTTTAAGTTTTGATAATATAACCTATTCAATAAAAGAACAATTAATAAATGAATATCGCTTTTTATATTGATGAAATGAATTTTAGAGGAATAGCAAACTCTACTTATGATTATGCTCTTCAGAACAAATTGCTTTTAAAAAATAACTCAATAATTTTTTACAATAAACAAAATCAATCTAATAAAATTGAAGTAATTAAAAAATTTAAAAAAAAATTTAAAATTTTTGGTATTAATCAATTTTCAGAAATCGATGAATTTAAAAATCGATTAAAAATAGAATATTTATATACTCAAAAGAGTGGAAATAAAGATGATTGGATCTCTAAGAATATTAAAACTTTAGTACATTGTGTATACCCTCAAAAAATAAATGAAATTCATGGACATAAATATGCTTATATTTCTGAATGGTTAAGTCAAAATTTTTCGAATAAAAAAATTCCTTACGTACCACTTATTGTAAAAACAAAAGAAACAAAAAAAAATCTTAAGAAAAAGTTAAAAATAAAAAAAGACTCGATAATTTTCGGATGCCATGGTGGAGAAAGTAGTTTTGATATGAAATTTGCTAGATCAGCATTAATAAATATAGTTAAAAAAAGAAAAAACATATATTTCATATTTCTTAATATAGAAAAATTTTGCAATCACAGACAAATAAAATTTTTGAAAGGCACATCAGATGAATTTATTAAAAAGAAATTTATCAATACCTGTGATGCTATGATTTATGGTAGGAGTCTTGGCGAGTCTTTTGGTTTAGCATGTGGAGAGTTTGTAACTGCAAATAAACAAGTTATTTCTTATAAATTTAATAGACACAGGTCTCATAAATTTAATATTTCGAATGAGCATTTCCAAGAGTATGGATCTTATCAAGATTTATGTAAACTTATATTAAATTTTAAAAAAAGAAAAATTAAATCAATTACAAAGAGTAAATACAAAAAATATAATGCTAAAGAAGTCATGAAAATTTTCAAAAAAGTATATTATGAAAACAATGCAATATCTGATGTCAATTATAAAGATTTTATAATAAATTATATGAATTATACAAAGATGTTTTATTATTATCTAAGACACAAAATTTATAATCATTATTTTAACCTTTTAGAGAAAAGACTTATTAATTTAAGAGATTGAATTACAAAAAAAATAATACTAAAAAGGTAATAGATTTTAAGGCGAGGTAGCTCAGTTGGTTAGAGCACAGGACTCATAAGCCTGGGGTCGGCGGTTCGAATCCGCCCCTCGCTACCAATGAAATCAACGTTAATTAATTTTCATACAACCAAAAATATTTATTTTGTCACAAATTGATCACACTTAGAACCGTTGTACCTAATTATTATTGTGCAAATATATATTTATATCGCTGAATTAAACTTTCTTTATATTTATTTTTTTCTTTAGCTTCTTCAAAAGAAACTTTTTTAAGTTTTAAACTTTTTTCGTAAGGACATCTATAAAACCACGTTTCTGGATATAGCGTTTGTTCCTTATAGTAGATATTTTTAGTTAATAATAAATAACCTATGTGATCTTCAAAGGTTTTAAAATTAATTATTTCGTACATTGACCCATAATATTTTTTTTCAGTAGGCCACCTTGCTTGACTTCTAGGAGTAGTATCTTTTTTAAAAGCGTTTTCCACTTTTCTTTTGTCTTTTTTTGATTTCCAAAATATTTCACCATTTTTAAAATCAATAATTAGTTTTGAAGCTATCCGGTTTTCGTAGAGATTTTCTCCTGCGTGTTTAATCGGATGAGGTTTGCATTCAAAATAATAGATGTTTCCATCAAATCCAAAAACAATATCACCCCACAACAAACCCAGAACTACGATCGATAAAAGTTTTTTCATTTATTTGATTTTATAATATTTTCTCTTGCCCATAAAGGTTGTAGATTTTTATAATTAAAACATTCTTTCTGTTGTTCAGGGATACTTAAATCAAATGAAGAACAAGGTCTAATATGATCAATATGCCATCCTTTAATATTATGATTTTTCCAAGTCATCATTTCACCCGTTGAAGGATGAGGATAAAACTGTTTTTCTAAATATCTCTTTAAAAATTTAATTGAACATCCAACCAACTCATTTGTTGTATTTCTTTTCGTTAAATTTTGTTCTTTTAATGCCAACCTCATTCTTAAAGATAGGTTGTCTCTTATCTTAACATGTGGATTTATTTTTCTTTGAGCAGCTCTTCTAATAACAGATTTTCTTGTCAAAGAAGGTTGATTTTTATCATAGTATTTTTTTTGAGCTGCTTTCCCTTTTTCACTTGCTTTGTATTTTTTTCCAGCCTTTTTTTTCATTGCTTTTCCGGCTGGTGATTTTGAATATTCAGAGACTTGCTTTCTTTCACATGGCCTACATACAGGTCTAAAAGTTAATACTCCTTTTTTTTTGCTTTTATATCTGAAGTTTTTCTCTGTTTTTTCTAAACGTTTACCACAACTTGTGCAGTTCTTAAATTTGCTTTTTGGTTTTTTATTAAGTTTTCTTTTCTCTCTTCTATTAGCGTTCAACCAATGTTTGTTTTTTTCATAGTATCTTTTTTTTGCTTCTAATCTTTCTTTTCTATTTTTGTATTTCTTTGGTCGGCTCATTAACTCATTTATATCAAATCTGGTCACAAATTGGACTCACTCAGAAGCAAAATATAGTTTTAGATTGAAAAAAAAGTATTGTATAACGTTAAGAAGTGAAGGGCAGAGGTTGCTGGCCAGGACTCATAAGCCTGGGGTCGGCGGTTCGAATCCGCCCCTCGCTACCAAGATAAAAAAATTATTTAGCGTATTTGTTTATTAATTTACTTATATACCTAGCATCTTTGACAGAAACTTTATGATGAATAGGTAAAACCAAATATTTGTTTTCTAAGTAATCCATATTTGGAAATTTTTTACCTTTAACAAAACTTTTGAAAATTGAGTATCGATCATTCCTAAAATGAACTTGATTGGTTTCTATAAAATGATCTCTTAGTTTTTTTTGTAAGTAATCTTTATTGTTTACACATATAGTAAATAACCATGCACCATGCTCTTTTTTTTTGTCATAATCATGAATACATCTAACCCTGTTATTATGTGATAGTTCATTTAAGTAGGTATTATAAATTTTTTTTCTATGACCATGAATAAAACTAAATTCTTTTAAGGAGTCACATCCCATGGTAGCTGCAATGTCAGTCATTTGATATTTAAAGCCAACTTCATGTACATCATTCTTCCAAATACCTTGTTGCTTTTTTTTTCTGTCTATCCCAAACCACCTAATTCTTTTAGCTTTGTCCTCAAGTTTTTTATTCTTTATTGTTAAAATACCTCCGTCCCCAGTAGTAAAATGTTTAATTGCTTGAAAACTAAATGTAGAAAAATCACTTAAGCTACCAACCGACTTACCCTTATATTTTGCCCCTAACGCATGTGCAGCATCTTCAATAAGAGTTATTTTGTTTTTTTTTGAAATTTTTTTTAGTTCATCCATGTCGCAAGGTAAACCGCCGTAATGAACACAAACAATCGCCTTTGTTTTTTTTGTAATAAGTTTTTTCACACTTGCTACACTTATGTTCATTGTGTCTAAGTCGATATCTGCAAATTTAATTTTGAGCCCCATATAAAGCATAGGAATATTAGTTGCTGTGCATGTAAAAATTGTTGTGATTATCTCGTCTCCCTTTTTTAATCCAGCTAATATATAAGCTAAGTGCAGAGAGTCAGTACCAGATCCAGTTGCTATAACAGAAAAATTTTTTGCAAATTTTTTTTTAAAATCATTTTCAAACTTATCAACCATTGGGCCTTGACCAAGCCATCTTCCTGAAAGTTTTTTTTTAATATTGACAGCAGATTTTTTTGAAACATAAGGGTAAAATAATAGAACGCCTTTTTTTTTATCTGGCATTATTGGTAAATCTTTAAAGGACATATAATGTTATTATCATAAATTTTTTATAAAAGAAGTTAAAATTTTTTTTTACAAATTTTTTTAAATTTTGCAATATTCATTGACATATTTTTCTTAAAATTTAAATTATTTGTTTTCTTAATAGATATTTTTTTTATATAAGGATTATATTTTTTAGCAAAGTTGTAAACAGTTCTAATTGGCCCACCTACATTCAAGATACCTTTGAGATTTATCAACTTTGGCAAACATTTAGCTATTTCATCTTGAAAAATGAAATTTAAATAAACATCCGAAAATGCTTTTTTATGAACAAAAGGTTTTTCAGTCATACAAATTCTTAAAATTAAAGAATTCTTATATAAATGGACAGCTGCTTCACCTCCAAGTTTAGACCAACCGTAATTACTAGACGGTAAAACTGGATCGCCCTCTTTGTAATTACCTTTTTTTCCCTCGTAAACATAATTAGAAGAGAAATATATTAATTTAATATTGTATTTCTTGCATACTATAACCATGTTTGAGGTTCCGATTATATTTAGTTTAATACTTTGAATAGGATGTTTGTCATGTAAAGCTAAAGGTCTAGATAAGCCTGCCAAGTGTATAATTGCTTTAGGTTTTGTTTTTAAAACATATTTTTTTATAGAGTCAATTTTTGTTATGTCTAACTCTCTTTTTTTTGGAAATATATAATGCTTAAAATTTTGTTGTTGAAGAATTTTGCCAAATCTTCCCGTTCCACCAGTTACTATAATTGTTCTATTTTTTTTCATTTTTAAGTTCAAATAATAAATCGTACATATTTATATCTCTAAATTTGTCTTTATTGAAATTTTTAAAATTTAAAAATTTCGTTACCTTATTTATATTCTTTTCTTTAAGCGAAAAATTATGTTTTTCCATAATTGAGATCAATGAGTCAAAGTTAAATAAATATAAATAATTAATATCAGGATGCATGTTAAGTTGTTTCAGGACAACTGTTTCTGGTAAAGCAGAGTTAAAAAAAACCGGTAATTGAGCAATGAGAATATATTTAGTTTTTTTACAACAATTTCTCAAGCAACTTTTATAATCGTTTATATACTGCAGAGAGCTACCAAAATAAATTATATCAAATTCTTCATAAATTGGACTAGTCCCATTTAAAAAAATATTTTTAAGTTTTTTCTCTTTAATGATTTCATCTACTTTTTTTTTTATTAAAAGTTGATCTTCAAAATAATATTGGATGTTTTCAAAATTTTGGTTAAGAAAATAATACAAGTTTAGATTTGCTGCTCCATAATCTAAAATATTTATCTTATTTTTAGATCTATATATGGCCGATAGTAAATTAGGAAGATCAAAATAACTTAAATATGGTTTTTTGTTATCTTCAAAAAGAATATCTGAATTTAAATTAATATGATCATTATTAAGTGGATAATTTACTGTTGGTAAACTTTTTAAATCAGTTTCAACAAAAAAACGTTTAAAAATTTTAAAAATTTTCTTAGCAATAAATTTATTTAAATTGTCGAAAGTTTTTGAGTTTAAAAAATTATTAAAAATCTCCATCTACTTAATTACTATTTTATTCACATTCGTATCAAAAAAGAAAATTGGCCAAGAAAGATAGTTCGAATATTTTTGGAACCAATAAGATAAATATCTTTCAGCCAAAAAAGCATAAATTCTTTTTAACGAATACCCATGTAAATCAAATCCAAATTCCTTTTCACATCTCTCTAACCATTCAAATACAGATTTGAAATAATTTTCCATTAACTTTTTTGACCTACAAAAAAATAAATTTTCTCGATTAAATGAGGAATTTTGGTAAATGAATTTTTTAAAATCATCTTTTTCTTTATCCTCAAGGTACTCTAGAGCCCTATCTAAATAACCTTCTCCATGGAATACATCAAAATGTAGTTTTATACTTTGATTTTTTTTAAGAAAAAGATTTGGATTTCTCAAAAATTTAAGTTTAGCATGTTTGATAATTTTACTAATTTTCCAATTGTTTACGAAAATTTCTTCTCCTAAGATCGCGTCGTATTTCTCCCATTCTTTTGGGATTTCCCTTAATATAAAATCACCAAAATTTTCTTTATTAATTAATTTATTTAAATTATCGGAGTTTAAATTATTATTCTGAGACCAATGATATCTATAGCCAGTGAAACCAATCCATGTGTCGTTTTCAATTTCTTTTAACAAGTTTTTCCAAAGCCAGTAGTAAAATGAATACTCTCCATAATAGGGGTTTTTATTTGAAATATTATCCCCAGTATTATCTCTTAACCAGTGCGATGAAAATTCTTTTTTACCTAAACCAACAGGCACATAGTTCAACTTTTTTAAATTCTCCAAGTGATGTGAATTTAAACACATACAAAAAATTTTTTTATTTAACATTTTAGGGGTAATTTAATTTTTTTAAATAATTTGCGTAATCACACTTACCATAAAATTTTATTGCAGCATCAATTTCTTCTTTTGTTATCCATTTATTATTAAAAGAAATCTCTTCCAAGCAAGCTATCTTCAGTCCCTGCCTTTTTTCAACAGTAGAGATAAAATTTGAGGCATCATAAAAGTCATTGATATTTCCAGTATCAAGCCAAGCACCACCCCTTCCTATAAAATCAGCTTTCAAAAGTTTTTTCCTTTTATAAAAATTCAATAAATCAATTATTTCCAATTCACCTCTTTTTGAGATTTTAAGTTTTCTGCTTAATTGAGTGACCTTATTATCAAAGAAATATAGACCTGTGACAGCAAAATTAGAATTAGTTTTCTTTGGTTTTTCTATTAATTTTTTTACTCTATTATTTCTACCAATTGTGGCGACACCATAAAGATTTGGGTTTTTCACTGGATGCAAAAATATTCTTGCTCCTTTACTTAAACTTATGTTTTTTTTTAAAGTCTTAGTAAGGCTTTGACCATAGAAAAAATTATCACCTAATATTAAAGCAACATTATCTTTTCCAATAAATTTTTCTCCAATTAAAAAGGCCTCAGGTAATCCTCTAGGACTACTCTGTTCTTTATATTCAATTTTTATACCAAGGTTATTTTTTTCGGGTAATATTTTTCTGAATTGATTTAACTGTCCTTTGTTTACAATTATCAATATATTTTTGATACCTGCCAACATTAAAACTGATAAAGGATAAAAAATTAAAGGTTTATCGTAAAGTGGAAGTAATTGTTTGTTCACTGCCTTGGTCAAAGGACTCATCCTGGTACCTTTGCCACCAGCTAAAATAATTCCTTTTTTTATCATAAAACACCCAATCTTTTAATAAAAAGTTTTTTGGAAATATTTGAAAAAAATTTTTGATTGTTTATATACCAATTTACAGTTTTAGTAATTCCTTTTGTAATATCTGTTTTAGGCCGCCATCCCAAACTTTTTTTAATTTTATTGCTATTTAATGCATATCGAAAATCGTGCCCAGGCCTATCTTTAATAAATTGGATTTTAACTTTTTTCCCAATATTTATTTTTTTATTTTTAAAAGCTCCTAAGATTTTTTTTATGATAAATATATTAGAGCAATTTTTACCTGATCCAATATTATATTTTTCCCCTGATTTACCTTTAAAAAAAAGTTTAATCAGAGCTTCACAATGGTCATCTACGTAAATCCATTCTCTCGAGTTTTTTCCCTTTGCATATACAGGCAATGGTCTATTGTTGATTATATTGTAAATCATTTTTGGCACCAATTTTTCTGGGAATTGTCTTGGACCATAATTATTCGAACAATTAGTTATTACTGCATCAATTTTATATGTCCTTACGTAGGAGTTCACTAAATGATCTGATGAAGCTTTAGAAGCCGAGTATGGAGAACTTGGTGAGTAAGCATGATCTTCTCTCGATCTTTTTGGTAATGCTACATCCCCAAAAACTTCATCTGTTGAGATGTGTATTAATCTAACTTTTTTTTTGTAAGTTCTAATGGACTCAAGCAAGCTATAACAACCAAGAATATTGTTTTTAATAAAGTTGTAAGAATTATCAATAGACCTGTCTACATGTGTGTCTGCAGCTAAATTAAAAATTCCGTGAGGTTTAAATTTTTTTAAAATTTTTGAAATCCTACTTTTGTTATTTATGTCAATTTTTTCAAATTTATAATTTTTATTTGTTACATCACTCAGATTATACTTTTGAGCAGAGTAATTAAGGTTGTCTATATTTAAAACTTTATAATTTTTACTCAAAAGAAGTCTTATTAAATTACTTCCTATAAAGCCGTATCCCCCAGTAACAATAAACCTTTTCATTTATAATTATTTATATTATTTATGAATTTAAGTATACTTCTATCACAATGAAGGCATTTTTTTGATGCAAATAACAAAAGAAAATTTAACCATAGTTATAGTAACGATTAAAAGTCAAAATATAATTGAAAAATGTTTAGACTCTATAGATCCTCAAATAAACAAAATTATAGTTGAAAACTCATCTGATAATAATTTTAAAAGCAGTATTGAAAACAAGTATCAAAATTTAAAATGCTATGTTGTGGGGGAAAATTTAGGGATGGGATCAGGTAACAATCTTGGAATTATGAAATCTCAAACTAACTTTGTCATGATTTTAAATCCCGATACTGTTTTAAAACCTAATACATTAAATGAGTTATATGAAGTTTCTAAAAATTTAGATTTTTCTATATTGTGCCCAATAAACTCAGATAAACAATACCCTAATTTTTCTTCCAAACAATTAAAACAAAAAAATATTTTTAATGAAGATTTGCTAGAGGCCGATCGAGTTGACGGATATGCAATGGTGCTTAATAAGTCAAAATTTCAAAATAATTTTTTTGATGAAAATATCTTTATGTATTTAGAAAATGACGATTTATGTTTAAGAATGAAAAAGCAAAATGAAAAAATATATGTTTATAAAAAGTCAATAATTGAACATAAAGGCGCTAGCTCTATTGATAAAAAGTATTCTGACGAAGTTGAATTATCAAGAAACTGGCATTGGACGTGGTCAAAATTCTATTTTAGACGAAAACATAATGGATTTATAAATGCCTTTTTATTTAATTTTCCAACATTTATAAAATCGTGTTTTAAAATTATTTATTATTTATTAAAAAATAAACAAAAATCCAAAATATATACTTATAGAGCCTCTGGTTTTGTAAATTCATTTTTAAATAAAAAATCTTGGTATCGACCAAAAATTGATTAAAAAGCTAAATTTGAATATATATATATTAATTTTGTATGGCGAAAAGAAACACAATAGTAGTTACAGGAGGAGCTGGATTTGTAGGAACTAATTTGATTAAATTTTTAATCAAAAATACTAAATATAAAATAATTAGTATCGATAACTATTCTTCTGGTATAAAAAAAAATCATGTAAATAATCCAAGAGTAAAATACATTAAAGGCGAAACCACTGATGTAAATAAGTTAATTAAAAAACCAAAAGAAATAAATTCTGTCTTTCACTTTGGAGAATTTGCAAGAATTTATCAAAGCTTTCTAAAAATGAGTGAATGCATTATGTCAAATTCTATAGGATCTAATTGTATTTTCAACTTTTGCCTTAATAATAAAATAAAACTAATATACTCTGCGACTTCTGCATCTTTGGGTAATAGTGGAAGAGATAAAAATTTATCTCCATATGCATTTACTAAAGCAAATAATTTAGAATTATTAGAGCATTTAAAAAAAAGATTTAAATTTAAATACGAAGTAATATATTTTTATAACGTTTATGGGCCGCATCAAATTTGTGAAGGACCAATGTCTACTGTCATTGGAATTTTTGAAAATCATTTTAAAAAAAAAAGACCATTACCAGTTGTCAGACCAGGTTCTCAAACACGAAGGTTTACACACATAAATGATACAATTAATATCGTCTACCTTGCTTGGAAAAAAAATTTGTGTCGACATTACAGTATAGCTAATAAAAAATCTTACTCTGTGAATGAGGTAGCAAAAATGTTCAATTCAAAAATTAGATATTTACCAAAAAGAGCTGGAGAAAGATATGCATCAGCTTTAACAAATAAAAATTTATCTAACAAAATTTACAAATATTTTGGAAAAATTCAGTTAAAAGACTACATCTCTAAATTTGTATCAAGAAAAGGGCACTAATGGCCAGGAAATTCAATTAGGCTCTCAGTTTTGTAACCTTTAGTTTTAAGCAAAGTGTTCCCTGGTAAATCGAAAAGATTTATTACAAATATAAAACCTGCAACTTTTCCTCCTGAAATTTCTATGAGTTTGGCTGCAGCTTCCGCAGTCCCTCCGGTAGCTATTAGGTCATCTATTACAAGTATTTTTTCATTCTTTTCTATAGAATCTTTATGAACCTCGATTGTCGCCTCACCGTATTCAAGTTTAAAGTCAATTGAATGAGTTTTTGCCGGAAGCTTGTTTTTTTTCCTAAGCAAAATAAAGGGTTTGTTTAAACTATAAGAAACTGTTGAAGCAAAAACAAAACCTCTAGACTCAATTGCAGCTACTTTGTCAAAATCTAATTTTTTAGCTATATTAATAATTTTATCATTAGTGAATTTGAATGCATCAGGGTTTTTAATTAATGTCGTTATATCTCTGAACAAAATTCCCTTTTTTGGATAGTCCGGAATAGATCTAATATATTTTTTCAAATCCATAATTATGCTTCAAGTTCTAGCAAAAAAGGATTAATAATTAAATAATGAAAAAAAGAAAGCTTGGGATAATTGGTGGCAGTGGTCTTTATAAAATAGAGGGATTTGAGAAAACAAAATGGAAAAAAATTAGTACACCATGGGGAAAACCTTCTGATGAAATTTTAATTGCAAAATTCAATAAAGAAGAAATTATTTTTATTCCAAGACATTCTAGAGGTCATAAAATAAATCCAACAAATATTAATTTCAGAGCGAATATAGATGCAATGAAACAACTTGGCGTAACAGATATTATATCAGTTTCTGCTGTTGGATCACTAAAAGAGAATTTAGATCCAGGAAAATTCGTTATTGTTGATCAGTTTATCGATAGAACTTTTTCGAGAGTAAAAACATTTTTTGATGAAGAAATAGTAGCTCATGTCTCCATGGCAAAACCTACAAGTTCCGGCCTTATTAATTGTTGTGAAGCTGCTTTAAAAAAGTTAAATATAAGTTATCAAGTTGGAGGAACTTATATAGTTATGGAGGGTCCTCAATTTTCTACTTTAGCAGAGTCAAATTTATATAGATCTTGGGGCGCTGATGTAATTGGTATGACAAATATGCCCGAAGCTAAATTAGCAAGAGAGGCAGAAATAAGGTACTGCACTGTTGCTATGGTCACCGATTATGATTGTTGGCACCCTGATCATGAAGAGGTAGATGTAAATATGGTTGTTCAAACTTTAATGAAAAATGCAGCTAATGCTCAAAATATGATTAAAGAAATAATTAAAACTTTTAGAAATTACTCTGTGGAAAAGGATCCCGCAAATGATTGTTTAGATGTTGCAATCATTACAGATCCAAACTTAAGAACAAAAAAAACAATAAAAAAATTGAGCACTATTGCTGGACGCGTTTTAAATAAAAAAAAATAAATATAAATGCCAACATACACCGTAAAGTATTCAAATTTTAATCTTTCTCAAAAGCAAAAAAATTCACTAGCTCATGATATTTCAAATACTCACAGTAAATTTACAGGCGCAAATTCTTTTTTTGCTCAAGTAATATTTCAAAAAAATGAAAAAAATTCTCACTTCATGGGAGGTAGATTAGTTAAGACTAAAGAAATTTTTTTAAATGGGCAAATAAGATTTGGTCGCACTTCAAAAGTTAAGAAAAAATTAATTTTAGGTCTTAGAAAAATTTTGATTAAAAACACTAATCTTAAAAAAGAATATGTCTGGGTATATTTAGAAGATTTAATGCCAGATCAAATGATTGAATATGGTGAGATTTTACCTAAATCAGGACAAGAAAAAAAATGGTTCAAATCTTTAAAACCAAGTTTAAGAAAAAGATTAAAAAAGATGGAAAAAAGTAAATGAAAATAGATGGAAAATCATACAAAACAATTTGGTTTGAGAACAATTTAGTAAAAATCATTGATCAAACAAAACTTCCTCATCAATTTATAATTAAAAATTTAAAAACTGTAAAAGATGCAATTAATGCCATTAAAACAATGGAAGTGAGAGGTGCTCCATTAATTGGCGCAACGGCAGCATATGGTTTAGTTTTGTCTATAATTGAGAATAATGATTTATTTTTTTTAAAGAAATCTAGCGAAGAATTAATTGCATCAAGACCCACTGCAATTAATCTTAAGTGGGCAGTGGATAGAATGATGAAAAGATTATCTGGAGTGAACGATAAAGATATTTTGAAAATAGCTCTAGACGAGGCAAAGGCAATCACAGAAGAGGATGAAAAATTTTGTAAAAATATCGGCTTAAATGGTCTTAAAATTATTGAGGACATTGCTAATAAAAAAAAAGATACAGTTAATATCCTAACTCATTGTAATGCGGGGTGGTTAGCAACTATAGACTGGGGGACAGCTACTTCACCAATTTATCATGCTCATCAAAAAGGTATTAAAGTTCATGTATGGGTTGACGAGACAAGACCAAGAAACCAAGGAGCTAACCTAACTTCATATGAGTTAAATGAGGAAGGAATATCAAACACTATAATAACTGATAATGCTGGTGGTATATTAATGCAAAGAGGAGAAGTAGATATGTGTATCGTAGGAACCGATAGAACTTTATCTAATGGAGATGTTTGCAATAAAATTGGAACTTATTTAAAAGCTTTATCTGCAAAAGATAACAATGTTCCATTCTACGTTGCTTTGCCCAGCTCAACAATAGATTGGAGCATTAAAGATCACAAACAAATTCCTATCGAAGAAAGAAATTCAGAGGAGCTATCACATGTTGAGGGAATAGATGAAAATAATGAAATTAAAAAAGTTAGAATTTACCCACAAAAAAGTAAGTCTTTGAACCTAGCCTTTGATGTAACACCTGCTAAACTAGTTACAGGTTTAATTACTGAAAAAGGCGTTTGTGAAGCATCAGAAAAAGGATTGAAAGAATTATTTAAATGAAAAAAATATTATTACTATTCATAATCTTTCCTACTTTAGCATTTGCTGGAAGCGATGATATAAAAGAAAGCGGCTTCTTAAAAAAACCGATAAGTACTAAAGTAGGTAAATTGGAAATTACTGAACCTAAAAATAAAATAATTATTATTTTTAATCATGGACAGTCTTCTAATGACTCTAAAAAAAAGAATAAATGTACTTGGATAGGTAATGTTAGAAATATGGCATCACTTATTGGTGAAAAAGTAAAAGGTAAAGAAATAATGGTCTACAATTTTTGTACTAATCATCTAGAAGGTGATCAAATGTTAGAAAAATACCCTTTATGGCACAAAAAATACGTAGGACCCTATAAAGGAAAACATAAACTAGAAAAAAGGGTTGATGCAAACATCAAACTTATAGGGCAATTAGTTAGTATGGGTGTTCCAAAAAAACAAATAATAGTCACCGGGCATTCCTGTGGTGGGCTTATGACACTTATGCTTTTTGCTAAACATCCTAATGCAGCAGGCGGAGGTATTTCTTTCAATCAAGCTTGTTTTGGTAAAATTTCAAAAAAATATAAAGCTGCAAAAGTTGGCCCTAAAGCAGCTTTAGAAAGTTTTAAAAAAAAAAAACTAGGTCCCTCAGTTGTTAGACAGTCACAAATTGATGAAATAAAAAGTTCTAAAAATTTACCTTTACTTGCATTTACACATCCAAAAGATAGTTACGAAGGATTATTATCTGACTGGCTTGATGAGATACCTGGTTTAGAAAGAATTATTATTTCAGAAGACTATACAATCAACGGTCAAAAATGTTTTAAGGAACATGCCAATGAAAAAGAACCTGTTAAAGATGGTCACAGAATGGATCATGCTACTTGTTTTCAATATTATAATCCTAAAATCTTAAATTATATATCTTCCAGAATTTAATGAGTAAGCTAAAGTCAGAAGTAATAAAATATTCTAAAAAATTAAATATTACTAATTTATCTGCTTTAAGATCAGGAAATATCTCTGCAAGAGTAAAAGAAAAAGGTGTAGATGGTTTTTATATAACTCCATCGGGAAGAAAGTATTCATCGTTAAAACCAAAAGACATTGTATTTGTTTCGCTTAAAGGTGTTTATGATAAAAAAAAAGGCAAACCCTCATCAGAATGGAGATTTCATCAAGATATTTATGTGAATAAAAAAGAGGCAAAAGCAATAGTACATGCTCACTCTACTTGTGCTACAGCCGTGTCTACTCATCAAAAAAGTATTCCAGCTTTTCACTACATGGTTGCAGTAGCAGGCGGAGAAGACATTAAATGCACTAAATATGCAACTTTTGGAACAAAAAGTCTTTCAAGAAATATTATCAAAGCATTAAAAAATAGAACAGCATGTTTGATTGCTAATCACGGCCAGGTTGCTTTTGGAGAAAATTTAGAAAAAACTTTTGAGCTTGCTCAGGAGATTGAAAATATTTGCCATCAATATATAAATGCCATAAGAATTGGAATACCTAAGATTCTTTCAAAAAAAGAAATGAAAATTGTTTTAGGAAAGTTTAAAAATTATAAAAAGGGATAATTTTTATGATTAAAGTTGGTGAGCACATTACCATTGATTTTCTTGGTGTTAAAAGAGACTATTCACCTGAATTTTACGAAAAGGTTATCTACAAAATAGCAAAAGCTGCAAAGGTGGAAATTTTAAATGTTGCTTCCCATAAATTTGAACCGCAAGGATTTACTTTAGTCGCTTTATTGTCAGAAAGTCATTTCAGCTTTCATACCTTTCCTGAAAGAGGTGTTATAAGTTTTGATTTTTTTACTTGCGGAAAAGTGAACCCTAAAGTTGCTCTAAAAATTTTAAGAAAAGAGATAGATCACAAAAGAGTAGTGACCAATGCTTTTGATAGAAGTAGCGTAGGCCTTTATGATGATATTTATAGCACACCAGGTCAAAAGAAATTCTATGTAGTCAAAGATGTTTTAGAAAAATTCACTTCTAAAGTCGGTCAATTTGTTGAGATTATGGACCTAGAGGAGTTTGGTCACGCCTTATTTATTGATCATGAGATTCAAGTAGCTGAAAAAGATGAAAGAATTTATAGCTCAAACTTTTTCAAATCAAGTTATGATTTGAGTAAAAAAAATAATAATGTTGCGATAATTGGTGGAGGAGACGGAGGTGTTGCTAGAGCCTGTTTAGAGAGTAATTCTAATTATATTGATTGGTTTGAACTAGATCCTGAGATAGTAGATGTTTGCTATCGCCATTTACCTAAAGTTTGCTCCAAAGTTAAAAAGAGTAACAAAATAAAAACTTTCTGGGGAGATGCATTCAAAAGTATTAAAGAGATAGAGGACTCAAAATACGATAAAATATTTGTAGATTTAAATGACGATCAATATTGTATTGATTTAGCCAAAAAAAATATGAAAGGTTTAAAAAGAATACTTAAAAAAGGTGGCGTGATAACTGCTCAAGTTGGAAGCCAGGATAAAAAACCTAAACAAGTTGATAACTGGTGCAAGGTTCTTGGAAAAAGCTTTGGAAACGTTAAATTATCTGGGGCTTATATCCCAAGTTTTGACTGTAAATGGAATTTTGCTTCATCTATAATGGAGTGATGTTTCGTGTTTCTTGCATTCAATTAAGATCAAATAACAATATTCATTATAATTTAGAAAAAACTTCGAAACTTATTATTAAAGCAATAAATCAGAAAACTGATTTCATAATTACACCAGAAGTTTCTTCACATTTTTCTTTAAACAAAAAAGAGCTATTAAAAGTTTGCACATCAATGAAAAAGGATATTTATTTAAGTGGTATTAGAAAGCTTGCTAAAAAATTTAAAAAATGGATTTTAATAGGGTCATTAATTATCAAAGTTTCAAAAAATAAATTAGTAAATAGATCTGTATTGATAGATAAAAAAGGCAAGATAAGAATTTATTATGATAAAATTCATATGTATGACGTAGTTTTAAGCAAAAAAGAAAAATATTTGGAATCAAAAAGTTTTTTTCCAGGAAAAAAAATAAAAACATTTAAGTTACCTTGGGGAAAAATTGGATTTAGTATTTGTTATGATCTTAGATTTCCAAATCTATATAGAAAATTATCTAAAGCAGGTTCATTATTTTTATCAGTACCTTCAGCTTTTACTGAAACCACAGGTAAGAAACATTGGCATTCATTGTTAAAGGCTAGAGCCATAGAAAATTTTTGTTATATTTTTGCACCTGCTCAAGGAGGAACACATTATAATGGAAGAAAAACTTTTGGACATTCAATAATAATTTCTCCAGATGGCGGAATCATAAAAGAACTTAACAAATCTGAAGGTGTAATTACAGCTAATATAAATCCTCAACTATCAAAAGATCTTAGGTTCAGAATACCTAGTTTGAAGTCAGATTGATTACTCGTAAGATTTTACTTCTTTTATATTTGATCCAAGAGCATTATTGATAGCTAATTTGATCTTAGCTCTTTCATCATTAAATTTATAAACATTTCTTGCTAGTTGAATGAATTTCTCGTCAAATTTATTATTTTTTTCAGCAGATCTCTTCCCATCTTCAATATCCCAAAGTTTTAAATTTATGTTTTTAAGATCATTCTTAAAACTCAGAATTTTATTTTCATCATTTATAGATTTCTTTAAAGTCTCATTTAATGACACCAATTCTTTATCTACCTCTATTAATTTTTCTTTATTACTTATTTTCTCTTTTTTGATTTCTAAAATGGTAATTTTATCTATTAATTCTCCAGCTGATATTTCTGCCAATATTCTGTCCATTTTCTCACTCATATTAATATTTGACTATATTAATTATTAAATATACTTCGAAATAATAATGTCAAATATATTAATAATAAAGCATGGTTCTTTAGGTGATTTAATTCAAGCAAATGGAGCCATAAAAGATATAAAAAAATTTTACAAAAATAGAAAAGTATTTTTACTTACAGCTAAGCCATATGCAATTTTTATGTCAGAATGCCCTTACTTAGATGGTGTCATAATAGATAAGAGATTGCCAAGGTGGAATTTATTTTATTTAAAAAATCTAAAAAATAATCTAGCTAAATATGATTTTTCAAAAATCTATGATTTGCAAAATTCGAGCAGAACAAAATTTTATAAAAGATTTATTTTAAAAAATGTAGAATGGTCTTCTACGGAAACTTCATTAGAGCCAGGTCAAAAAAAGAGTGATTTCGATAAAGATCCTGTTTTAGATAGAATGGAAATTCAATTAAAAAAAAGCGGTATACAAACTGAATTTGTAAAAAATATAGATTTAAATTGGGCTTTAACAGATATTTCTAGGTTAAAAAAACAATATGCAAATAACGACTATATTTTATTATTTCCTTTTTGTTCAAAAAAACTTCCTCAAAAAAAATGGCCTTTTTTTAAAGATTTAATTTCACGACTCAAACAAGATTATAAAAATAAATATCCAATTTTGTTAGCTCCTGGGCCAGATGAAATTGACGAATCTAATGAGTTGAATGCTAAAGTAGTTTTAGATAATAATCAGCCAATTGATATTAAAACATTAGTATCTTTAATAAGTAACGCTAAATTTATTATTGCCAATGATACTGGCCCTGCTCATATAGCTTCACATCTAGACAAAAATGGTGTCGTACTTTTTGGTAGTCACACAACCGCAAAAAAAGTAAGTATGGAAAATTATAACTTTAAAGCAATTAGCGTTGAGAATTTAAATGATTTAACAGTCGAAACTGTTTTAGAGAAAGTCAAATCTAAATTAAATTAATATAATTTTTAATAATTTTTTCCCACTTAAACCCTCTTGAAAATTCAAATGCATTTGCACCTAGTTCCTTATATTTTTCATTTGATAAAATTTTTAAAAGTGTATCGTAAATAGCATTTAGATCATTACCGTTACAAAGATATCCTGTTATTCCAGATTTTATTGCATCTCCTTCACCTCCATAGATCCCACCTATTGATGGTTTTCCGTATGATGCAGCTTCAATAAAAGTAATACCAAATCCCTCCACTGATTTTTTATAAACAACGGAGGGCATTACAAATACATCTGATTGTTCAAGCAATCCAACTTTTTCTTGCTCTGTTGAATTGAAAATTAATTTAACATTTTTTTCCAAACCTAATTCCTTAGTTAATTTTTGAAGATTTTTTCTCTCATCTCCATCACCAATCGAAACATATTTTAAATTTGGAAACTTTGGTAAAAGATTTTTTATTGACATTAAAATATTCTGATGACTTTTGCGGCTGTCTAATCTCGAAACAGTAATTAATTTTGGTGAAGCGTTACCATAAATATTTTTAGAAAATTCTCTAGCTGTTTCACCAACAACTATAGGATAATTACAACCAGGATTGATGACATGAATATCCTTTAATCCTAGTTTTAAACCTAATTCTTTAGTAAATTTTGAATTTGCAATTACAAAATTTGCTTTCCCTAATGATTTTAAAACTCTTATATTTAAAGAAGAATTAACAGGATGATTTATTTCCTTTGAGTGAATTAAGCAGAAAGATTTTGTTTTCTTGAGCGTGTCTAAATCAATATTTTCAATACTTTTCCAATGATCAAAGAAACATGCTCTTATCTGATTTTGTTGAATAAAATCTCTAACTAAATTAGCTTTTCTATACTTTCTAAATATCTTAAAACCTGAAATTCTTTCTATATTTAATTTAGAATTTTGATCATAAGTATCTGCGTCTTCATGATTATCTGCAAAAACTTTTACTGGACCATGATTTGTAAGGGCTTTAGACAACCCTTCCATGAGATTTTGCATGCCACCAAGTTCAGGTGGAAAATTTCTTGTAGAAACTAAAAACATTAATTAAACCACTTTATATTACACCCCATGCTAGGAGTTTGATTCTTTGGTCCGGCTTGCGTTTCAGAGATCATTTTCATTGCTACTTTTAAATCACTATCTCCACTTGAAACAGGTTTTAAATCTTTAAGTTCCCTAAATCTTCCTCGATACTGAAGTTGTAGTTTCTTATTGTATCCAAAGAAATCAGGCGTACAAACGGCACCATACTTTCTTGCAATCTCTTGCGTTTCATCTATTAAATAATTTATTTCACCAAAATTATTTGTTTTTGCAAATTTTATCATGTTTTCGAACGAGTCCTCAGGATAATTTTTAGTATCATTAGACATGATTGCAACAGAGTTAATTCCGTCTTTTTTTAATTTATTACAATCCAGTGCTAAATCACGAATAATAGCTTTTACGTAAGGACAATGATTACAGATAAACATTATCAAGGTAGCTTTTTCACCCTTAATTTCGTTTAAAGTTATTACTTTATTGTTAATTGATTTAAGCTTGAAATCCTCAGCTTTTTTTCCAAAATCACAAACCGGGGTTTTAGTTAGAGCCATAATGTATTATAAATTATTTAATAATATATTACAGCAATATTATGATTTATGATTTTGAAGAACATACTCCTAAGATAGACCCAGGTAGTTGGGTAGCATCAAACGCTGTAATAATTGGAAGGGTAGAGCTTAAAAAAAATTCTAATATTTGGTTTAACACGACTTTAAGAGGAGATCTTGAACCAATTATGATTGGAGAAAATTCAAATGTTCAGGACGGAAGCGTTATACATACTGACCCGGGCTGTCCAACAATAGTTGGAAAAGGAGTTACTATTGGACATATGGTTATGCTTCATGGCTGCGAGATTGCAGATGATTGTTTAATAGGAATCGGTTCAACAATATTAAATAAAACTAAAATTGGAAAAAATTGTATCATTGGCGCTAATACGCTTGTAACTGAAAATAAAGTAATACCTGAAAGATCATTAGTTCTTGGTAGTCCCGGTAAGGTAGTCAGGCAAGTTACCGATGAAGAAATTGAACATATAAAAGAAAACGCTAGAGATTATGTTGAAAATTTTAAAAAGTATAAAAAATAGTTTATTAATTTTAATTTTTCTTACAATAAATGTTGAAGCAAAAAATAGTAAAGATGTTTCTAATATTAAAGTTCAAATAAAAAATATATCTCATAAACAAAAATATTCTTTACAATTAGTAAATAGTAAAGACGGGCACCCTGTAAGATCTGGTAATAAATCTTGGAGATTCGAAGTAAGAGAAGGAGATTGTGGTGAAGATAAAAAATATAGCGACTGTAAATCTAATAGACAAAGAACTGAATTACAAACAGTAGAATATCAAAAAAGAAATAAAGAATATTGGTATTCAGCGTCTATTTATCTTCCAGAAGACTATATATCCGTAGCTCCTGTTAGGACAGTTTTCACACAAATTTACGAAAAGGGTTGGAAACCTATTTTAATGATTACGGATAGAAGCAGTGAATGGCTTGAAGTTGGTAGAATGTGGAGCGGTGAATACGTTGAAATGAAAAAAGGAATAAAGATTAATGATATGAAAGGTAAATGGACTGATATTTTAATTAATGTTCTTTACACAAGAAAGGAAGATGGCTTTATGAAAGTATGGATCAATAATAAATTAATTTTAGAGTCATTAAATATTAAAACATTTACACCATATACAAATAAAGGAGCTAAGATAGAATGGGGAATCTATCAAACTGGGGTAAGCGATTGGAAGAGAAAACACGGAGATAAACCTTATCCAAACATGGTGGTTTATTTTGATGAAGTTAACCAAGGAAACTCAAAAGAAAAAGTAATAAAAAATTTAAGGGACTAACCAATTCTTTTTATTATTTTCTAAATCAAACAAAGCTCTACGATGTCCTTTGGCAGCTAAATATAACCACTCGATACTTTTTACCTTACATCTGATAACGCAAAAGTTTCTATAACCTGCTTCACTTTCTTCTTTTGTGTAATCAAAGTTATCAAATTTATTGTCTAGACCTGAAGTTGGTTTATCTGACTCAGTTCCTGGTCCATTAGTAACGAGATAACATTTTCTACTTATATGACCTGTTTTATCCCAAGACTCTTTTGTAATATCATCGTTAAAGTGAACTTTACACTCTGTTTTTAATCTTAGTTGTATCTTCTCTTGTTTGCCGTAAAACAAGATTGAACAGTTTGGATTTTTTTTAATTTTTTCTATTTTCGATGATCTGATATCGCTATGATATTGAATGAAGTTATCTTTCTGATTAGCTTTTCGTAGTACTACTACTCTGCCATCTAAATCTTTATCATTACCGCAAATAAATACTGGGGTTCTGAACTCGGAAGATCTATCTGTTACAGCATTATTTAAAAGATCCCAAATTTTTTTTTCAATCTCGCTGAAATCTTCGTAGTAACTAACAACTTCTTGTGACACTTATTTTCTAAATCTTTTAATTAAGCTTGAAGTATCCCATCTTTGACCACCCATTTTTTGTACTTCAGCGTAATATTCATCAATTATTTTTGTGATAGGTAAGGGCGAGTTATTTTTCTTTGCTTCATCCATTGCTATTTTTAAATCTTTTCTCATCCAATCAACAGCAAAACCATAATCAAATTTATCTTCAATCATTGTTTTATGTCTATTTTCCATTTGCCAAGATTGTGCAGCACCTTTTGAAATAACCTCAATAACATCATGCATATTTAATCCTGCGTTCATGCCAAAATTTATTGCTTCTGATAATCCTTGCACAAGTCCTGCAATACAAATCTGATTAACCATTTTAGTCAACTGACCACTTCCAGATGGACCAAGTAATTTTATCTTCTTACTATAACAATCAATTACTGGTTCTGCTTTTTTAAATGGAGCACCATCTCCACCAACCATTACAGTTAATATTCCACCCTCAGCTCCGGCTTGACCACCAGATATTGGAGCATCTAAGAAGTCAAAGCCTTTGGCTTTTGCTTCTTTATACAATTCTCTAGCTATATTTGCTGATGCTGTCGTATTATCTATATAGATTGAACCTTTTTTTGCAGTTTTAAATAGTCCTTTATCACCTAGAGTAACTTCTCTTAAATCATTATCATTTCCAACACATGTAAAAATAAAATCACTGTCTTTTGCTGCATCCATTGGAGTTTCTGCAACGTTACCTTTATATTCTTTAGACCACTTTTCAGCTTTTGCTTTTGTTCGATTATAAACGGTTACATTATGGCCAGCTTTTGATATATAACCAGCCATGGGATAACCCATAACACCAAGACCTATGAAAGAAACTTTACAACTCATTAATGATAAACCTCACGTTAAATAAAAAAGTAATAATATTTGGATTTATATTTACATTTTTTTCTAGTTTTGGACAGAGCTTTTTTTTGGGTTTGTTTAACGCACCGATAAGGAATGAACTTGGTATTACCCACGGTCAATTTGGTAGTATCTATGCAAGTGCAACTATTTTTTCAAGCTTACTTCTTATTTGGGTTGGGAAAAAAATTGATGATTTTAGAATTTTATATTACTCACTTTTTGTCGTTATATTATTATCTGCTTCTTCATTATTTTTTTCTTTCATTGATAGTATTTACTTTTTGGCAATTGCAATTTTTTTTATGAGATTTTCAGGACAAGGTTTAATGAGCCATACTTCAACAACAACAATCTCGAGATTTTTTGAAAGATCAAGAGGAAAGGCTCTAAGTACAATCTGGTTTGGTTTATCAACTGCAGAGTTTATTTTACCTGTTCTTATAACTTATTTTTTTCTTATTTATTCTTGGAGAACTGTGTGGCAAGGAATTGCAATATTAGTTATTTTATTTTTACCTTTCGTAATTTTAAATACTATTAAATCAATACAATTAGACTCAAGAGAAATAGATACTAATCCAAAAAATAAATTTCAAATTAAGAGTTGGAAAAGGAGAGATGTTTTAAAAGATTATAGATTTTATATTGTGTCTTTAAACATGCTTGCGATGCCTTGGATTGCAACAGGTGTTTTTGTTTATCAATCTTTTATCTCAGAGTCGAAAATGTGGGCTATTTATACAATACCCAAAGCGTTTATGGTTTATTCAATTACTTCTATAGCTACATTGTTTGTTTCAGGTTTCTTGGTAGATAAGTTTACGGGACGTAAACTTATTATGTATATGAACATTCCTTTATTATTTGCCATGATTACTTTATTTTATTTTAATCATGAAATATTTGCGTATATATTTCTTGGATTAATAGGAGTTTCTAATGGCTTAGCAAACATACTGGGATCCTCTACTTGGGCAGAGATATATGGAGTAAAATATATTGGAAGTATAAAAGCTTTGACTACTGCATTTATGGTTTTTTCAACTGCTTTCGGAACAGCGGTTTTCGGCCTGTTGATTGATAAAGGATTTACTATAGAAAATATTGCTTTTGTAGGAGGTGCTTACGTTGTTATTTCCTTAGCTCTATTAATTTTAATCAGGAAAACAGTAGTACCTGTAAAGCTGTCAAATTAAGCTTGATTTATTAAACTTAATTGAATAAATAACAATCACCATGGCAAGAATTACCGTAGAAGATTGCTTAGAAAAAGTTGATAATCAATACGATCTAGTTTTATTAGCTAAAGAGAGAACTGTACAATTAAATGCAGGGGCTCCAATGTTAGTTGACGAAGATAACGACAAAAGAACAATTATATCACTAAGAGAGATAGGAGACGGTAAAATTGATGTAAAAGAAGTTGAGGCAAGTGCAATTAAGAGATTGAGAAAAGAGCCCGATGAAACAGAGGAGCAAGAAGATATCGAAGAGGAAACTAATGACGATTTTGAAAATTTATATAAAGGTCAAGTTTCAAAAAGTGGTGTTGCAATCCTCCCTTCTAAAAGAACTAGGAGAATTCCAGAGGTAAAAAAACCAACTTTAGCAGATGAAGCTCTTTCAGAGCTGAAAGCAGAACAGCCTGAAATTAAAGAAGAAAATCTTGACACAGAAGAAGCTCCACTTGAATTAAGTGAGGAAGCTACAGTCGAAGAAAATAAATCAGAATAAATCATGAAAAAAACCGTTTCAGTTGCACCAATGATGGATTGCACTGATAAACACGAAATTTATTTTTTAAGTCTTATAAGCAAAAATATTCATCTTTATTCAGAAATGATTGTATCTAATGCAATTATTAGAGGTGATAGAAATAAATTATTATCATTCAAAAAAATTTCTAATCCAGTAACTTTACAAGTAGGTGGTTCTAACCCAGATGAACTAGCAGAGGCATGTAAAATTTCAGAAGATTATGGATATAAAGAAATTAATTTAAACTTGGGTTGTCCGAGTAAAAAAGTGCAAAAAAATAAGTTTGGTGCTTGTTTAATGCAAGAGCCAGACTTAGTAGCGAAATGTATTGAAGCTATGGCTAAATCAACAAAGCTTCCAGTAACTATCAAAACAAGAATTGGATACAACGACGTTGAAAACTTTGAATTTTTAAAATCTTTTATTCAAACAACAAAAGATGCAGGTTCACAAAAATTTATTATTCACGCGAGAAAAGCTTTACTTAAAAAGTTAAGCCCCAAAGAAAATTTAAATATACCACCTTTAAAATATGAGTTTGTTTACAAATTAAAGGAGTATTTTAAAAATGATGAAATCATAATTAACGGAGGTATAAAAACAACTGAAGATATTAAAAATCATTTACTTAAAGTTGATGGCGTAATGATTGGAAGAGCAATTTACCACTCTCCATATTTTTTAGCTGATATTGAAAGAGACATTTTTAATAATGACAATGTTCCAACAAGAAGTGAAGTAATGGAGAAATTAATTCCATACATTCAAGAAGAAACTTCTAAAGGCACTCAGCTTAATCACATAATGAGACATACAGTTGGATTATTCCATGGACAGAACGGTTCTAAAACTTGGAAACAATATCTTTCTAAAAATATGTGCATTAGGGATGCAGATCTACAAAAAGTTAATCATATAATGGATCAGGTTAAAAAGACAAATCCTATGTCATTAGAAAGATAATTTTGGATTTTCTTTCAAATTCAGATATTCTTTATTTAATCCTCATAATGATTGCAACAGCTATACCAGCTGGGTTTGCTGCAGGGTTGTTTGGTATTGGAGGTGGCTTAATTACTGTTCCAATTTTATTTTATATTTTTAGTACCTCTAGTATCGATCCAAATTATTTAATGCATTTAGCTGTAGGGACTTCATTTGGAATAATTATTCCAACTTCTATTGTGTCTGTAATAACTCATCATCAACATAAAGCAGTAGATTTTAGTGTTGTAAAAGGTTACGGAATATTTGTAGCAATTGGGGTTATCTTAGGAACAGTTTTAGCAGCAGGACTAAAAACAAAACCTTTAATTTTATTTTTTACAATCGTTGTATACATATTGGCTTTTTATTTACTCTTTCTTAAAGAAAAGGAAAAAACTTTAGATGTAAAAATGAGCTTACCAGCCAGAATTATAGCAGGTTTAGTTAGCGGTTTTGTCTCTGCGCCAATGGGAATAGGAGGAGCAGTAATGAATGTTCCAATATTAAAGTTTTTTGGTTATCCAATTAACAAAGCAATAGGAAGTGCAGCTGCGATAGGCTTTATTATTGCATCATTTGGAGCTGCAGGTTTTTTAATATCTGGTTCTTATCTAAATGCTCAATTACCTTTGAGCATCGGGTTTTTAAATATTCCTGCTTTTTTAATATTTTTTCCAATAACAACTTTTATGGCTAGGTTAGGGGCAAAAGCTAGTCATCGAATTAATAAAAACAAAATGACAAAATACTTCGGCTTATTTTTAGTAGTTATAGGAACTAAATTTCTTTACGAATATTTTTCTCTTTAAATTTTTTGGTCGTATTCTCCAACTTTACCAGTCTTTTGTAATAAATTATCAATAAATTTAAAAATTTTCCTTTTACGTTCGTCGGAAGTTGGGCTTTCTATTACCACAACCAAGGAAGGTTTATTTGATGAAGCTCTGATTAAACCCCAAGAGCCATCTTCTAAAGAAAATCTTGCACCATTAACCGTTAGAACTTCAGAAATTATTTCCCCATCTATTTTAAAATTATCTTTTTGAAGTTTTTGAATTTCTTTTACTATATCATCAACCACTTTATACTTTTCATCATCTTTACAGAACGGAGCCATCGTGGGAGTTTGAAAAGTATTAGGTAAAGATTTTATTAGTTCGCTCATTTTTTTATTTTGATCATTTAATAAATGACAAATTTGTATTGCAGAATATATACCATCATCATAACCATACCCCAAAGGATGATTAAAAAAGAAATGACCGCTTTTTTCAAAACCCGCTAATGCCTTTTCAGCATTTACTTTTCTTTTAATATGTGAATGTCCAGTTTTCCAATAAATAGTTTTACATTTATTATCTTTCAAAATTTTATCATTTGAGTAAAGACCAGTTGATTTAACGTCTACAATAAATTTAGAGTTCTTATGTTTTGGTGCTAAGTTTCTAGCGATCAACAAACCAATCTTATCAGAAAAAATTTCATTACCTTTTTCATCAATTACTCCACATCTATCTCCATCACCATCGAAACCCAAACCAATATCAGCTTTATTATCCTTAACAGCTTTTGAAATAGCGTGAAGCATTTTTAAGTCTTCAGGGTTTGGATTATATTTTGGAAATGTCCAGTCTAGTTTACAATCTAATTCTACTACTTCACAACCTATTCCTCTTAAAATTTCAGGAGCAAAAACTCCTGCAGTTCCATTTCCACATGCAACCACAGCTTTTATCTTTTTATTAATTTTATTTTTTTTTATTAAATCTTGTATATATATCTTTTTAAAATCATCGATCTTTTTTGAATCTCCTATCCCTGTCTTATATTTGTTATTTAGAGTTATATCTTTTAGCTCAGACATTTCCTCAGGTGCATGTGTTAAACCTTTTTTGATACCCATTTTAATTCCAGTCCAACCATTTTCATTATGGCTAGCAGTTATCATCGCTATTGCATCTGAGTTTAAATTAAATTGTGCAAAGTAAACCATTGGGGAAAGAGACAAACCAACATCCTCAACATAACAGCCTGTTGATATTAACCCTTGTGTCAAAGCTATTTTAATTTTTTCACTATAAGACCTATAATCATGACCAACTATTACTCTAGGATTATTTTTTTTTGTCTTATTGATAATTTGAGTTCCAAGACCTTTCCCCAAATTAGTGATTCCCTCAAGATCGATGTCTTTTTCAAAGATCCATCTTGCATCGTACTCTCTAAATCCGTTTGGATTTATTTTCATTAGCTATAAATACTAAAGAATATGGGTATTTGTTATTAAATGTTTATTAACAAAACTTTCCACTTGCAAAATTATTTATATGTTCTTATAATGTTCTATTGATTTAGATGTTATATAGTATATTAACATAACTGTAACACAACATATAGTTGTTTTGTTAATAAATCGAGTAAAAACAAAGAAAATATGAATAAAAACGTGTCATTGGCAATAGAGAAAGCTGTCGGCTCAATTGGCCAAAAAAACCAAAACGAACTAAAGAATAACGGACCTAAAAAGCCTGATTTATTTTCTCTATCTGGAGAGACTGAATTATTTCAAAACGAGAAGGGTATCACTATCAAGATTGATAGATCTAGAGATGAAAATTTAACTGATTTTGGAAAAGCCACACTTACAGATAGATATTTAGGTCAGAACGAAAGTTTTCAAGATTTATTTGCAAGAGTTGCAAGCGTTTATGCTGATGATAATTTACACGCACAAAGAATTTACAATTACATAAGCAATTTATGGTTTATGCCTGCTACACCTGTTTTATCTAATGGTGGTACAGAAAGAGGGCTACCAATTTCATGTTTCTTAAACGAAGCTAGCGACAGTCTAGAGGGAATTACAAATCTTTGGGAAGAAAACGTTTGGCTTGCAGCTAGAGGCGGTGGTATTGGAAGTTATTGGGGAAATCTGAGATCTATAGGAGAAAAGATAGGAAAAGTTGGAAAAACTTCTGGAATAATTCCATTCATCAAAGTTATGGATTCTTTAACTTTGGCAATAAGTCAAGGCTCTTTAAGAAGAGGTTCAGCTGCTTGTTATTTACAAATTGATCATCCCGAAATAGAGGAATTTATCGAAATGAGAAGACCTACTGGTGGAGATGTAAATAGAAGATCACTAAATCTACATCACGGAATTTTAGTAACAGATGAATTTATGAGAGCAGTAGAAACAGGTGGACAATGGGCGTTGAGAAGCCCCTATGATGGATCTGTTCAACAAACTATATCAGCAAGAAATTTATGGATAAGATTATTAACTGCGAGAATTGAAACAGGTGAGCCTTACATCGTTTATATTGATACAGTCAATAGACAAATTCCTCAACACCATAAGCTTGCTGGATTAAAAGTTAAAACTTCTAATCTTTGCAGTGAAATTACGTTACCAACCGGGGTAGATAATGAGGGTAATCAAAGGACAGCTGTTTGTTGTTTATCATCACTAAACTTAGATACTTACGATCATTGGAAAGATGATCCGCAATTTGTTGAGGACGTAATGAGATTTTTAGATAATGTTATGACTGATTTTATCAATAGAGCTCCTGATGAATTTGCTCATGCAAAATATTCAGCAATGAGGGAAAGAAGTGTTGGTCTTGGAGTTATGGGATTACATTCATACTTCCAGCAAAAAAATATTCCTTTTGGATCGGTAATGAGCAAAGTTTGGAATAAAAAAATATTTAAAAATATTCAAGAAAAAGTTGATGAAGCCTCAAAGACTTTAGCTGATGAAAGAGGATCTTGCCCTGATGCAGCAGAGTATGGAATGAAAGAGAGATTTTCAAACAAAACTGCAATAGCTCCAACAGCTTCTATATCAATCATTTGTGGTGGTTCTTCCCCCGGAATAGAACCTATTGCTGCTAATAGTTATACTCATAAAACGCTTTCAGGTTCGTTCAATGTTAAAAATAAATATCTAAAAAAGATACTTCAAAGATATAACAAGGATACAGACGAAGTTTGGTCAAGCATTACTACTAATCAAGGATCCGTATCCCATTTAAATTTTTTAACCGCGAATGAAAAAGATACTTTTAAAACTGCTTTTGAAATCGATCAAAGATGGATCGTTGAGTTAGGTGCTGATAGAACGCCTCATATATCACAAGCACAATCAGTAAATATTTTCGTACCTGCAGATATACATAAAAAAGAACTTCACAATATTCATTTTCAAGCGTGGAAAAAAGGTTTGAAAAGCCTTTATTATTGTAGATCCAAATCAATCCAGAGAGCTGAAAATGTAAACAATGGATCTTCAACAGATGTGACAAAAAATGTTTACTCTGGAAAACAAGAATCAAATAATGAAAATAACAACTATGAGGAGTGTTTATCATGTCAGTAGCAGAAAAAACTAAACCAGCAATAATTCAGCCTAATAAAATGGGCTTATTAGTAGAAAACCCAGTATATAAACCATTTAGATATCCATGGTGTTACGATGCCTGGTTAACTCAACAAAGAATTCATTGGCTTCCAGAAGAAGTGCCATTAGGAGACGACGTAAGAGATTGGCAAAAAAATCTATCAATTGAAGAAAAAAATCTTTTAACCCACATATTCAGATTTTTTACTCAAGCAGACGTTGAAGTAAATAATTGCTATTTAAGACATTACACAACTGTTTTTAAGCCTACAGAAGTTTTAATGATGATGACAGCCTTTGCTGCAATGGAAACTGTTCATATCGCTGCGTATTCTCATCTATTAGACACTATAGGAATGCCAGAGACAGAATATTCCGCTTTCTTACAATATAAAGAAATGAAAGATAAATACGACTACATGCAAGGCTTTGATGTTAAATCTAAGCATAACATTGCAATGACAATGGCAGTGTTCTCAGCATTTACTGAGGGCTTACAATTATTTGCAAGTTTTGCAATTTTATTAAACTTCCCAAGATTTAATAAGATGAAGGGAATGGGGCAAATAGTAACTTGGTCAGTTAGAGACGAAACTTTGCACTGTAATTCTATGATTAGACTTTTCAGAGATTTCATTAAAGAGGAACCACAAATTTGGAATGATAAATTAAAAAATGAAATCTATGAAGCTTGCAAAACAATCGTTCACCATGAAGATGCATTTATCGATCTTGCTTTTCAAATGGGTCCAATGCAAGGTTTAACAGCTGAAGAAGTAAAACAGTATATTAGATTTATTGGTAACAGAAGATTAGAGCAACTAGGTCTAAAGCCAATATATGACGTTAAGAAAAATCCATTAACATGGTTAGACACAATGCTTAATGGAGTAGAGCACATGAACTTTTTTGAAGGAAGAGCTACAGAATATTCTAAAGCTTCGACACAAGGTACATGGGGCGAAGTTTTTGCTTAATATTTGCATTTAAAATATAAAAGTTATTGGAGAAAATCTGGCTTAAAAGGAAAATGGGGAAACATTTTTCTTGAGAGACTTTCAAATTATAATCCGAAAAATATTTTGGAGATAGGTGTTTTTTGCGGTGTGACTGCAAAAAATATCTGCAATTTTTTATATAAAACAAATGGAAATAATTTTTCTTACACGGGGATAGATTTATTTGGCGTCGATCAAAAAGATAAAAGAGATGAGATTAAACCTAATTTTTTAAAAGATCAGAAATTTTCTAATCCATTAAAAAATATTTATTATAATTATATTCTAAAAGAAAATTTAAATTCAATTGAAAGTGTTCAAAAACTCTTGAAAGAATATAGCCAAAACATAAAGTTAATCGCTGGTGATACAAATAAGGTTTTAAAAGAAATAGATTTACAAAAAATCGATTTCGTATTCCTTGATGGGGGACATAGTTACGAAACTGTAACTAATGATCTCATGATTTTATATGGAGGCATGAAAGATAAGAAGAAAGTTATTCTATGTGATGATTATGGTAAAGAAAGTTATATTGAAGAAGTAGAAAAAGCAATTAACGATTTCACCAAAAAAAATAATCTTAAATTAAATTTAATAGAAAATAGATTTGCAGAAATAATTACCTAAGAAAATTATTCCCAATCAAATTTTGGAAAAGTATCAAAAACTTGTAAAACTTTATCAGACCACTGATTACAAATTCTTTTATAATCTTCATCAGATGTATTCAAACATTTGAGATAAGATAATTTTTTTTGATTTTTTTTATAAACAGCTATATCTATTGGTGGGCCAACTGTTAAATCACTTTTTAGTGTGGAGTCCATAGAGATCAACGCACATCTTGATGCATCGCCAATAGATACTTTTGGAGTTATCACTCTGTCGAGTATTGGTTTACCGTACTTTACTTCGCCAATTACTAAATAAGGCTTACTGTCTGCAGGTCTTATGTAATTTCCTTGAGGATAAACGAGGTACAATTCTAAATCCTGACCTTTTATTTGTCCCCCAATAATAAAAGTAGCCCCTAAAACAAGACTGTCTGTGTTTACCCCGTCCGGAGATGAATGTTTAATCGTAAGTTTTCCAACATATGATGCTATTTGTTCAAAATCTTTACATTTATTCAGATTTAATGAGGAATTATCTTTTATGTCCTTCTCAATAGACTTGAAAACCGCTTGGGATGTTGCCAAGTTTCCTGAAGTAACAATTACAACAGTTCTATCTCCTACATCGTAAGTAAGCATTTTAGAGTATATATTTACATTATCTAAACCAGCGTTTGTTCTTGAGTCGGAAGCCAAGACAACGCCTTCATTAGTCTTAATACCAATACAATATGTCATGGTGAATTCTTATTTAAAAAACAGTAATTATTCAATTCTTTATTATCATAGCTATTATCGAATTTGTGCATTTGATAAAGGTAATAAACTATAAAGAATTAAAAGATGGTTAATTTATGGAAAAAATATGACTCTAAAAAAACTTATGATGAGTATCTTAACTCAGACCATAAGTTGCGTAGGCAGGCTATAATAATCTCACATATTTTAGAAAGGCACGGAATTAAAAAATTAAATGAAATTGAAAAAAATTGTGCAAGCACCATAAGCGCAAGAGGAATTAACTTTAGAGTATATTCATCTGGTAAAAAACTTCACGAAAAAAAATGGCCATTAGATATAATACCAAGAATAATTTTAAAAAAAGATTGGTCGAAGGTTTCTAAAGGCTTACTTCAAAGAGTTAAAGCGCTTAACTTATTTATTGATGATGTATACAATGATAGGAAAATATTTAAAGATAATATTATTCCTGAAGAGTTAGTATTTAATTCTCCTCATTACTTGAGAGAGTGTTATGGATTTTCTCCAAAATATAAATCTTGGTCAAATATTTCAGGGGTTGATTTAATTAGAAATATTGATGGAGAGTTTATGGTTCTTGAAGACAATCTTAGAGTTCCTTCAGGTGTTTCATACATGCTTGAAAATCGAATGGTAATGAGGGATGTTTTTCCAGAATTATTTACGAAATATAAAGTTGCCTCAGTCCACCAGTATCCTAATAAATTATATCATTGCATGCTAGAGTGTGTTCCTAGAAAAACTAAAAATCCACACATGTGCGTTTTGACTCCAGGAAGATTTAATTCAGCTTACTTTGAGCACAGATTTTTAGCTGAACAAATGGGTATAGCTTTAGTCGAAGGAAAAGATTTATTTGTCGAGAAAGACTTTGTTTTTATGAAAACTGTTACTGGACCGTTAAAAGTAGATTGTATTTATAGAAGAATAGATGATAATTTTTTAGATCCAAAAGTTTTTTATAAACACTCGTTACTAGGTGTACCAGGTTTATTTAAATGTTGGAGAAAAGGAAACGTTGGTATTATAAACGCACCTGGGACTGGCATCGCTGATGATAAAGCAATTTACTCATATGTAGACAAGATGATTAAATTTTATTTAGATGAGGAGCCTAAACTTAAACAAGTAAAAACTTTTTTATGTAGAAAAAAAATTCATAAAGATCATGTTATAGAAAATATTTCAAGATTAGTTGTTAAACCTACTAATGGATCTGGAGGAAATGGAATATTAATTGGGCCTAAATCGTCTAAAGATGAGCGAGAACTAATGATTAATAAGATTAAAGCTAAGCCCGAGGCATATATTGCTCAACCATTAGAAATACTTTCAACAACACCAACAATTTCTGAACAAGGAATTGAACCAAGACATTTAGATCTCAGACCATTCGTCTTGACTGGAAAAAAATCTTGGGTAACAACAGGTGGACTTACTAGAGTAGCTCTTAAAAAAGGAAGCACTATCGTGAACAGTTCTCAAGGTGGAGGGTCAAAAGATACTTTAGTTATAGAAGTATAAACTTAACATTTTTTTGTGCTAAAATGTTCAAATGTACACAAATTCATCCACTTTAATATTTACTGATCTTGATGGAACACTTTTAAATAGAGATACTTTTAAGTTTGACAGTATTAAACCTTTTCTAATAGAGCTAAAAAACAAAAATATTATAATCATACCAAATTCAAGTAAAACTGAAGATGAAATAATTGAATTTAATAATGAAGCTAATTTTCAATTTCCATTTATCAGTGAAAATGGGTCAATTATTCATAACCTAAATTTTTTAAACGACGAATTTCCAAACAAAATTATGCTGGCAAAAAATATTCATGAAATTCAAAATATTTTCGATAAAAATATAAATCAAGATTTAAAGTCAAAATGCAAAGTAATTTCAAGTCTTACAATGTCGGAACAAACTAAAATTTTTGGTTTACCTGAAAATAAACTTAAAAAAGTCTATAAGAGATCATGTACAATACCCATAATATTTGAAGGAAATAATGAGGAAAAATTAAGTTTAAAAAAAATATTATTAAAAAATGGTTTAGATTTTAAAGATGGGGGAAGAGTTTTAAATTTAGGTGATAGAGTAAATAAAGCTGACGCCATGAAAAAAATAACTCAAATGCTTGAAACTAAATTCAAATATAAACCAAAAACTATAGCAGTTGGTGATAATTATAATGATTTAGAGATGCTTCAAAATTCAGATATACCTTGTTTAGTAAAAAATGATAAGTTTTTAAATGAAAACCTAAAAATTAAAAATTTGATAATATCAAAACAAGCTGCACCAGAAGGTTGGGTAGAGATTGTCAAATTGGCACTAGAAAAAATTTAATAAAAGGAATAAATTTTATTATGGGTGATTTTTCTCAAAATGGAATAATTTCAAATCTCCACGATTTTGGAACTAAAACTACAGCTGATATAGAAAAAGAATTAGTAAAATTTTCTAAAGAAAGAAAAATGGAATTAATTTTACCAAGCTTATATTCTGAGTTAAAAGGAGATGCTTTACCTAATATTGTAAAACAGATTGGTGAAACAAAATATCTGAATCATATTATTGTTGGTTTAGACAAAGCTTCAAAAGCTGAAGCCGTTAAAGCTTGGAAATTTTTTAAAAAATTAAAGACACCTTTTACAATTTTATGGAATGATGGACCTAGATTAAAAAAATTACATGAAGAACTTAAAGAAAAAGGTTTAGCACCGAGCGAAATGGGAAAGGGAAGAAATGTTTGGTATTGTCTTGGCATGTGTATAGCACGAGATGAAGCTAGATCTGTCGCTCTTCACGATTGTGATATTAAAACTTACGACAGGAGAATGTTAGCAAAGTTATTTTATCCTGTTGTAAATCCTTTTTTTAATTTTGAGTTTTGTAAAGGATATTATCCAAGAATATCCAAAGGAAAAATGAATGGAAGAGTTGCAAGATTACTAGTATTTCCTTTATTAAATGCTTTAGAAAAAACTATTGGAAGAAGTGATTATTTAGATTTCATGAAATCATTTAAATATCCTCTTGCAGGAGAGTTTTCTTTTAGAAGAAACGTTTTACCAGAGTTGAGAATATCGTCTGACTGGGGTATTGAAGTAGGTATTCTATCAGAAATGCAAAGAAATTTTTCCCCTCAAAATATTTGCCAGGTCGATTTAGCAGATAAATATGATCACAAACATCAGGACTTATCAGCAAATAACGAAAACAAAGGATTATCAAGGATGTCTTTAGATATAATCAAAACATTAATAAGAAAATTAGCAACACAAGGAAATACGTTTAGCCCTGAATATTTTAGATCATTAAAAGCTACATATTACCGATATGCATTAGATTTAATCGATATTTATAGAAGTGATGCTGAAATGAATGGTTTTAAATTTGATTCTCATACTGAGGAAAAAACAGTTGAGTTATTTGCTTTAAATATAATCAAGGCCGGCGACTCCTTCTTAAAGAGTCCTATGGATACCCCGTTTATACCAACCTGGAGCAGAGTCAAAAGTGCTATTCCCGATTATTTAAAAAGACTTAAAGAAGCAATTAATGAAGATAACAAAAATTTTAGCTAATGTTAAAATTATTTTTAATTAAGTTTTTTATTTTAAATATTCTTAGCAACCTTTAAAAGATTTAGACATATTACTGATTAAATCAAAATATAAAGTTTTTCCTGGATTTAGAGTTGCTCCTAAAGGATCTATAACTCCAGTCTTAATATTAGTATCTTTCGCTACTGCTTTGATAATGTCAGGATTAAATTGAGGTTCAGAAAATACGCAGCTTACTTTTTCATGCTCAATTACCTCTCTGATTTCAGCTAATTGTTCTGCACCAGGTAATACATCGGTATTTACTGTAAAAGCTCCTAAAACATTAACATCAAATCTTTTTTCGAAGTATTGGTAGGCGTCATGAAAAACAATAGATTTAAAATCTTTATTTAACTGAGATTTTACTTTTTTTGTAAGCTTATCTAAATCTTTGTGTGCTTTTTTTAAATTAGCTTTGTATTTTGATGCATTTTCTTGATCGTTTTCAATTAGATGCTCTGCCATTTCACTTAAAATTACTTTTGCATTCATTGGATCAAGCCAAATATGTGGATCGTGCTCACCGTGACCATGTCCGTGATGATCGTCATGTTTATCTTCTTTGTGACCGTGTTCTTTATGATCGTCATGTTTATCTTCTTTGTGACCGTGTTCTTTATGATCGTCATGTTTATCTTCTTTGTGACCGTGTTCTTTATGATCATCATGATTATCGAATATGTTTCTTTCTCTAAATTCTAATTTTGTTAATCCCTTAATTTCCATTAATTCTATTTTCTCAGCTTTTTTTGCTATTGATTTTAAAGGTTTTTCTAAAAAATTTTCTAAATCTTCACCAACCCAAAATATTAGGTCAGCATTTTGTAGCATTTTTGCGTGTGAAGGCTTCATAGCAAACCCATGAGGTGAAGCATATCCGTCTACTATCAAATCTGGTTTACCCACTCCATCCATCAAATAACTTGCTAATGAATGTATAGGTTTAATTGAAGCGACTACTTTAATATCAGCATTTGCTGGTGAAAAAATAGTTAATAAAGATATTATTGATAAAATAAATGGTAATTTTTTAATGTTTTTCATAATGATAATATTTAAAATTTGTTATAATATAACACTATGTAATAATATAACATTTTTAAGTCAAGGAAAAAAATGACATCAAATCAAAATATTTTAGTAAAATTAAATCAAGCTGGTTTCCGTTTAAAGAACAAATGGCTAGTTAAAGGAGTGTCACTACAAATTGAAAAGGGAAAAATAGTTACTCTTATTGGGCCAAATGGCTCTGGAAAAACTACAACTGCTAAAATTGCATTAGGAATTTATAAAAAAATTGATGGAGAAGTTGAAAAACATACAAATAAAGTTGGATACGTTCCTCAAAAAATTTCAATTGATTGGACATTGCCACTTAGAGTGAAGGATTTCATGGTATTGACTGAGAGTCTTAAAGATGAGGATATTAATGAAGCTCTATCATTAACTGGCGTTATACAACTTAAAAATAAAAATTTGGGTGATTTATCAGGTGGTGAATTTCAAAGAGTATTGATTGCAAGAGCAATTTCAAAAAAACCAGATTTATTGGTGCTTGATGAACCAGTACAAGGAGTAGATTTTACTGGTGAAATTGCTTTATACAAACTCATAAAGAAAATTACTGACGAATTGAATTGTGGAATTTTATTAATTTCACATGATTTACATACAGTGATGAGTGCTACAGACCATGTTGTATGCTTAAACGGACACGTATGCTGTTCAGGGTCTCCAATGGATGTTGCAAAAAACAATGAATATAAAGCTTTGTTCGGTGAACAAGCTTCTCAAATATTATCAAGGTATGAACATAGACATGATCATATTCACACTAATGAAGGAGAAATAAAAAAAAATTAAATGTTAGATGATTTTTTTATAAGAGCTTTAATAGCTGGACTTGGCATTGCGATTGTAACAGGGCCTCTTGGTTGTTTTGTTATTTGGAGAAGATTATCATATTTTGGTGACACTCTCGCACATTCAGCTTTGCTTGGAGTAACCTTAGCTTATACTTTAGAATTTAATATTGCTTTTTCAGTATTTATAATTTCATCTTTAATTGCATTAATTTTAATTCAGCTTCAAAAAAGAACTAATCTACCAGGAGATGCTTTATTAGGACTCTTAGCTCATTCATCTTTAGCAGTTGGACTTGTCGTCATTGGTTTTTTAACATTCATTAGGTTCGATATAATGGGATTATTATTTGGAGATATTTTAGCTGTAACAGTTGACGACTTATTAATTATATGGATAGGAGGTCCACTAATTCTTCTTATTCTCAAATTAATTTGGAAACCTTTATTTGCATCAACGGTAAATTATGAATTAGCAGAAGCAGAAGGTTTAAATCCTGATAGAGCTAAAGCTATTTTCACTATTTTAATGGCCGGGATTATTGCTATTTCAATTAAAATGGTTGGATTATTGTTAATTACAGGAATGTTAATTATACCGGCTGCAATGGCTAGAAATATTTCTTCAAGTCCACAGAGTATGGTTATCTATTCTATACTTGGCGGTTTATTGTCAGTAGTTTTAGGTTTATTTACTTCATTAGAATTTAATACATCCTCAGGTCCATCAATTATAGCAGCTTCCTTATTTTTATTTATACTTTCATTATTAAATATTAAACAATCGATTAAATTGAAAAATTAATGAGAAACAAGTAAAATGGGCAAAATGTATAAAGAAAACAACCTTTCAAAAAATCAACAAATTATTTTTGATTTAATTAATAAATCTTCAGAACCTTTAAAAGCATACACAATACTTTTTAGTGTTCAAAAGAAAGGAATTAAAGCTCCACCTCAAGTTTATCGAGCTTTAGATAAATTAGTTGAGACAGGAAAAATTCATAAAATTGAAAGCAAAAATGCTTTTGTTGCATGTAGAAGTTCAGATTGTGAAATTTCAAAAGCAACAGCATTTTCGATTTGTGAAAGTTGTGAAATGGTCGATGAAATCAGTGATACTAAACTTTCAAAATATTTATCAGGCTTTAATCATAAAAAAGGAATGAAATTTAAAAGATTTAATTTAGAATTTTTTGGTATTTGCAAAAAGTGTAAAAAAGATTAGATCTCCTCATAAATATTTCTGCGACAATACTCTCTTTTCATTAAAATTTTTTATAATTTAATATAATTGCAACGGAAGGATAATTATGAAATTATTTAAAACATTATTAACTATAGTTTTTGTTTCAGCATTAAGTTTATCAACAAACGCAAAAGAAATAAAAATGGGTAAAGCTGATTGGGATACCGGTTATTTCCAAGCAGAAGTTTATAAAAAAGCACTAGAGAAAATGGGTTATAAAGTTACTGGTCCAACTGTAATGAAACCACAGGTATTTTATGTTGCAGCAGCAGCAGGAGATATGGATCTTTGGGTAAATGGATGGTTTGGGAACCACGACTCTTATGTAAAAGAGGCAATGGGTAAAGTTAAACCTGTAGGTTATGTTGCAAAAAGTGGTGGCTTGCAAGGTTACCTAATTGACAAAAAAACTGCAGATAAATTTAATATTAAATCTGTAATGGATATAAAAAATCATGCTAAGGAGTTTGACTCAAATGGCGATGGTAAAGCAGATATGGTTGCTTGTCATCCAGGATGGGGTTGCGAAAAAATTATATCAAGACATTTTGAAGAGCTTGGTCTAGGTGAATTTATTAATCCAATAAAAGCAGATTACTCAGCTGCTATGGCAGATATAATTTCAAGATATAAAAACGGTAAATCTGTTTTATTTTATACTTGGACTCCGAACTGGACAGTTGGTACTTTAAAATTAGGTGAAGATGTAGTTTGGATCGAAGCTCCTTTTAGCGAAACTAAAGTGGTTAGCGTACCAAATGCAACAAAATCAAAACTTAATATGGGATTTGGTGTAAACGACATTAGACCAGCTGCAAATGTTGATTTTTTAAAAGCTAATCCAAAAGTAGAAAAGTTTTTAAAAAAAGCATCTATACCTTTAGCAGATATTGCTGCTCAGAACTTGAAGATGAACAAGGGTGAGAAAAGTGAAAAAGCAATAAAAAAACATGCTGAAGAATGGATCAAATCAAATCAAAAAACTTTTAATAGTTGGATAAATTAAGAATAAATTAGCAAATAAGAAAATATGCGCACGAGAGTGCGCATATAAGACATATCTCACTTTTTAGTTGTATTACGGTTACATTAATAATTTATACGTGTTAAAATTTTTTTAAATTTAGGAGGGAAGATGAGATATTTAAAACATTTAGTATCAATAATTGCAGCTCTTACTATTAGTAGTGCTGTGTTTGCCAATGAGATCAAGATGGGTAAGGCTGACTGGGATACAGGTTATTTCCAGGCTGAGATCTATAAGGCGGCTCTTGAGAAAATGGGTTACAAAGTTTCAGGCCCAACTGTAATGAAACCTCAAGTGTTTTATGTAGCGGCAACATCAGGTGATGTTGATTTATGGGTGAACGGTTGGTTCGGAACTCACGATGGTTACATATCAGAGTCTAAAGGAAAAGTTAAACCAGTTGGTTATGTAATGAAGGGTGGAGGAGCCCAAGGTTATCTAATTGATAAAAAATCAGCAGATAAATTTGGTATCAAGAGCGTAATGGATATCAAAAAACATGCAAAAGAGTTTGACTCTAATGGAGATGGAAAAGCGGATATGGTTGCTTGTCCTCCAGGTTGGGGCTGTGAAAAACAAATCACAAAACATTTTGCAGAACTTGGTTTAGGAGATTTTATAAATCCAATTCAAGCCGACTATTCGGCATCAATGGCTGATGCTGTTTCAAAATATAAAAATGGTAAATCTATACTATTTTATACTTGGACACCTAACTGGACCGTAGGAGCTTTAAAACTCGGCAAAGATGTTGTTTGGATAGAAGTTCCTTACAGTAAAACAAAGCCAACTAAGATTGCTAACGCGACTAAGTCTAAAGTAAATTTAGGTTTTGGTGCTGATGATATAAGACCAGCAGCTAATGTAGATTTTCTTAAAGCAAATCCAAAAGTAGAAAAGATGCTTAAAAAAGCTTCCATACCTCTTGGAGATATAGCTGCTCAGAACTTGAAAATGAACAAGGGTGAGAAAAGCGAAAAGGCTATTAAGAAACACGCGGCTGAATGGATTAAAGCTAATCAAAGTACATTTGATAGTTGGATCAAGTAAAGGTTCAGGTTAATTTTAATGAGTTTAAAATTAGCCCCATCAGATTACGAAATATACATTCCAATAGGTGAATGGATAGAAGGAAATATTAAAGAGTGGCTATTTGAACAAAGGCCACTCTTTAAAAAAATTTCAGCCCCAATAGATACAGTTTTAAATAGTTTAGAAACACTTTTTAATTTTGTTCCATTTCCAATAATACTTCTAATCTTTGTGGTGCTTGCATATAAAACAAATGGATTTAAATTTGCTATATTTGCCTTTCTAAGCTTGCTTTTTATAGATTTGGTAGATTTGTGGGCAGAGAGTATGACAACATTAGCTATGATATTTACTGCAGTCATATTTTGTATGATTATCGGGATTCCTCTTGGAATTCTTGCCTCCCGAAGTAATACTTTTGAAATTATCTTGCGTCCTATTTTAGATATAATGCAAACTATACCAAGTTTTGTTTATTTAATACCAGTAGTCATGTTATTTGGAGTTGGTCTTACTCCGGGTGTTGTTGCTACTATTATATTCGCACTACCACCAATAATTAGGTTAACAAATTTGGGAATAAGACAAGTAGGGAAAGGATTTAAAGAAGCTGGTTCTAGTTTAGGATTAACAAAATTTTTAATTCTTATAAAAATTGAAATTCCACTATCGTTAAAAACTATAATGGCTGGAGTAAATCAAACACTGATGCTTGCTTTATCTATGGTAGTTATTGCCGCTCTAATAGGTGCAGGTGGGCTCGGATTGACTGTATATATAGCTTTAGGAAGACTTGACGTTGGTTCTGCAGTCATTGGTGGCACAGGAATTGTAATTTTAGCAATTATTTTAGACCGAATTACACAAAAAATTATTAAATCACACTAAAGATTTTAATTTTTCAATATGTTTTGGAGTAATTTCACAACATCCTCCAATAATCTTAGCTCCCTTTCTCTGTAATTTTTTTGAAATTTCTAAAAATTTTTTAGGTGTTAGATCTTTTCTTTTTCCAAGCTGAACTTTAGGATTATTTGAATCTGGTTTCCAACCAGGCGGGATATGCTCAAAAGCATTGATTTTAAATCCAAATGGAACTTTAAGTTTTTTTGCGTCTTTCATAATTCCATTTAAATCCTCAACTGAAACACAAGAGGCTATAATCCCTATAGGTTTATATTTTTGAACTTTTTTTGCTACAGCAATAAATTTTTCCCCTGAAGGTAATAATCCATTACCTCTAATATGGATACCAACTAAGCATTTTTTTTTGTATTCTTTGATTGCATTTAAACCAATTGAACACTCTTTCCAGCTACTCATTACATCTAAATAAAAAAAATCTATAAATGGATTTAAATGCTTTGCTTGTGATTTAAAACTTTCTTTTATAAAATTAAGATCTTTACCAAGATCAGCAAAGTAAGTGAAATTCTGGGGGGGAAGGCTCCCAGCTATCAAAACTTTCTTTTTAGATCTAGCTACAGCTTTTTTTGCTAACTTACCTGCTAATATATTAAGATTTTTATATTCTTTTAATAAACCATTTTCGATAAGTCTTCTTTTCCTACTACCAAAGGTGTTGGTTACTATTACTTCTGCTCCTGCTTTTATAAAATCTAAATGGGTTTTAACAACAGTTTTATGGTATTTTTGATCATATAATGCGGAGGCTCCCCACAAAGATCCGTAAGGTTTCACGCCTCTATTAAGGAGTTCCTGTCCCATCCCACCGTCTAAAATTCTTGTTTTTTGAAAAAAATGATTATCCAAAAATTTCAATTCCAAAAAAAGTAGATAAAAGAATTACAATCGCAAATATTGCAAACCACATAAACCATTGGGATGCCACTTTAATCAAAGAACCTTTATCTATTCCTTTCCAAGGCATGAATGTGTATGTAGCCAGCGTAACTAAAATAAAAAATAAAAGTAAATTAGTTAAAGTCATTTATCTCTGATTCAACAGCATTACTTCTCTTACTTCAGCACCCCTATATTTAGATAAAGGTCTAATAAGTTTGTTTGATGCATGTTGCTCCATTATGTGTGCAGACCAACCTGTGATACGTGACATAACAAATATTGGTGTATAGAAATCTATATCAATTCCCATCATGTAATAAGTTGGACCACAAGGAAAATCTACATTTGGATGAATATTTTTTCTGTCTAACATTACTTTTTCTAAAATTTCATACATTCTAGTATACTTTTCCTTTTGCAAAAGTTTAGCTACTTTAAACATGTAGTGTTTCATTGTTGGAACTCTAGAGTCTCCAGTTCTATAAACTCTGTGACCAAATCCCATTACTACTTTTTTTTTGTTCAATGCATTTTCTATCCAAGCTTTTGCTTTTTCTGGTTTTCCTATTTCTTTCATCATATGCATCACAGCTTCATTTGCTCCACCGTGAAGTGGACCTTTCAGAGAAGCAATAGCCCCAGTTATTGCGCCATGGAGATCAGATAAACTTGAAGTTATTGTTCTTGCAGTAAAAGTTGATACGTTAAAACTGTGCTCTGCATACAATATTAAAGAAATATCGAATGCTCTTACTATTTCTTTATCAGGGACTTTGTTGAACATCATTTTAAAGAAATTTTCTGAGAAAGATAAATTTTTACTCGGTGCAATTATTGATTTGCCTTTTCTAGTTCTAAAATAAGCAGCAACTGCTGTAGGAGTTTTTGCAAATATTCTCATTGCTTTTCTCATATTTGCTTTTGGAGAATTATCTTTTGTATCTTTATCTTCTAATGCCATTAAACTTACGCAGGTTCTAATAACATCCATGGGATGTGCGTTACGTGGCATTTTTTTTATATCGTTTAATATTTGTTTAGAAAGTTTTCTCTCTGATCTTTCTTGTTTTATAAATTTCTTTAATTGATTTTTGTTTGGCAAATCTCCATTTAAAACTAGGTAAGCTACTTCCTCAAAGTCGCATTTATCACAAAGTTCTTGAACAGTATAACCCCTATAAGTCAGCGCGCTTAGTTCTGGAACCACATGAGAAATAGTCGTTTCATCAACAACAATTCCTAATAAACCTTTTTTTATTTCTTCACTCATTAATCGTGTCCTTCAGTAGAAAAATCAGTAATTTTTTTATCTGGCGTATTGTATTTCTCATATTCTACTAACTCGTACAACCTTTTTCTAGTCTGCATTTTGTCAATTATATTGTTTTGATGTCCATCGTTAAATATTGATTTTAGACCCATTTCTACATTTTGCATTGCTAGTCTTTGGGTGCTTACTGGATAAATAACAATATTGTAACCTAAACTTTCTAATTGTTTTTTTTCTAATAGTTTAGATTTTCCAAATTCAGTCATGTTTGCAAGTAAATAACCTTTCGCCACTTTTCTTACTTTTTCAAATTCAGTCTCATCTTTCATTGCTTCAGGAAAGATCATATCAGCCCCTGCATCCTCATAAGCTTTTACTCTATCTAACGTTTTATCTATACCTTCAACAGAATTGGCATCTGTTCTTGCAATTATTAAAAAGTTTTTATCTTTTCTAGCATTAACTGACTCTTTAATTTTTTTTACCATTTCTTCTTTGGACACAAGCTCTTTGTTATCTAAGTGGCCACATCTTTTTTCAGATATTTGATCTTCTAAATGACATCCAGCTAAACCTTTACTTTCAAAAACTTGAATTGTTTTTGTACAATTTCCAAAACCTGTATCAATATCAACTATTGTAGGAAGATCAGTTACTCTAGCTATTTGCCCACTTCTATAACTTACTTGGTCTAATGTCGTTAGACCGATGTCAGGTAAACCAAGATCATTAGACATAACTCCACCTGAAACATAAACTCCCTCAAAACCAATTTCAGCAATTAGCTTAGCACATAACGGATTGTATGCTCCTGGAAACCTTAATATTTTTTTTGATTTTAAACTTTTGATTAAATTTAATCGTTTCTCCGATACTGTTTTTTTAGTAAAATGCATCCGAGCAGATTTATATTAGAGCGGGATATAAAAATCAAAGATTATTTAAACAATATAAATAAACCAGTCAAAACTAATAAAACTGCAAGTAAATATTCAATATTTTTTTTTATTTTTACATTTGTAATAAATTTTCTTAAACCACTCCCAAATAGAGCCCATAAACTTATTGTTGGAAAACATATTATAGCAGCAGTAATTGTTACAAATGCTACACCAATAAAAATGTTTTCTTCTGTTGGAAAAAAACCTGAAGCTACCGTTAAAGCTATAGACCAAGCTTTAGGATTTATAAATTGAAACATAGAAGCCTCATAAAACCTCAATGGTCTACCGGTTTCTTTTTGAGTAACGCTAAATGAACCAATCATTTTCCATCCTAAATAAACTAAATAAGCAAAACATAAAATTTTCATAAAAAATTGAACTTGCGGGTAAATCAAAAATAAATTAGCTAAACCAAAACAAGTTAATCCTATTTGAAAAATATGACCTAGTGGTATTCCAATTAAATGAGGAAGAGTTCTAATAAATCCAAACTTCATTCCTGATGCAGTTAACATTGCATTATTAGGACCAGGGGTAAAAAACATCGTAAAATAAAAAGCAGATAAAGCAGTAAATAAAGCAAAAGATATCATAAATATTTTTCAATAATTTTTTTAAAATTAATGAAGTCATTAATTAATTCATCATGTTTTATTTCTTTTTCAGATTTTTCTGTGTATCCGTCTTTAACTAAAACAAAAGGTAATTTTGCATTATAAGCTGAGTTCGAGTCAACCTCACTATCGCCTACCATGATAGTTTTACTTAAATCTCCGCCAATAATTTCAATTACATTGGTAAGATGCCTTGGATCTGGTTTATTAAATTCAAAAGTATCGGCTCCAGCAACATATTCAAAATATTTGTACATATTTATTTTTTTTAGAAGATCGACAGCTAAAACTTCTCTTTTATTTGTGCATACTGCCATAGATATATTTTTGGATTTAGCCCAATCTAAAAATTCAAAAATGCCTTTAATTGGTTTGCTTTCATTATTAATATTTTTTGAATAGAAATCTATGAATTCATCAACCATTTTCTTTTTAGTTTTTTCATCAGTAATTTTATTTTTAAATGACCTTTGCATCATCACCCAAGCACCTCTACCAGCCAAAGACTTTATGTCAGATAATTGCTTTGGATTATGACCGTATTTTTTCATTACATAATTATGTGCTTCAATTAAATCAGGTGCTGTATCAACTAATGTCCCGTCTAAATCGAATAGAATTGTATAAATTTGACTCATTTTAAAAGTATTAAAAAGAAATATTTTGTGACTTATTTCAGTTACATTATTAATGTAAAGAAATTTTTAATGAATACAAATAATAAATTAAATAAAGCTAATTCGTATAGACTTTCACAAGAATTATTAAGAAACAAAGCTTTAAAGAAGGGTGTAAATTTAATTGCACCAGAAACAATATTTTTATCAAGAGACACTCTCTTTGGAAAAAACGTTACAGTGGATCCATATGTTGTTATCGGTCCGAATGTTAAAATTGGAGATAATTCTCATATCAAATCTTTCAGTCATCTAGAGGGAACTAAAATTGAAAGAAATGTAGTTGTAGGTCCTTACGCCAGGTTAAGGGAGGGAACATTATTAAAAGAAAACACTAAAATTGGAAACTTCGTAGAAACAAAAAAATCTCTTATAAATAAAAATTCAAAAGTAAACCATCTTTCTTATGTTGGAGACACTTCGGTAGGTAAAAATTCAAATATTGGCGCAGGAACAATTACTTGTAATTACGATGGTATTAGAAAATCAAAAACAAAAATAGAAGATAATGTTTTTATAGGTTCTAACTCATCACTAGTTGCACCAGTTAGTATAGGCAAAAACAGTGTTGTTGGTGCGGGATCTGTAATAACAAAAAATGTTAAAAAAAAATCATTAGCACTCACAAGGGCATCACAAATCTCAGTAACAAACTATAAGAGAAAGAAAAAATAATGTGTGGAATCATTGGAATTGCTAGCAACAAACCTGTTTCGATTAATATTATCAACTCTCTCAAAAAGTTAGAATATAGAGGTTATGACTCTGCAGGTTTAGCTACCTTAAGCAACAACTTAATAGATGAAAAAAAATGCTCTGGAAGAGTAGATGAACTTGAAAAAATTTTGTTCAAAAAACCCTCAAATGGCAACATAGGTATAGGACATGTAAGATGGGCTACTCATGGAGTCCCCAATATTATTAATGCACATCCTCACTCTTCTGAAAAAGTTTCAGTGGTTCACAATGGTATAATAGAGAACTCAGAAGAATTGAAAAAGGATCTTGAAGAAAAAGGTTTCAAATTTAAATCACAGACTGATACTGAAGTGATTACTATCTTAGTTACCCAGTTTTTAAACAATTCAAAACCTTTAGAGTCAGTATTCAAAACCTTAGAAAAATTAAAAGGTAGTTTTGCATTAGGAATTATGTTTAAAAATTTTCCAGACATTATAATTGGAGCGAGAAGAGGCAGCCCACTTGCCGTTGGTTATTCAAGCGAGGAAAATTACTTAGGTTCAGATTCTTACGCACTAAAATCTATGACAAATAAAATTTCATATTTAGATGATGGTGAATTATGTATGTTATCAAAAAATAAAGTCGATTTTTACGACGTAAAACAAAAAAAAATAAATAAAAAGATTTATACTGTTTCAGACGATGAAAATACTACAGACAAAGGCGACTATAAAAACTTTATGTCTAAAGAAATTTTTGAGCAATCAACCACTATCAGGAAATGCTTGAGTGAGTATACTGATAGTCTTAAAAAAGATATTAATATTTATAATTTTCCTATTGAGCCTAAAAAAATTAATAAGATAATTTTGATTGGTTGTGGAACAGCTTATCATTCATGTTTAGTAGCAAAGTATTGGTTTGAAGAATTAACCTCCATCGACATCGAGATCGATATTGCCTCAGAATTCAGATATAGAAATTTAAAATTTAAAACTAATAATTTATATATTTTTGTTTCTCAGTCTGGTGAAACAGCAGATACTGCAGCAGCGCTTGATATTTGTAAAAAAAATAATGTCAAAACTTGCTCAATAGTAAATGTAGTAGAAAGCACGATTGCTAGAAATTCTGATTGGGTATTACCTATTCATGCTGGCCCTGAAATTGGTGTTGCCTCAACCAAAGCCTTTTTGGGACAATTAATTGTTCTGTATATTTTATCATTAAAACTTTCTATTGAGAGGGGAGATACTAAAAAAAAGAATTATGACACATGTGTAGAAAATTTGAAAAAACTTCCAGATGCAATAAACAGCACTTTAAAACTTGAGAGTGAAATTCAATTAATTGCAAAAGAATTTTTAGATGCTAAAGGATCAATGTTTTTAGGTAGAGGAAATTCATTTCCAATAGCACTTGAAGGCGCATTAAAATTGAAAGAACTTTCTTATTTACATGCCGAGGGATATCCCGCTGGCGAAATGAAACATGGACCATTAGCTTTAATTGAGGAAGGCTTACCAGTAATAGTAATAGCGCCTAAAGACAAATATTATGAAAAAACTCTTTCCAATATGCAGGAGGTCATAGCCAGAGGTGGAAAAATATTTTTTATAACTGATAATAATAATAGATTATTAAGTACAAATATAAGATTTAGATTAAAAGTGCCTCGTGTAGATAGCTTACTATCACCATTGTTACTTACAATTCCTTTGCAGCTTTTAGCATACCATGTAGCTTCATTAAAAAATTGTGATATTGATAAACCAAGAAATTTAGCTAAGTCAGTTACAGTTGAATAAAGTGAAATCAAATTATAAAGCCATGGTATTGTCTTGTATTGATCCAAGATTCCAACTTGTTGTTTATAATTATTTAAAGAAAAAAAAATTGGTTGGCAAGTATAGTTCTTTTACAATAGCAGGATCAGCTATTGGTGTTACAGCTTATAAATTTAAAAGATGGCACAAAGCTTTTTGGGATAATTTTGATACCTCTGTAAAATTACACAAAATAAGAAAATTAATAGTAATAAATCATAGAGACTGTGGAGCTGCCAAAATTATAAATAAAAAAAAAAAATTTTCCAAAGCAAATGAAACAGTGGTACATAGAAATTCTTTTCAAAAAATTAAAAAGATATTTAAGAAAAAATATCCAAAATTAAGGATTGAACTCAAACTTATTTCATTAAATAGCAAAGTAGAAACATTTAAGTAAATTTTTTACCAATATTTTATTGAATATTTTTAATCTTTACTCTATATATATCGCCAGTTGTATATGAAAAAATGGAATTTAAATAGTTGGAAAAAATTACCTGCTAAACATTTACCTGTTTATCAGGACAAGGAAGAACTTGATTTAGTTTTAAGTAAAATTAAAAAATATCCACCTTTAGTTTTTGCAGGTGAGTCAAGATCTTTAAAAAAAGCCTTATCAGAAGTTGCTGAAGGTAAAGCATTTTTACTTCAAGGGGGAGATTGTGCAGAAAGCTTTGCAGAGTTTCACCCAGATAATATTAGAGATACTTTTAAAGTTCTTTTACAAATGTCTTTAGTTTTAACAGCATCGGCCTCAGTTCCAGTCATAAAAGTTGGAAGAATTGCTGGACAATTTTCCAAACCTCGAAGTGCACCCACAGAAAAAAAAGATGGAAAAGAATTGCCAAGTTATTTAGGTGACAACATTAATGGAATGGAGTTTACAGAAAAAGCAAGAATACCTGATGCAAAAAGATTATTTCGAGCGTATTCGCAGTCTGCATCTACATTAAACTTACTAAGAGCTTTTTCTCAAGGAGGCTTTGCTGACCTCAGACAAGTACATTTATGGAATTTAGGCTTCATAAAAGATAAAACAAAAGGTAAGTATAAAGAAATAGAGGATAAAATAAGCGATGCTTTAGCGTTTATGGAAGCTTGCGGTATTAATTCAGATAACAATCGAAGATTGAGAACTGTAAATTTTTATACTTCGCATGAAGCATTACATTTACCGTTCGAAGAGTCTATGACAAGAGTAGACTCAACAACTGGAGAGTATCACGACACTTCAGCCCATTTTGTATGGATAGGAGATAGAACAAGACAACCAGACGGAGCGCATGTTGAATTTTGTAGAGGTATTAAAAATCCTATTGGTTTAAAATGTGGACCAACTTTAAATCCAGACGAATTAATAAACTTATGCAATATTTTAAACCCCGATAATGAAGCTGGAAGATTAACATTAATTTCAAGATTCGGTGCTGATAGTGTTGAAAAATATTTACCTAAGTTAATTAGAGCAATTAAAAAAGAGGGTCTAAAAGTTATATGGTCTTGTGATCCAATGCATGGAAACACTATCAAAGCTGCAACAGGATTTAAAACTAGACCTTTCGAAAGTGTCTTAAAAGAGGTAAAAAATTTCTTCGCTGTAAGTCAAGCAGAAGGGAGTTATGCCGGTGGATTACATATAGAGATGACAGGTCAAGATGTGACTGAGTGCACAGGTGGGGCTCAAAAAATATCTGAGAATGATTTATCGAATAGATATAGGACTCATTGCGATCCTAGACTAAATGCTGACCAAGCATTAGAACTAGCTTTCTTGATTTCTGAGGAAATTAAGAAAAATTCAAAAATATCAAATAAAATTATTCAAGCTGCGTCTTAATAATTATTGTAATTATTAAGACCAAACCTTAAAAGAGAGGTAAGGTATTAATTATGGATGTAAAAAAAAGAGCAAAAATAATAACCGATTGGATAGACAACTATTGCAATAATGCTTCTTATAAGCCAAAATCATTAGTAGTTGGAATATCGGGCGGAATAGACTCTTCTGTAGTTAGTACTTTATGTGCAAACACTGGTAGAAAAACAATTGTGTTAACAATGCCAATTAAACAAATCAAATCTCAACATGATTTAAGTTTGACACATGCTAAATGGTTAAAACAAAAATATAAAAATGTTGAACATCATTTGTTAGAGATGGATAAAATCTTTAACTCATTTTCTCAAGTTTTAAATAAATTTGAAAATGAGCATGGGTATGCAAACTCTAGAGCGAGGTTGAGAATGGCGACTTTATACCAAGTAGCAGCAGCAAATAATGGAATTGTTGTAGGAACGGGTAACAAAGTTGAAGATTTTGGCGTTGGTTTTTATACTAAATATGGCGATGGTGGGGTTGATATATCTCCTATAGCTGACTGCAATAAAACTCAAGTGTGGGAATTAGGTAGACATCTCGGTGTGTCGGAAGAAATAATTAATGCCCAACCCACTGATGGTCTATGGGATGATGGAAGAAACGACGTAGAACAACTTGGAATGAGTTATGCAGATTTAGAGAAGGCTATGGAAAATAAAGATGATCCAAACTATCAAAAATATTTAGAAATAAGAGAGAAAAATTTACACAAAATGAATCCAATACCAGTATGTACATTTAATGAATAGTTTAAAATTAACAAATTCTCTAACAAGAAAAAAAGAATTATTTAAACCAATTAATTTGGACAAAATTTCTTTATATGCATGCGGACCGACTGTTTACGATAACCCTCATGTAGGTAATGCAAGATCTTTAGTCGTTTTCGATACACTTTTTCGAGTATTGCAATTACTTTATGGAGGTAGAAAAGTTTTCTATGTCAGAAATATTACAGACGTAGATGATAAAATAATTGAAGCTTCAAAAAATAAAAAAAAGTCTATCAATGATATTACGCAAGAGGTAACAAAAATATTTCACCAAAATTGTGAAAGCTTAAATTGTTTAAAACCATCCAAAGAACCTAAGGCGACCGAACATATAAAGGAAATGATAGAAATGACATCTTCATTAATTGAAAAAAATTTTGCATATGCAAATGAAGGCCATGTATATTTTTCAGTTTCATCTTTTAAGAATTATGGGAAACTTTCAAATAAAAATTTAGAAGATTTAAAAGCAGGTAGTAGAGTAGAAATATCAGATTTAAAAAAAAATCCAATGGATTTTGTTTTGTGGAAGCCGTCATCTGAAAAAGATCCTGGATGGCAGTCCCCTTGGGGGAGAGGTAGACCTGGATGGCATTTAGAATGTTCAGTCATGAGTGAGAAATACTTAGGAAAAAATTTTGATATTCATGGAGGTGGACTAGATTTAATTTTTCCACATCACGAAAATGAAATTGCGCAATCTTGTTCTAATAATTCTACTGATAAATTTGCAAATTATTGGTTACATAACGGTTTTGTAACTATTGACAGAGAAAAAATGTCAAAATCTCTCGGAAATATAATAACTATAACTGATGCTGTTAATAAATATTCAGGCCAAGTTGTGAGACTTGCTTTATTAAGCGCTCATTATAGCCAACCGTTAGATTGGAATGATGATTTATTAAACACCCAAAAAAATATTTTAGACAAATGGTATAACCTTTACGAAAAAAATTCAGAGGAAATTAAATTAGATTTAATTGAGACGTTGTTAGATGACTTAAACACTGCAGGATTTATTGCTAAAATTCATGAGCTTTACAATGAAGCAATAGCAGGGGACGATAAAAAAAAAGCATTATTTAATAGTGCTTGTCGATTACTTGGACTATTTAATATTCCTAAAGAAGAATGGCTAAATTTTAAAAAGAAAAAAATTAAGATTTCTGAAGAGAGTATATTAGAAAAAATACAAGAAAGGACGAAAGCAAAAAATAATGGAAATTACGATTTAGCCGATAAAATAAGAAATGAACTTTTAGATGAGGGAATATTAATCGAGGACCAAAAAGAAAAAACTATTTGGAAATTTAAATGACCAAAGACAAAATTTATTTATTTGACACTACATTAAGAGATGGAGCCCAAACAGAAGGTGTAGACTTTTCTATTGAAGATAAAAATAAAATTACAAATGTTTTGTCAAATATCGGAGTAGATTATATAGAGGGAGGTTGGCCTGGTGCTAATCCTGTGGATACTAAATTTTTTTCTAATCCACCTCAAACAAAAAATAGCACTTTTACAGCTTTTGGAATGACAAAAAGATCTGGGAGAAGTGCTGATAATGATCCATCTTTGGCCTCACTTATGAATGCTAACACATCAGCAGTATGTGTAGTTGGCAAAACATGGGACTTTCATGTGAAAGTAGCCCTCGGAATAGAAAATGATGAAAATCTAAAAAATATAAAAGAAACAGCTGATCATTTTATCAAAAACAAAAAAGAATTTTTATTTGATGCAGAACATTTTTTTGATGGTTATAAAGCTAATCCAAATTACGCTTTAGATTGTTTGAAGCAGGCTTATGATGCTGGTGCAAGATGGATTGTTCTTTGCGATACAAACGGTGGTACTTTACCAAATGAAATAAAAGAAATTGTCACTAAAGTTTCAAAAACTATACCAGGTAAAAATCTTGGAATACATGCACACAATGATACAGAAAATGCAGTTGCTAATTCTTTAGCTGCAGTAGAGTGTGGCGCTAGACAAATTCAAGGAACAATTAATGGGCTAGGAGAAAGATGTGGAAATGCAAATTTAATGTCAATAATTCCAACACTTTGTTTAAAAAGATCTTTTAGCGATAAATTTAATGTAAATATTTCGAAAGAAAAACTATCGTCTTTAACTGAGTGTTCAAGATTATTAGACGAGATATTAAATAGAAAACCAAACAAAAACATGGCTTATGTTGGGGCTTCAGCTTTTTCACATAAAGGTGGATTACATGTTTCAGCTGTAAAAAAAGATCCAAAAACATATGAACATATAGATCCTAAATTAATTGGAAATCATCGTAACATAATTATTTCTAATCAGGCCGGAAGATCAAATATTTTATCCCGTTTGGAAAAATATGGCATCAAAATTGATGCTAAAAATCCAAAAGTACAAAAAATTTTAGATGAAGTCAAAGACAGAGAGTTTAGTGGATATTCATACGACGGAGCCGATGCTTCTTTTGAATTATTAGCTAATAGACTATTAGGAAAAGTTCCAAATTATTTAAAAGTTAAAAGTTATAATGTAAATATTTCAAAGTCAGATAATATTTTAACTAATGCGAATGTAGTATTCTTAATTGATGGGAAAGAGATTAGCTGTGATGGAGAAGGTAATGGTCCTGTTAATGCTTTGGACAATGCAATCAGAACTAATTTTAAAAAAGTAGAAAAATATTACAATTTTTTTGCAGACTTAAAACTTTTAGATTACAAAGTTAGAATATTAAATACTGGAACTGAAGCCACTACAAGAGTATTAATCGAGAGTACAGATAAAACTGGCATAAGTTGGTTTACTGTAGGAGTTTCTCCAAATATAATTGAAGCTTCTTTTAAAGCTTTGATAGATAGTTTAGATTATAAATTATTTAAAGAAAAAGCACCTGCAAATTTTAATGAAAAATAATTTTGGGTTTATTTTAGTAAAACCTCAGTTAGGTGAAAATATAGGTGCATGCGCACGATCAATTAAAAATTTTGGTTTTAAAAATTTAAAAATAGTTTCTCCAAAATTTACTTTTCCAAATCATAAAACAAAAGTCACGTCAGTAGGTGCTTATGATATCATTAAAAAAACTAAAATTTTAAGCAATATTGAAGAAGCAATAGAGGATTTTGATATTATAATCTCTTTAAGTGCACGTAAAAGAGATATTAACAAAAAACATATAACCATTAGAGATTTTTCTAAAATTTTAAGCAGAAGTAAAAATTTAAATATCGGATTTATGTTTGGTCCTGAAGCATCAGGTTTATCAAACCAAAATTTATCTTATTCAAATTATGTATTACAAATTCCAACTTCAAAAAAATTTAAGTCTTTGAATTTATCTCATTCTGTAACCATAATATGTTACGAGGTTTTTAAATTCATTAATAGAGGAATATTTGAAAAAACAGGAAAAAATTTAAAAATTTCATCTAAAAATAGAATTTCATCGGTGGTAAAATATTTAATAAATTTATTAGATGAAAAAAATTTTTTTCTCCCTGTAGAAAAAAAACAATCAATGTTAACTAATATTTATAATTTATTTTATAGACTAGAGCTTAATGACAAAGAATTAAGGATTTTAGTTAGTATTATTAGCTCGTTAAGTAAAAAAAGTATTAAACGATAATTGACAAATTTATCTGAAACCTTATAAACACATCAAATAATTATGACAAAAAGACTTAAATCTAAACATAAAGTAGATAGAAGACTTAAAGCAAATCTATGGGGAAGACCAAAAAGCCCCTTTAACTCTAGAGCTTATCCTCCTGGACAACATGGCCAAAATAAAAAAGGTAAACCAACAGATTACGGAACACAGCTTCAAGCAAAACAGAAATTAAAATCATACTATGGAAATATCAATGAAAGACAATTTAGAAATATTTATCGTAAAGCTTTATCAAAGAGAGGTGATACCACAGAAAATTTGATTGCTTTACTTGAAAGCAGGTTAGATACTGTTATATATAGAGCCAAATTTGCCCCAACCGTTTTTTCTGCAAGACAAATAATCAATCACGGACATATTACAGTAAACAAAAAAAGAGTTAATATTTCCAGTTATATAGTTAAGGACTCAGATCTGATTGAAATAAAAGAAAAATCAAAAAAACTTACATTTATTGAAGGTTCGCTTCAAAGTAAAGAAAGAGATGTCCCAGAATATATTCAACTTGATGACAAAAATAAAACTGCAAAACTAGTCAGAGTGCCAAAGTTTTCAGAAGTTCCATATCCTGTAATAATGGAACCAAATTTAGTAATCGAATATTATTCAAGATAATTCTATTGTATTTAATTTAAATCAAATATCTTTAATTTTGTCCTAATCTCTATTATCTATTCATTGATAATGAATTTACCAAAAAAAAAAATATTTATTGTATTTGTTTTTATTTACTTTTTAGTTGGTGCACAAAATTCAATTAAATCAGGAATATCTTTTGATGAAAAACATGAAGAGTTAAATTGGAAATTTCATACGTGGTTGATAGGAGAATTTAAAGATAAAATTTTTCACAACAAGCCATTCGATCGTGAATTTTATGACTCAGAGGTAAAAAAATTTGTTGGATATGGTATTGGATTTCAAATAATTTCCCAACCTATTCAAGCTATTCTAAAAAATTTATTAATTTTAAATAATGATATAAGCAATTATGGAGCTAAACTTCTATCAAAACACTTTGTAATTTTTACGTTTTTTTTTATATCTGGTATCTTTTTTTATTTAATCTTAAGGAAACTTATTGATAATGAGGATTTTTGTATAATTAGCACTATTATTTATTTAACTTATCCATATTTGTTTGGCCAGTCGATGTTTAGTCCTAAAGATATTCCATTTTTAAGTGTTTGGCTTATGTGTACTTATTTAGTTTTTAATTTAATAGACAAATTAATTAGAAATGACATTTTAAATAATAAGGAAGTAATACTCATTTCTTTTTGTTCAGCTTTTTTGTTATCAATAAGAATTGCAGGATTATTAATATTCATTCAATATTTATTATTATTAATTTTTTATACAGGTGTTTTTGAAAAAAAACTTTCGTCGTTTGTAAAAAGATTCTATTTAAAATTTTTCATATTTAGCTTATTTTTTTTATTATTTACTTTCTTGCTTTACCCAATTTTATGGCTAGACCCTTTTTTAATTTTTGAAACGGTAAATATTAACACTAATCATTTTAATAATGTTGGCACTAATACTTTAGGTAAAATAATGTACTCACATGATTTACCTTCTACTTATATTCCAATTTGGTTTTCGGTTAAATTACCTTTAATAATTTTGATCGGTTTTTTAATTATACCCTTTTGTGAAAAAAAAATTTTTAATGATAAAAAAAAATCAATTTTTTTTGGATCTTTATTACTAACAGTATTGTTAATCCCCTTAATTCTTATTATCAAAAAAGTTCATTTGTATGACGAAATAAGACAAATTATGTTTTTAATTCCTTTAATATTTATTTTAGGTTTAGTTTCTTTATACACGATTTCAAAAAAATTCTTTTATTCATTGGGTATTATAACCATCTGTTTTTTTATAATTGAAAATATAAGAATCAATCCATATCAATATGTTTGGTTTAACTTACCATCTAGATCTGTCGATATTATTGAAAAATTTGAGTTAGAATATCAAGGCATAAGTGGAAGAGAAGTAGCTAAATATATTTCACAATTAGAAAATCAAAATAATTGTATCTTAGCAAATCCTCTACATACGGTAAAACCTTTTTTAGGTAATACTAAATTTGATTGTTTTGATGTTTGGCAAAAGATCGACACAAATTATGAAAGACCTTTTTTAGCAGTTCAACACGTAAGGAATTTAAAAAAAAGCTTACCATACAATTGTGAGAAAATTCATGAAACAAATTTTAAATTAATCTTTTACAAAAAGGAAATTATCACAAGTAAATTGCTTGAATGTAAATAAAAAATTATATTTTTTCTATAAAGATATGATTAAAATTAGATTTGCTAGACCAAATTTTTTTGTATCCTAAATTTTCTAAAAACTTATATATTTCAGATTTAAAAATATTTTCCTGTATAATTTCAATACAAATAGTTTTAGGACGATAGATATTAAAATCTAAAGATTTTAGAGCTTCAAAGTCGGCTCCCTCAACATCAATATTTAAAAAGTCAATTTTTTTGTTCCTATATTTAGATTTATTTAAAATGGTATTTAGCTTAAGAGAATTAATTTTGCTCTCTTTTATTTGGCCTTGCATTCTCTCTTTTGAAACTTCCTTTTTTATCGTTGACAATTGGCTAAATTTTTTTTGGTAGTAAAATGAAATTTTTTTATCATCGTTAGAAACAGCTGAATTAATATTAACGTCATTAGGCCTTAAAAAATTAAATAATTTTATAGAAAATTCACTTATATCAATATTTATGCCGCTCCAATTTTTTTTATATAGTAAATAAGTATTATTTAGATAAAAAGGGTGATAACAACCAGCGTCAACATAAAATCCGTTTTTAATATTTTTAGTAATATCTGAAATAATTAAATCTTCCCCTTCCATTGAATAAGATTTTTTTTTAATAAAATATTTATGTTTGATATAAATATTATGGAGAATATGTAGTTTTTCAAAAAAATTATCTAACAAAATTATTCTACGTTATTTAACTCACTTTTAATTTTATTTATAAACTTATTAATAAGTATTCTTTCGTCTTTTTTTAAATAATTTTCTTTGTTAACTGCCTTTTCCATTTCAATTTTAATTGAATTTACCATTTTTTTTCTACCTTCTTTAGTCAGAAGAATATCAGTTTGTCTTGTAATGTTGTTTAGAGTTTTTCCAATTGTAAATTCAAATACAATTATCAGTGCAATAACTGCTATTAGTGTTTTATAAATATAATTTCTCAATTAAATAAGTCCTTTTTCACTTAAAAGTTTTTTGAGTTCGCCCTTTTCAAATAATTCTTTAACTATATCGCATCCTCCTATGAACTCCTTTTTAATATAAAGTTGTGGAATAGTTGGCCAATCACTGAATTCTTTTATTCCTTGTCTCAAATTTTCATCCTCTAGAACATTCACACCCATAAATTTAACGTTTAAGTGTTTAAGAACATTTGAAACTGCCATAGAGAATCCGCATTGAGGAGCGTCTGGAGTTCCTTTCATAAATAAACAAACATCATTTTCATTAATAATTGTTTGAATTTTGTTTTTAATTTCCATTATCTCTCCTTTGTAGTTATCGATAAAGCGTGTAATTCATTACCCATTTTACCTTTAAGCGATTTGTAAACGAGTTTGTGTTGTTCAACTTTACTCATCCCCTTAAATATTTCAGATTTTATTATTGCGGAATAGTGATTATTGTCGCCCATTAAATCTTTAATTTCTATATGGGCATCAGGAATTGTTTCTAAAATAAGTCTTTCTATTTCATCTTTTTGTAGTGGCATTAATAATTATTATACCAACTATTATTAATTTTATATAGGTCTTTAACATTTATTTTAAATTCATTTTTTATTTCAAGATAGTTTTTTTGAGTATTGCCTATATTTTCATAATAAATTTTATTTTCATTTAATATTTCATTCACTAAACCTACTTTAGACTCGTCTACTTCTATTAGGTACCTACCTTGATCTTCTCCAAAAAAATATTCAAATAAATTTCTTAGTTTTTTAGGTTTAAGTATTTTAATACCGAAATTTGAGTTTATAGCCATTTCACTGAGTGCAACCAGAAGTCCACCACTTGAAACATCATGAGCACTAAGCACTAAATTTTTTTTAATTAACTTTAATATAATTTCACCGTTATTTTTTTCGTTTACCAAATTTACTTCGGGAGGCAATCCTTCTATAATTGAATAATTTTCTTTTAAAAAACAGCTTTGTTGAAGATGTCCAAAAGTTTTACCAATTAAAAGAATAATACTTTTTTCCATTTTTAAACGGTGATTTAAAGGTTTAGATATGTTACTAATTAATCCAACACCACCAATAACCGGAGTTGGATCAATATTTTTATTATTTGTACCATTATAAAACGACACGTTTCCAGATACGACAGGATAATTTAAAAATTCACAAGCTTCTTTAATTCCTTGTATACACTCTGCGAATTCACCCATTATTTCTTTATTTTCTGGATTTCCAAAATTAAGACAATTAGTTATTGCTATTGGACTTGCACCAACAGATATTAAATTCCTCCAATTTTCACAAACTATTTGTCTACCTCCAATTAGTGGGAATGATTTGCAGTAATTTGCAGAAGAATCTACGCTAACGGCAATAGCTTTATCTTTATTGTGTATCCTGACTATCGCAGCATCAGCACCCGATTTCTGTATTGTATCGCACATAACCATTTGATCATACTGACTAGTTATCCAACTTTTGTTAGAATAATTTGGAGAGGACAAAATTTTTATTAAGGCGTCTTCTAATTTAATTTTTTTAAGTTTCTTTAGATCAGTTCTTTTTTCTTTAGGTTTTTTTTTAACCCACTTTCTTTCGTAGACTGGAGCTTTTGAAGCTAAAAATTCTATAGGAATTTCTCCTTCAATTTTATTTTTAAATTTTAATGTCAAATTCTTTGTATTATTGGTTTTTCCAATTATCACAAAATCCAAATCCCACTTTTCAAAGATTTTCCTAGCGTGATTTTCTTTACCATCTTCTAGTATAATTAGCATTCTTTCTTGGCTCTCGGAAAGCATCATTTCATAAGGTGTCATATTATCCTCTCTACATGGGACCTTATCTAAATCTAATTCAATACCTAAAGAACCTTTTGAAGCCATCTCTACACTGGAAGATGTTAATCCAGCTGCTCCCATGTCTTGTATTGCAATGATAGAGTCATCTTTCATTAATTCCAGACAAGCTTCTAAAAGTAATTTTTCTGTAAATGGATCTCCAACTTGGACAGTTGGTTTTTTTTCCTCTGAATTTTCATCAAACTCAGCCGAGGCCATTGATGCTCCATGAATACCATCACGGCCTGTTTTAGAACCAACATAAACAACTGATTTGTTTAATCCTTTAGCTTTGGAATAAAATATCTTATTTTTATTTACGTGACCCACTGCCATAGCATTTACGAGTATATTCTCATTATATGTTTCGTTGAATTTAGTTTCTCCAGCTACTGTTGGAATTCCTATACAGTTACCATAACCTCCAATTCCTGAAACAACTCCATTTAATAAGTTTTTTGTTTTAGGGTGTGAGGTATCACCAAAATGGATCGAGTTTAAAAGTGCAATAGGTCTTGCCCCCATAGTAAAAACATCTCTTAAAATTCCACCAACTCCTGTTGCTGCACCTTGGTAGGGCTCAATATAAGAAGGGTGGTTATGACTTTCTATTTTAAAAACTATTGCATCATTATCACCAATATCTATGACGCCAGCATTTTCTCCTGGACCTTGAATAATCATTTTACCTTTTGTAGGCAATTTTTTTAAATGTATTCTTGAAGACTTATATGAGCAATGTTCGTTCCACATTGCTGAAAAAATTCCAAGTTCTAATAAATTAGGTTTTCTCTTTAAAAGTTGAAGAATGCTATTATATTCCTCTTGTTTAAGTCCGTGTTTCTCAATAATTTTTTCGTCAATTTCCATTATTTTAGTTGAGTAAACTATTGAACAAATTTACCCCATCAGTATTTGAAACTAATTGATCTACCATTCTTTCGGGGTGTGGCATCATTCCCAATATATTTTTTTTTGAATTAAAAATCCCAGCTATATTTTTTAATGATCCATTGGGATTTGATTGTTCATCAACTTCACCGTTTTCATTACAATATTTTAGAGCAATCAAATTTTCTTTTTCTAATATGTTTAGATGATTAGGATCTGTAAAATAGTTTCCCTCATTATGTGCAATATTTATCTTTAAAATTTGATTTAAATTATATTTTGAAGTAAATTTTGTCTTGTTATTTACAACCTTAATATTTACATCTCTATTTATAAATTTCAGATTTTTATTTCTTAATAAAGTTCCTTTTAGAAGACCGGTCTCAGTTAATATTTGAAAACCATTACAAATTCCTAATACTAAGCATCCAGAATTTGCAAATTTTATTACCTCATCAATTATTAATGACTTTCCTGCTATTGCGCCAGATCTTAAGTAGTCTCCATATGAGAAACCACCCGGTATAACTATTAAGTCTGATTTGGGCAAAGATGTTTCTTTATGCCATACCATTTGATTCTTAAATTGCATTTTCTCTAAAGCTGAAGCAATATCTCTGTCACAATTTGAACCAGGAAATACAATAACAGATGACTTCATTATATTTTATTTATTTTATAATCTTCAATAATTAAATTAACTAAAAGTTTTTCACACATTTCATTTACTTTTTTTTCTCCTATTTTGGGGTCTGTTTCTTGCACTTCAATTTCAAAAAACTTTCCTTGTCGTATACTTTTTAAATTGTGCATTCCCATATCTAATAAAGTATTTTGGACCACCTTGCCTTGAGGATCTAATACATCTTTTTTGAGAGTTACTGTAACTGAAAATTTCAATTTATTTTTTTTTGAATTTTATAGGAATAGTTTTACCGAAATTCACCTCACTAATATTAGTCTCTTCCGGCATTATTCCTAATCTTCTTGCTACTTCTTGGTATCCCTGAATAATATTTCCTAAATCTTTTCTAAATCTATCTTTATCTAATTTTTTTTCTGTTTTAGAATCCCACAATCTGCAAGTATCAGGACTGATTTCATCGGCTAAAACTATTTCTTTTTTTTCTGTATCTTTGTTCCAAGCCTTCCCATATTCTATTTTGAAGTCTATCAGTTTTATACCAATACCTCTAAAAATTCCCGTCAGTAAGTCGTTAATTCTTAACGTTGTTTTATCTATGATTTTAATTTCATTTTCAGTTGCCCAACCGAAAGAAAAAATATGCTCTTTAGATATTAATGGATCTGATAACTCATCTTTCTTATAACAGTATTCTAAAAGAGGTTTTTCTAGTACTGTGCCCTCTGGAATACCCAATCTTTTTGTGAGAGATCCCGTTGCAATATTTCTTACAATAAATTCTATTGGAAAAATTTCTGCTTTTTTAATTAATTGTTCTCTCATATTGAGTCTTTTAACAAAATGTGTTCTGATTCCACATTGAGAAAGATTTGAGAGAATGTATTCAGAAATTCTATTATTTAAAACACCTTTTCCTTCAACTTTGGCCTTTTTAAGATTATTAAATGCTGTAGCATCATCTTTAAAATGTTGAATGACTAAATTCTTATCTTTAGTTTCATAAATGATTTTCGCTTTACCTTCGTATAATTTTTTACCTTTATTCATCAGATAACTTATTTTTTAAGACTTCTTTTGAAAATTATATTAATTTTTTTCGTATGATAACTAAAATTAAATAACTTTTTAAGTTTATTAACAGGTATTTTAGCAGTAATTTTTTTATCAGAAATTATATTACTATAAAAAGAGGAGTTATTTTCCCATGAATTCATTGCATTTTTTTGTACAATTGTATAAGCCTCTTCTCTAGTAAAGCCATGATTAGTTAATTCAAGTAATACTCTTTGTGAAAAAAAAATTCCATTGGTTAAGTTCAAATTTTTTATCATTTTTTTTGGATATATATTTAAATTTTTCACTACACTGGATAATCTGTTTAATGCAAAATCCAAAGTAATAGTTGCATCAGGGCCAATATTTCTCTCTACAGCTGAGTGTGAAATATCTCTTTCATGCCATAGAGCAACATTTTCTAAAGCAGGGATTACACTAGATCTTATTAGCCTTGCCAAACCAGTTAAATTCTCACTTAAGATTGGATTCTTTTTATGCGGCATTGCAGAAGATCCTTTTTGCATTTTTCCAAAAAATTCTTCCACTTCTAAAACTTCAGTTCTTTGTAGATGTCTTATTTCTATAGCAAATCTTTCTATAGAACTTGCAATCACTCCAAGCGTGGAAAAATACTGTGCATGTCTGTCTCTCGGTATTATTTGAGTAGAAATTGGTTCAACTTTCAGCTTTAGCTTCTTCGCTACATGACTCTCTACTTTAGGATCTATATTAGCAAAAGTTCCCACAGCTCCAGAAATTGCACATGTTGAAATTTCGTTAATAGAATTTTCGAGCCTTCTTTTATTTCTTAAAAACTCTTGATAAAAAGATAACATTTTTAGACCAAATGTTATTGGTTCAGCATGAATTCCGTGACTTCTGCCAATGCACAATGTGTGTTTATATTTTATTGCTTGACGTTTAATTGAGGCAAGTAACTGATTAATATCTTTTAACAAAATCGCACCAGATTGTTTTAGTTGTAGATTAAAACATGTATCCAGAACATCAGATGAGGTCATACCTTTATGTAGATACCTGGCTTCTTTTCCAACTTTTTCAGTAATTGATGTTAAAAAAGCTATCACATCATGTTTTACTTTATCCTCGATCTGCAAAATTCTATTCACATTAATTTTTGCTCTAGATCTCACTTTTTTTGATACGCCTCGAGGAATAATTTTAAATTTTTCCATAGCCTCTGCAGCTGCGAGCTCTATTTCAAGCCATATGGAATATTTATTTTTATCTTCCCAAATGCTCTTAATTTCTTTTCTTGAGTATCTTTCAATCATTAAATATTTGATAAAGTAAAAATTTCACAACTATCTTTAGTTACACCTATAGTATGTTCAAATTGTGCAGACAAAGACTTATCTTTAGTTACAGCAGTCCAACCATCATTAAGTATTTTTGTTTCAAATTTGCCAATATTAATCATAGGTTCTATTGTAAAAATCATTCCAGCTTTTATTTTTTCACCCGTTCCTTTTTTGCCATAATGGAGCACATTAGGCTCTTGATGAAAATGCTCACCAATTCCATGACCACAAAAATCTTGAACAACAGAAAATCCTGCTGCCTCGACATGATTTTGTATTGTAGCTCCGATATCACCTAAGTGAATATCATCTTTTACAATTTTAATGGCTTTCATCATTGCTTCAAATGTTGTTTTGACTAATTTTTTGGCTTTAACAGACACTTCTCCAATTTCGAAAGTTCTACTTGTGTCTCCATGCCAACCGTTTTTAAATGCAGTTACGTCAACGTTTAGAATATCTCCATCTTTTAAAATTTTACCAGATGGAATGCCGTGACAAACAACATGATTAACCGAAGTACAGCATGATTTTGGAAAACCTCTATAAAATAAAGGGGCAGAGTATGCACCATTATCGTTTATAAATTCGTAACAAAGTTTATCAATTGAATCAGTGCTAGTACCTGGTTTAACAATTTTTGCAACTTCATCCAGTGCCTTTGCAGCAATTGATCCTGCCAGCCTTGTCTTCTCAAAAGCTTCTTTAAAATTATTACTCATAATAATTAAATTTTATACAACGATTTAATTTTATTCCTTTTGAATAAAATTTACAATCAAAGCAAAGTATATTTAAATTTTTTTTAACAGCTTTCATTAATAAATCGTTATATTTTGAGTCAATATCTTTGGCAATTTTAAATTCATTACAATCATTTCTCTGGATTAAAAATATAAGGTATATTTCATAACCTTTTTTATTAGCATTTATAAGTTCATTAATATGCTTCAAGCCTCTTAAGGTAATCGAATCAGGGAACTCAGCTATTCCATTTTTTCGTGATAAGGTAACACTCTTAACTTCTATAAATATTTTTTTTTTTAAATTAGAAAGAAAAAAATCAAATCTTGTGTTTTTACCAAATTTAACTTCCTGATTTATAACGTCGATATTCTTGAATTCATTTATTAAATTACTATCTAATGCTTCACGAACTAATTTATTGGCAAGATGAGTGTTAATACCAACTTTTACTTTTTTATTTTCAATTATTTGTAAAGTATATTTCAACTTTCTTTTAGGATCATTAACTTTACTTAACCAAACTTTGTTACCTTTATTCAATAAACCCATCATAGAACCAGTATTCGGACAATGTGCTGTGACAATGCGGTCATTGATTTTTACATCAACAAAAAATCGCTTGTATCTTTTAATGAACACTCCTGGTATTAATTTATTTTTAAAGTTCATATATAATTATTGATCTATGAAGAAAAAAAACAAGAAAGTAAATGCCGCTATTTTAATAATTGGCAATGAAATTTTATCTGGAAGAACACAAGATAAAAATGTAACTTTTATAAGCAATTGGCTAAATTTAAATTGTGGCGTGACTGTTCAGGAAGTAAGAATTATACCAGATGTTGAAAAAACAATTATCTCAAATGTAAGAAATTTATCTGGGAAATTTAATTATGTTTTTACTACAGGAGGAATAGGCCCAACACATGATGATATTACTGCTAAATCCATAGCTAAAGCTTTTAAAATAAAATACGGATTTCATAAAGAGGCGTTTAAAATATTAGAAAGCTATTATGGTAAAAAAAAATTTAACGATGGAAGAAAAAAAATGGCTAAAATGCCAATTTCCTCAAGATTAATTTATAATCCATCTAGTGCAGCTCCAGGTTTTGTTACAAAAAATGTTCTATCTCTTCCTGGAGTTCCTTCAATAATAAATTCAATGATTGAGAATTGTAAAAGATATTTAATTAAAGGTTTAAAAGTTCACAGCAAAACAATCAATTTATTTACTGTCGAAAGTAATATTTCTAAGAATTTAGAAGTTATACAAAACAAGTACCAGAAAAATGTCGATGTAGGGAGTTATCCTTTCTTCAGACTCGGAAAAATAGGTGTTTCGGTAGTGTTCAGATCAACTTCAAAAAAAAAATTAGTAGAGGTAAATAAGAAAATTTTGAGTTTTGCTAAAACAAAAAAAATTAAAATTCTAAAATTAAATTAAACTAAAAACTTCATCTACCTCTATAGAATTAATATCCTTTGTTTTATGAATTTTTTTACTATCAAGAATTTTTGTGTATTTATTTTTAGGTGCAAATTTTTCTGAATTTGTTGGACCAAATAAAACAATCATTGGTATATCAGCTAGGCTCATCATATGCATTATACCGTTATCAATAGAAACACCAATTTCTAATCTGGAAGATAAAGCTGTTACTAAAGCTGGGCAAGCTAGTTTAGAATTAAGTTCTGGGAAAATTGCGTTTGGCACTTGGTTCTTTATTTTTTCTATTAATTCAATTTTCTCTTTTTCAATAAAGAAAACTGGGACTTTATTTTTTGTGATTAATTTATTCGCTAAAGTTAAAAATTTATAAATTGACCAACTTTTTTTTCTATATTTGTTCCCTTGAGTAAGTGAAAATCCTACATAATTTGAATTTGGCAATAATCTTTTTGCTTCATTTAGAATTTCTTTAGGAAGTTTTTTTACCTTAAAATTTAATTCAGCCACATCTTCTTCTATAAATAAACTAAGATTTTCTAAATGATTAGAAGAGTAAGATTTAATTTTTTTTGATGAAAAAAAACCGTTAAAAGTTCTAGAGTAAAAAGCTAAGTGTGGAATTCTCTTTAGAATTAGTGAGTTTCTGAACTTAGTTTGCAAATCAATAATTAAATCAAATTTTCCAAAAATTTTTTCTGATATCTTATTTTTAGCAAAAAACCAATGCCACCACCTAAAACCAAAATATTTTAATCCCAAATCAACAGTATCTAAGTGAATATTATACTCTTTTAATTTCCCAATAAAATGATTTTTATGTGCACCTAAATAATAAAATTTTGCTTTTTTGTAATGACTTTTCAAACTTATTATCAGAGGGAACAATTGAATTGAGTCTCCTAATCCTCCACCTGAATTATATATTAAGATTTTTTTCATTTAAAAACATTATTTTATAAGATTAATTTGTCATATTCAAAACTATTGATCTTTGTTGTAAAATTTAAACTTATTATGCAAATTATTTTAAAATTTTTAAAGTTTTTTTTCCTTTCAATATTAGCTGTTATAATTTCAATTTTTTCTTTATTTTTGATTGATGCTACTGATTTTGATGGCAATTATGTGAATAGGTCAAAAGTAGAAATTAGTTATAATCATTTAAATAGCAGACATTCATATAAATTTGCTAATTTTCTAAAAGAAAATTATTTTAAATTTTCTAAAATGTTTCTTTATGATTCTCACGAAAAAAGATGGTCAATAGAATCAAAAGAACAAAGGTCTAAACTACCAAAATATAAAACTATAAAGGCTAAAAAAGATAATTTGAGCAAACCACTTTATAAAATAGAAAATTATCATAATGAAAAAAACTGGAGCAGAAGTCATGGTAACTATTTTTCTACACGATTTTCAAATTTAAACACAATTAACAAAAATAATATAAGTAAACTACAATTAGCGTGGATGTATGAGCCATTAAAATCATCAAATTCAAAAAAAGAAAATCAAGCTAATATTATATATTATAATGGAAAGGTTTTTTTACCCAATGTTGAAAATAATTTAGTAGCTTTGAATGCAGAAAATGGAAAAAAAATTTGGGAGTATAAAGTTGAAAATGGTATTGCTGCAAAAAGAGGCCTTATTCTTTGGAAGAAAAAAGAAAGTGACAAAATAGGAAGAATTTTTTTTACTGACAATAGAAAATATTTATATTCTTTAGATACTAATGGTGTCCCTACAAAAAACTTTGGAAAAAATGGAAAAACTAAAGTTGGTTTAACACCACTCCCACCTGTTATTTATAAAGATGAATTAATTTTAATTACAACTGATAGTGTAATAAAATCTTACGATATAAATTCAGGCAAGATAAAGTGGAAATATAAGATAAATAAAACTAAAAATAATCTACTTTATTCAAATTTTTCGAAAGGTAGTCCATGGGGAGGATTATCTTTAGACGTAAAAAGAGGACTTCTTTTTTTTACTACTGGAAATCCAGAGCCTTGGCATGTAGGTATTTTCAGAGAGGGAGACAATCTTTATGCTAACAGTTTAGTGGCGTTCGATTTAAATTTAAAAAAAATTAATTGGCATTTTCAAGAAGTCCCACATGATGTTTGGAATTATGATTTAGCAGCTCCTCCGATTCTGACGATGATCAAGAGAGACAACAAGTTTGTTGATGTTGTAGTTGCAATATCGAAGTTAGGAAATGTAATTATTTTAGACAGAGATAACGGTAGTCCTTTATTTGATATTAACTATAGACTAGCTCCTACATCAAATATACCTGGCGAAAGAACCGCAAATTATCAAGTTGAGATAAAGCTACCCGAAAAAATATGTAGAAGTGAATTTAAATTAAAATATCTGACTAATTTTGACAATAAATTTAAAAAAAATTTTATAAAAGAAACTAATAATTATAATTTTGGATACCCAACACCACCACAATTAGGAAAGAAAACAATATCGATAGGGTCATGTGTGAGGTGGGCAGGCGGCTCAATAGATACAAAAAATAATATTTTATATATAACTAGCGATAATATTGCAGACATAATTACCATCGAAAAAGATATTGGCAATTTAAATTACTATCACGAATGGGACACTTTTCAGGATAATAATGGATATCCAGCAATTAAACCACCTTGGGGATCAATTACTGCAATGAATTTAAATTCAGGTAAAATTATTTGGACACGACCATTTGGAACAATTAAAGAGTTAGAAAAAGAAAATATATTTAACACTGGATCAACAAATAGGGCAGGGCTTACAGCTACATCTGGAGATATAATTTTTGCATCTGGCACAGAAGATAAGATGTTTAGAGTTTTTGATAGTAAAAATGGCAAAGAGTTATGGAATTATAAAATGGATGCCGCAGGCTCAGCCCCACCAACTATATACGAAATTGAGAACAAACAATTTGTTTTAGTCCCTGCTTACGAAAAAGACGGTAATAAAGTTTATGCTTTTAGTATGAATTAACTTTTTAATTTAACAATTCAATTACGAAAAATAATTTTTTACTTCTTTTAAACACTTGTGTATTAATATACTAACAATAACAATAAAAAGAACATAGTGCCCTCGTGGTGAAATTGGTAGACACAAAGGACTTAAAACCCTAAGGATTCACAAATTCAATAGTCTCAATCAGTCTCAGGTAGCCTCAAAACATTATCAATCCTAACTTTCTTATTTAGCCCTTCAATTAACATTATAAATCAAGACCAATAAATTTGTGCAAACTAGTGGATAGACTTGGAGATAATTATGGGATTTGTTAAGTTAATTTAATGAAAAAAATAAATTACTTAGCTATTTTGTTTTACTCTTTAATCATTATTAAAAGTATTGGCGCACAATCGTCAGAGCAAAAATGCATCATTTCAGATGGAGTTCCAAATCATAAAATTGGACAATTCCCAACAAAAGGTAACCCAAATAAATTTAAAAAGCAGAATTTAAGATTTTGTTTTCCAAAAAAACCAGTGAAAAGACCTACCCTAAGATATATTGTTTCTACGGTTGGTGTTACTCTTACAGGTATTCCAATTAGACCAGGGACTGCAGCTTGGTATGACTCAAGCTCTCCTAAAAAACACAGCCAGAATCAATCATCAGGATTAAACTTAGAAGCAATCAGACCTTTTGAAAAAATATTTGGAATTGATGATTATAATGGTCATTTGGACTTCAAAGGACTTTATCATTACCATAAACCTAATCCATCATTATTATCTAATGGTCAATCATTAATTGGCTATGCAGCTGATGGATTTGAAATTTTATATATTCCTGGAAAATTTAAAACCTCATGGCGACTAAAAAAAGGAAACAGAAAAATTGAACCTTTTGGTAAATATGATGGATCATTCAAAGAAGATTATGAATTTATAAATGGCAGTGGTGATTTAGATGAATGTAATGGTAAATTATCAGACGGTAAGTATAGATATTTTGCTACAAATAGTTTTCCATTTTTCCCTAGATGCCATTGGGGAAATACTTCAAAAGATTTTCGTAAAATTAATAGATAATCATCCTATCAAATATGGAAAGACTTGTAGAAAACTTGGAGATAAAGACGTAAAATAAATTATTTTTACTTCTTCAAAACACTTGTGTATTAATATATTAACAATAACAACAAAAACAACGACGTGCCCTCGTGGTGAAATTGGTAGACACAAAGGACTTAAAATCCTTGCCCTTTTGGGAGTGCCAGTTCGAGTCTGGCCGAGGGCACCAAAAAAATGAGTAAAGAAAAATTTCTAGAAATTAAAGAAATTTTAGAAAATCAAAAATTTTTAATTAAGAAAAAAAATATTTTCATAAATGATAAAATTAATGATTATTCTTCAAATTTTGGTATTCAATGGAATAAATTTCCTCTTACTCAATTTGACTCACACACTGGATATCCATTAACTAAAAATAGATTATTTAATAATAGTGGTTGGGATTTTAAAGAATTAAAAAATAAATTAGTAGTTGAACTTGGTAGTGGCGCAGGAAGATTTACTGAAGTCTTATTAACTACAGGATGCTTTTTAATTTCTGTTGAAATGTCTGATGCAATTAATGTTAATGCAAAAAATAATAAATCCGAAAATATAATATTTTTGAAATCTTCACTAAATGAATTAAACTTTTTAAACAATTTATTTGATTTTGTTCTATGTTACGGTGTGGCTCAACACACCCCCAATCTAATAAGTACATATAAATCTTGCTATGCCTTAGGAAAAAACGGTGGAAAAATTTCAATAGATCATTATATAAAATTTATTTATCCTACAACTAAGAGCATATGGAGGCCTATAACAAAAAGGATAAATCCAGAGATTTTATTAAAGATAATTAAATTCTATATTCCATATTATTTTCCAATTGATACTTTTATAAAAACGAAGTTGCCAACTTTTATGAGCAAATTAATTCGATTCATCTTACCTATACCATGTAGTAATTATACAAACGTAAAAAATGTACCTCAAGAGAGAAATAAATTAGTTGAATGGGCCATCATGGATACATTCGATGCGCTTGGTGCTAAATATGATAAACCTCTAACTTTTGGACAATTAAAAAATATAGTAAAAAAAATAGTAATCCATGATTATCATATATCAAAAAAAGGGCCAGTTTTGGTTTTAAATATAAAAAAGTAGATATAAACGGAATTAACAAATGGTGTATTATAATTATAAATTAATATGAAAATAATTTCTGACAAAACAAAAAAATCCTTAAGAATTAAAAAAAAAATTACTAAAATTTTCCAAACTCAAAATATAAGTTTAAAAAATTTAATAATTGTAATTGGTGGTGATGGTTTTATGCTTCAAACTCTTAAAAAGCATAAGAGTCTTAATCACTTATCTTTTTACGGTATCAATTCAGGCAATTATGGTTTTTTAATGAATAAGTATAATCAAAAAAAAACATTAAATAATATTCTCAAAGCTAAAAAAATAACAATTGCTCCTCTTGAGATGACTGTAAAAAGAAAAAGCTATTTAGCGATTAATGAAGTTTCAGTTTTAAGACAAAGCAGACAAGCAGCAAGTTTATCAATCAAGTCTGGATCAAAGTTTATTATTAAAAATTTAATTGGTGATGGTGTTCTAGTCTCTACACCTGCTGGGAGCACTGCATATAATCTTTCTGTTTACGGACCTATATTAAATTTAGACTCAAAAAAAATCTCCATTGCACCGATTAGTGCGTTTAGACCTAGAAGGTGGAAAGGGAAACTAATTAGTAAAAAATCTACAATAATAATTAAAAATTTAGATTTTTTAAAAAGACCAGTAAGCGCTGTGGCAGATAATATTGAAATAAGAAGAATTAAACAAATAAATATAAGATCTAGCAGAAAATTTAAATTTAATTTGCTTTATGATAGAAATCGTAGCCTTCAACAAAAAATTAAGCTTGAACAAATAAAAAGTGAAATTAATTAAATTTGGTGCCCTCACACGGACTCGAACCGCGAACCTATTGATTACAAATCAATTGCTCTACCAATTGAGCTATGAGGGCCAAACAATCTCTTTAAAATAAATTTACAAAAAAAACAATAAAAATTTATTTCACTGATTGAAAAATATGATGGCATACAACGGAAACTGTATTTGAAATATTTAAACTTTCAATATTTTCATTTATATTAACCCTAAATTGAAAATCTGAATTTTCAAGTGTTTTAGCTTTAATTCCATAACCTTCAGAACCAAAAAGTAACACGTTTTTACCTTTCCAATTATTTTTTGTAAAATCCTTCTTAGCTGAAATGTCAAATGCGCTCACCCAAAAATCTTTACTTTTTAAATACTTTAAAGCAGTATTTAAATTTGAAACTTTAAATATTTTTATATGTTCAGCACCACCACTTGCGCTTTTATATAGTAATTTACTTTTTAATGGGAAAGATCTCTCTTTTACTATTAACCCATCAATATTAAATGCAACGGCACTTCTTATGATTGATCCTATATTTCTAGGATCCGTGACTTCTTCAAGAGCTATTAAATTGATATTTTTTTTTTTATTATCAATCACAAATTCTTTGAGTGTTATTTCCTCTAATTGCTCTACTTCAGCAATTAATCCTTGATGTGCTGTTTCATCTCTTCCACACATATTATCTAATTCTCTTCTTGATTTAAAAAAAACATTTAGTGATTTAAATAAATTTAATGATTGATTTTCTCTATTAAGTTTTTTTTGAGCATCCTCTGTTACAAAGACTCTCTCAATTTTTCTTAAAGGATTTTTGATTGCTTCTAAAACAGCATGTTTTCCAACAATTAAAAAAGTGGTTTTTTTCATGATTTTTAAGCAATTTTTTCAAATTTCTAGCATATTTTAAGGCAAAATGATTTATTGCAATTATTTAATAAATGCTTATAAAACGCTTGTTGTTAAATGCTTTTTAAGTTAGTGGGTATCCCACAATTAGTAGTTAGGAGGGGTACCAAAGCGGTCAAATGGGGCGGGCTGTAAACCCGTTGACTTCGGTCTTCGAAAGTTCGAATCTTTCCCCCTCCACCAAACTTAAGCTTTTAATAATAAAGAGCGCGATAAGTTTGGATATTGCGGGTGTAGTTCAATGGTAGAACGCTAGCCTTCCAAGCTGGATGTAAGGGTTCGATTCCCTTTACCCGCTCCAAAAACAAAAAATTAAAAAAGTGAGGAAAAATAGATGTCTAAAGAAAAGTTTAACCGAAACAAACCACATTGTAATATCGGTACAATCGGTCACGTAGATCATGGAAAAACAACTTTAACTGCTGCGATAACAAAAGTTTTATCAGAAGCTGGTGGCTCGAGTAGCGCAAACTTTGTTGCTTACGATCAAATCGATAAAGCACCAGAAGAAAAAGAGAGAGGAATTACTATTTCAACAGCGCACGTTGAATATGAAACAGAAAAAAGACATTACGCTCACGTCGATTGTCCTGGTCACGCCGATTATGTAAAAAATATGATAACAGGTGCTGCTCAAATGGACGGCGCAATATTAGTTGTTAACGCTGCTGATGGTCCAATGCCGCAAACAAGAGAACATATTCTTTTGGCAAGACAAGTCGGTGTTCCAGCTATCGTAGTTTTTTTAAATAAAATTGATACAGTTAAAGATAAAGAGCTTGTGGATTTAGTTGAAGAAGAAATAAGAGAGCTATTAACATCATATAAATTTCCTGGAGATAAAATCCCGATAATTAAAGGATCTGCACTAAATGCTGTGGAAGGAAAAGATGAAGCCACTGGCAAAAACGCAATTATGGAGTTAATGAAAGCAGTAGATGAGACTATACCTCAACCAGATAGACCAAAAGACAAACCTTTCTTGATGCCAGTTGAAGATGTTTTTTCAATTTCAGGAAGAGGAACTGTTGTAACAGGAAGAGTAGAGTCAGGAGTGATAAAGGTTGGAGAAGAGATCGAAATAGTTGGTATAAGAGATACTAAAAAATCTGTTTGCACTGGTGTAGAAATGTTTAGAAAACTTCTTGATAGTGGAGAGGCAGGAGATAATATCGGTGCTCTTCTTAGAGGAGTTGAGAGAGATGATGTTGAGCGTGGGCAAGTTCTTTGTAAACCCGGTTCCATTACACCTCATACGGAATTTGAGTGCCAGGCTTATATTTTAAAAAAAGAAGAGGGTGGTAGACACACTCCATTTTTTACAAAGTATAGACCTCAGTTCTATTTTAGAACCACAGACGTTACAGGTGAAGTTACGTTACCTTCCGGAACAGAGATGGTGATGCCTGGTGATGACGGTAAATTTACTGTAAAATTAATTACTCCTATCGCTATGAGTGAAAATTTAAACTTTGCAATTAGGGAAGGTGGAAAAACAGTAGGAGCTGGAGTAGTAACTAAAATAGTAAAATAAACGCTTAGGAGCGTAGTTCAATTGGTAGAGCGCCGGTCTCCAAAACCGGAGGTTGTGGGTTCGAGTCCCTCCGCTCCTGCCAAAATATTAGAGTGGAATATGAAAAATCCTTTTAAATTTATTCAGGAAGTAAAACAAGAAACTTTTAGAATAACATGGCCTACAAAAAAAGAAACAATGATGGGAGCCATAATGGTATTTGCTTTGGCTTCATTAGCTGCAATATTTTTTCTTATATTAGATCAAATATTAAGGTTTTTTCTAAATTTAATCCTTACTATTAATTTTTAAATGAATTGGTATATTGTTCAAGCTTATTCTGGATTTGAAAAGAAAGTTGTGGAGTCTATAAGAGAAGAACTTAAAAAAAATAAACTTTCAGACAATCTCGAGGAAATATTAGTACCCACACATCAAGTAACAGAGGTTAAAAAAGGCAAAAGAACAAAAAAAGAAAAAAAATTTTTTCCTGGTTATGTTTTAATCAAAATTGAACTCACTAAGCAAATTTATCATCTGATAAAAAATCTACAGAAGGTGAGTGGTTTTCTTGGTTCATCAGATAAGCCTACACCTATTTCTGACAATGAGATAAAGAGAATCCTCGGACAAGTTTCTGAAAGTGCCGTAAGTCAAAAAACTAGTATCAACTTTGAAATTGGTGAAAAAGTTAAGGTATGTGATGGACCATTTGCTTCTTTTAATGGATTAATTGAAGAAATTGATGAAGAAAAATCTAGACTTAAAGTCTCAGTTTCTATATTTGGTAGAGCTACTCCTGTAGATTTAGAATTTAATCAAGTGGAGAAAAATTAAATGGCAAAAGAGATAACAGGTTACGTAAAATTACAAATTAAAGGTGGTCAGGCTAATCCCGCGCCTCCAGTTGGACCAGCACTTGGTCAAAGAGGAATTAATATAATGGAATTTTGTAAAGCTTTTAACGAAAAAACTAAGGCGTTTATGGGCAAACCAGTTCCAGTGGTAATAACAGTTTATAAGGATAAAAAATTTGATTTTATAATTAAATCCCCACCAGCTTCACATTTTATTAGAGAGGCAGCAAAACTTAAAAGTGGTTCTAGTGAGCCAGGCAGAGTTGTAGCTGGATCAATTACCATGAAACAAGCTGAGGCAATTGCAAAAGAAAAAATGAGAGATTTAAATGCTTTTGATTTAAAGGAAGCTACAAAAATTATATGTGGTTCTGCACGATCAATGGGCATAGAGGTAAAAGAATAATTTTATGAGAAAAAGGTCAAAAAGATATAAAAATATTTTAAAAATTAAAGAAGAAAATAAGAAAAATAATAAAAAAATGTCTTTAAAAGAGATACTGGAAACACTAAAAAAAAATTCTAATACAAAATTTGATGAGTCAATCGATGTATCACTAAAAATTAATTTAAAACAATCTAAAGGTGGAGATTTGAGTTTACGAACAATTATAAATTTACCTAACGGGTCAGGTAAAAAAAATAGAATAGCAGTTTTATGTGAACCAGACAAAATTGAAATTGCAAAGAAAAGTGGAGCAGATGTTTATGGTTCAGAAGATTTAATTGAAAAAATTGCGGCTGGAAAATTAAATTTTACAAAACTTATTTGCACACCTCCAATGATGAGCAAAATCGGGAAACATGGAAAAGTTTTGGGACCAAAAGGTCTTATGCCCAATCCAAAACTAGGTACTGTTACGACTGATATAAATAAAACTGTTAATGACATGAAAACTGGAATAGTAGAGATAAGAAATGACAAAGATGGAAATTTAGCTTCCACGATAGGGAGAAAAAGTTTTTCTGTTGAAAAATTAGAGGAAAATTACAATTTTTTTATAGAACATTTGAAGAAAGAAAAACCAAATACTATCAAAGGAGAGTTTATTAAAAATATCTTTTTGTCATCTACGATGGGAGTTTCATATAAAGTAGGAGCGAGGTAAATTTATGATGAGTAAAGAAGCAAAAAAAAATTATGTAGAAGAAATGAAAAAAAACTTTACTTCAAATGAGTCAGTTATGATTGCTAAATATCAAGGTTTAAACGTGACTGAATTAGATGCTTTAAGAAAAGAATTAAGAGAGAAAGGAATTTTGTTTAAAATTACAAAAAACAAAATTACAAAAATTGCTATTAAAGAAACTCCAAAAAAAGATTTGGAAAAATATTTTACAGGTCCTACAGCTGCAGCTATGTCATCAGACCCTATATCAACAGCAAAAATTCTTACTAAATTTTCAAAATCAAATAACAAGTTGAAAATCATAGCAGGATTCATGGACGGCAAAGTTTTAGATGAAAAAGAGGTGTCTATAATAGCCACACTACCTTCTCTTGAAGAAGCAAGGGCTAAAATAGTGGGTATTTTAGCCTCTCCGGCTCAAAAATTAGTAAGTATTTTACTTGCACCTGGCTCAAAAATTGCTAATTTAGCGCGCGCAAAGAGTTTAAAAAATTAATTCACAGGATAACAATGGCAGATTTAAATAAAATTATAGACGAATTATCATCACTGACAGTTGTAGAAGCAGCCGAGTTGTCGAAACAGCTTGAGGAGAAATGGGGCGTTACAGCAGCAGCTCCGGTAGCAGCTGCACCAGCTGGTGGAGCAGCAGCTCCAGCGGGAGAGGAAAAGTCTGAGTTTTCACTTTTCTTAGCTTCAGCAGGTGATAAAAAAATTAATGTTATTAAAGAAGTAAGAGCAATAACTGGTTTGGGTTTAAAAGAAGCAAAAGATTTAGTTGAAGCAGCACCAAAAGAGATTAAAGGTGGCGTAGCTAAAAAAGATGCTGAAGAGTTTAAAAAGAAACTTGAAGCAGCTGGTGCTAAAGTAGAATTAAAGTAAACAAAATTTAGAATAAGATTTCATTGCAATTACTATTGCAATGTAATTTTTTATATTTAATGCAATTATCTTTTACTCAAAAGAAACATATTCGTAAAAACTTTGGTAAACTAGTTGAAGGTTTATCGATCCCAAATCTAATAGAAGTTCAAAAAAATTCTTATAATGAATTTTTAGAATCAAAATCCTTAAAAGAACAGCTAAGTGAACTTTCTAAGGGTATAGATAAAGTTTTTAAAAGTATATTTCCAATAGAAGATGGGAACGACAAAGCTACATTAGAATATATATCTTATAAACTTGAAAAACCTAAATTTGATGTAATTGAATGTAAACAAAGAAGTTTGTCTTACTCAGCGGCTTTAAAAGCTAATTTAAGATTAGTAGTTTATGACATTGACACTGAAAATAACACGAAACAAATACTTTCAGCAAAAGAACAAGAAGTTTTTATTGGTGACTTACCTCTGATGACTCCCAGTGCAACATTTATTACAAATGGTGTAGAAAGAGTTGTTGTTAATCAAATGCATAGAAGCCCAGGTGTTTTTTTTGATCATGATAAAGGAAAAACTCATGCAAGTGGTAAACTTCTTTTTAATTGTAGAATTATCCCGGGTAGGGGTTCTTGGTTAGATTTTGAGTTTGATCCAAAAGATATTTTATATTTTAGAATCGATAGAAAGAAAAAACTTCCAATAACAACTATCCTATATGCACTCGGATTTTCTAAAGAAAAAATTATAGAAACTTTTTATTCGACCGACAATTATAAATATAACAGTGAGTTAAAAAGATGGACTACAATTTTTAATCCAGAAAATTACAAAAGACCTATCAAGCTATCTTACGATCTGATTGACTCTAAAAATAATAAAAAAGTTTTATCTAGAGGTGAGAAATTAAATATTATCATTGCAAAAAAACTTCAGGAAAAGGGTTTAAATTCTATTTCTGTATCAAATGAACAAATTGTTGGTAAATATGTTTCCAACGACATTAAAAGTAAAAATAACGAAATTATAGTTAATGCTGGCTTTGATATAACTGAAGAACAGTTAAATAAAATAATTAATGAGGATGGAGAAAAGGAAATCAATGTAGTTAATATTGATCCGATTAACAAAGGACCTTACATTTTGGAGACTTTAAAAATTGATAAAAACACAAATAAGTCCGAGGCTTTAAATGATATTTATAAAGTTTTAAGACCAGGTGAAGCACCTTCTTTAGAAATTGCTCAAGAGATTTTTAATAATTTATATTTTAAAAAAGAAAGGTATGACTTATCAGAAGTTGGCAGAGTTAAATTAAATTCAAAATTAAATCTTACTACTAGTGTAAAAAAAACAATTTTAGAAACATCAGATGTTATAGAAATTATTAAGTTTATGCTGGATTTACGCGACGGAAAAGGAGAAGTAGATGATATAGACCATTTAGGAAACAGAAGAGTAAGATCTGTTGGAGAATTAGTTGAAAACCAATTCAGAATAGGTCTTTTAAGAATGGAGCGTACTGTTAAAGAAAAAATGTCTACTTTTTTAGAGATAGAGTCAGCAATGCCACAAGATTTAATTAACGCTAAGCCGATAACTACCTCTTTAAAAGATTTCTTTGCGACGTCTCAACTTTCTCAGTTTATGGATCAAACTAATCCTTTGTCAGAAATTACTCACAAGCGAAGAGTTTCAGCTTTGGGTCCTGGTGGCTTGACCAGAGAAAGAGCTGGTTTTGAGGTGAGGGACGTACATCCAACTCACTACGGAAGAATTTGTCCAATAGAAACACCAGAGGGACCAAACATTGGTTTAATTAATAGTTTGGCTACATATTGTAGAGTAAATAAGTTCGGATATATTGAAAGTCCTTATAAGAAAGTAATTAATGGAAAAGTTACTTCAGAAATCAAGTATTTATCTGCTATTGAGGAAGAAAAATTTACTATTGCACAAGCTAATTCCGTCTTAAATAAAGATGGATCATTTGTAGAAGAACTAGTTGCCTGTAGAAAAAATTTAAACTTTGAACTTTCATCAAAAGAAAATATTGATTTTATAGATGTGTCACCTAAACAACTTGTTTCTGTTGCAGCAGCATTAATTCCTTTCTTAGAAAACGATGATGCAAATAGAGCCCTTATGGGATCTAACATGATGAGGCAAGCAGTTCCTCTTTTAAAACCCGAAGCTCCTCTCGTTGGAACAGGTATAGAGTCAGATGTTGCATTAGACTCAGGAGTAACAATTGTTGCGAAAAGAAATGGAGTTGTTGATAAAATTGATGGAAAAAGAATTGTAGTTAAAGCTACAGAAGTTACTGATTTATCTCAATCTGCTGTTGATATTTATAATTTATCAAAATTTCAAAGATCAAATCAAAATACTTGTATTAATCAAAAACCCCTAGTTAAAGTTGGAGATAAAATAAAAAAAGGAGACATAATTGCAGATGGACCAGCAACTAAACTTGGTGAATTGGCTCTTGGTAAGAATGTGACAGTTGCATTTATGCCATGGCAAGGTTATAATTTTGAAGATTCTATTCTTATTTCAGAAAGATGCGTAACGGATGATGTCTTTACCTCTGTACATATCGAAGAATATGAGTCAATGGCTAGAGATACTAAATTAGGCGCTGAGGAAATCACCAGAGATATACCAAATGTTAGTGAAGAGAGTTTAAGAAATCTAGATGAGTCTGGAATAGTTTATGTGGGCGCAGAAGTAAAACCTGGAGACATACTTGTTGGTAAAGTTACACCGAAAAGTGAGACATCCTCAAGCCCAGAGGAAAAACTATTAAGATCTATTTTTGGAGAAAAAGCAACAGATGTTAGAGACTCCTCTCTAAAATTACCATCTGGAAGCACAGGTGTTGTTATTGATGTAAGGGTATTTAATAGACACGGTATAGAAAAAGATGAAAGATCTATAGCCATAGAACGAGCTGAGATTGAGTCAGTTCAGGAAGACAAAAAAGTAGAAGAAGAAATATTAAATAGAAATATTAAACTAAGAGCAATAGATTTATTAAATGGTCAGAGTATTAACAAGCAGTTTAAAGAATTAAAGCCCGATACAACACTTAATAAAAATGATTTGGAAAACTGTAATTTAAAAGACTTTTGGAAAATATCCTTACAAAAACAAGAAATAAACAACAATTTAGAAAAATTAAAAAACCAGTATGACAATGCTTCTGAAGATATTAAGCTTAGATTTGAAGATAAGGTAACTAAAATTCAACAAGGTGACGATTTACTTCCAACTGTAATGAAAGTCGTTAAAGTATTTGTTGCAGTAAAAAGAAGATTAATGCCGGGGGATAAAATGGCTGGAAGACATGGAAATAAAGGAGTCGTAAGTAAAATTGTGCCCGTGGAGGATATGCCTTATATGGAAAACGGAAAACCAGTAGATATAGTTTTAAATCCTTTAGGGGTACCTAGTAGAATGAACGTAGGACAAATATTGGAAACGCATCTAGGATGGTCATGCTCAGAACTAGGAGATCAAATCAAAAATTATCTAAAAAATTTTGATAAAGAATTAGATAAAATTAAAGAAAAATTAAAAGATATTTATGGTCAATCTTACTATGATCAAGTTATTTCAAAATTATCAAATAAAGAAATAGCTGAATTGGTAAACAATTTATCTAATGGAATACCTATAGCTACACCAGTTTTTGATGGAGCTAGCACTAAAGACATAACAGAAATGTTAAACTTAGCTAAACTACCAGGCACTGGGCAGACACATTTGTGGAATGGGCAAACCGGAGAAAGGTTCGATAGACCTGTAACAGTTGGAATTATTTACATGTTAAAATTAAATCACCTAGTTGAAGACAAAATTCATGCAAGATCAACGGGTCCGTACAGTCTGGTTACACAACAACCATTAGGAGGTAAAGCACAATTAGGAGGTCAAAGATTTGGAGAAATGGAAGTCTGGGCATTAGAAGCATATGGTGCCTCTTACACCCTACAAGAAATTTTGACTGTTAAATCAGATGACGTTGCGGGCAGAACAAAAGTTTACGAAACAATAGTTAAAGGTAATAATAATTTTGAATCAGGAGTACCAGAATCATTTAACGTTTTAGTAAAAGAAATAAGAGCTTTAGGATTAAATATCGAATTAAATTAATTATGGAAAAAAATTTATCAAAAAACTTTGAAAATCAAAACTTACCTCAAGAAAATAATTTTAACAGTATTAAGATTACGTTAGCAAGCCCTGAGAAAATAAAATCTTGGTCATATGGTGAAATAAAAAAGCCTGAAACAATTAATTATAGGACGTTTAGACCAGAAAAAGATGGATTATTCTGTTCTAGAATTTTTGGACCAGTTAAAGACTACGAGTGTTTGTGTGGAAAATATAAAAGAATGAAGTTCAGAGGAATAATTTGTGAAAAATGTGGCGTAGAGGTTACAAAATCAAATGTAAGACGAGAGAGAATGGGACATATAGATTTAGCTTGTCCCGTGGCACATATTTGGTTTTTAAAATCTTTGCCGAGTAGAATTTCATTAGCCATCGATATGAAGCTTAAAGAAGTTGAAAAAGTTTTATATTTTGAAAGTTTTATCGTTATCGAACCTGGTCTTACATCGCTCAAAAAAGGTCAACTCATTTCAGAGGAGGCATTATTAAAGGCTCAGGAAGAATTCGGCGAAGACGCTTTTACTGCAGGTATTGGTGCAGAGGCTGTTAGAGAAATCCTTGTAAGTCTAGATCTAAAAAAGGAACAAAAGAAACTCAGAGACTCTTTAGCTGAAATTAAGTCAAAAGTTACAGAAGAGAGAACAATTAAAAGGTTAAAACTTATTGAGTCATTTATATCTTCTGGAAATAAGCCAGAATGGATGATTTTAACCTCAGTACCAGTCATTCCCCCTGAACTAAGACCTTTAGTTCCTCTTGATGGAGGAAGATTTGCTACTTCTGATCTAAACGACTTGTATAGAAGAGTAATAAATAGAAATAACAGATTAAAAAGATTATTAGACCTCAAAGCTCCAGATATCATTGTCAGAAATGAAAAAAGAATGCTTCAAGAGTCTGTTGACGCTTTATTTGATAACGGAAGAAGAGGTAGGGTAATAACTGGTACAGGAAAGAGACCTTTAAAATCTTTAGCTGAAATGCTTAAAGGTAAACAAGGAAGGTTTAGACAAAACCTACTAGGTAAAAGAGTTGATTATTCTGGCAGATCAGTGATTGTAGTTGGTCCTGAATTAAAACTTCATCAATGTGGTTTGCCAAAAAAAATGGCTTTGGAATTATTTAAACCATTTTTATATGCTAGATTAGATAAATTAGGCTTAGCAACAACGATTAAACAAGCTAAAAGGCTAGTTGAAAAAGAAAAAAGTGAGGTTTGGGACTCATTGGAGCATATTATAAGAGAACACCCAATACTTTTAAACAGAGCTCCCACTTTACATAGATTAGGTGTGCAAGCTTTCGAAGCAAAACTGATTGAGGGAAATGCTATAGAATTACACCCACTAGTATGCGCAGCTTTCAATGCAGACTTTGATGGAGATCAAATGGCTGTTCACATTCCTTTAAGTTTGGAAGCTCAATTAGAGGCAAGAGTTTTAATGATGTCAACAAATAATATTCTTAGCCCATCTAATGGGAAACCAATAATTGTTCCAAGTCAAGACATAGTTTTAGGAATTTATTACCTATCTCAAGCTGAAGAAAATGAAAAAAAACCCAAAGGGATATTTTCTAGCATAGAAGAGATAGAGCAAGCATTAGAAAGCAAAGTAATAAGTCTTCACTCAAAAATAATTTCAACTTTTAAAACTTTAGATCAAAATGGCGAGTTAGTAGTTGAAAAATACACGAGCACAGCAGGTAGATTTTTATTAGCCAATGTATTACCGAAAAATCAAAATATTAAATTTTCTTTAATAAACAAACTATTAACAAAAAAAAATGTTTCAGAGGTAATTGATACAATCTTTAGATATTGTGGACAAAAAGAAACTGTGATTTTCTGTGATAGAATTAAAACACTTGGTTTCAAACATGCTTTTAAAGCTGGTATTTCTTTTGGAAAAGATGATCTTATTATCCCTAAAACTAAAGAAAATTTAATTAATAATACAAAAAAACAAATTGAAGAGTATGAAAAACAATATTCGGACGGGCTTATAACTAGAGGAGAAAAATATAATAAAGTTGTTGATGTCTGGTCTAAATGTACAGATACAGTTGCAAATGAAATGATGAAAGAGATTTCATCAGCTGAGAAGGTGTATGACAATGATAGAATTGAAACAAATTCTGTTTATATGATGGCGGACTCAGGTGCAAGAGGATCACAAGCTCAAATGAAACAATTAGCAGGTATGAGGGGGCTTATAGCCAAACCTTCGGGAGAGATTATCGAGACTCCTATAATTTCTAATTTTAAAGAAGGTTTATCTGTTTTAGAATATTTTAATTCAACCCATGGAGCAAGAAAAGGCTTAGCAGACACAGCTCTTAAAACTGCAAATTCTGGGTATCTTACAAGAAGATTATGTGATGTTGCTCAAGATGTTCAAATCACAAAGAAAGAATGTGATTGCAAAACAAAATCCTCCGTTACAATTTCTGAAATTATTGAAGGAGGAAACATCCTAGTAAGTTTATCTGAAAGAGTTTTAGGAAGAGTAATTGCTGAAAATATTAAAAATCCTGTTACTGGAGAGGTCATTGTTAAAAAAGAAAAATTAATAGATGAAAATGATTGCGAAAAAATTGATGCAGCGGGCGTAAAATCAGTAAATGTTTATTCAGTCATTACTTGTGGTTCTACAAGAGGAGTTTGTGCTATGAGTTATGGAAGAGATCTAGCTAGAGGCAAATTAGTAAGTGTTGGAGAAGCTGTTGGAATGATAGCTGCACAATCTATTGGTGAGCCTGGTACACAATTAACTATGAGAACTTTCCATGTGGGTGGTACCGCGCAAATTAAAGAAGAGTCCCAAATAGTTTCCCAATCTAAAGGAAAACTTAAAATAATTAATAAAAATTTAATCGAGGACTCCAAAAAGAATACTATTGTAATGGGAAGAAATACTCAACTAAGTATAGAAGATGATAATGGTAGGCAACTAGCTATATACAAAGTTAATTATGGTTCAAAGCTATTCTTTAAAGATGGAGAAACAATTGAAAAAGGAAAAAAAATTGCTGAATGGGATCCATACACCTTACCTGTAATTGCAGAAACAAGCGGAATAGTGAATTATATGGATTTGATGGAAGGAAGTTCTTTAACAGAGACTTTAGACGATGCAACTGGTCTTTCGTCAAAATCAGTTACTGACTGGAAATCCTCGTCAAAAAATTCAGAATTAAAACCGAGAATTACATTAAGAGATGACAAAGGAGAAATAATTAAAAAAGCTGATGGCAATGAAGCGAGATATTATTTAGTACCTGATACAATTTTATCTGTAAAAGATGGACAAAAAATATCAGCTGGTGATGTATTAGCAAGATTACCTAAAGAAACCTCAAAAACAAAAGATATTACTGGAGGATTACCAAGAGTAGCAGAATTGTTTGAGGCTAGGAGGCCAAAGGATAGTGCGATAATTGCTGAAAATGATGGTGTTATTGAGTTTGGAAAAGAGGTAAGAGGTAAGCAAAAAATTTCAATCGTTTCTTCAAACGGAGAAACATCTAATTATTTAATTCCAAAAGGAAAACATGTTAATTTTAATCAAGGAGAAAAAATTAAAAAAGGAGAGTATTTACTAGATGGCAGCCCAGCTCCGCATGATATTCTGAGAATATTAGGTGTTGAAAAATTAACAGAGTATTTTGTTACCGAAGTCCAAGAAGTTTATAGATTGCAAGGGGTTGTAATAAACGACAAACATATTGAGACTATAGTAAGACAAATGTTGAAAAGAGTTGAAGTAAAAGACCCAGGCGACTCTGATTTATTGACGGGTGAGGTTATTGACTTGTTGGATATGAATGTAATAAATGAAAATTTAAGAAATGAAAAAAAGAAACCCGTTACTTACGAGAGAGTGCTTTTGGGTATTACTAAAGCGTCACTACAAACTAATTCATTTATTTCAGCAGCATCTTTTCAAGAGACAACCAGAGTTCTTACTGATGCGTCCATTAAGGGAAAAACAGACACTCTTGAAGGTTTGAAAGAAAATGTAATAGTAGGTAGATTAGTGCCTGCTGGAACAGGCCTTACAAAAATTGACTGGGATAAACAAGCTAAAGCGCAAGACAGAATAAGGTTGAAAGAACTTGAAAAACAAGAGCTAGAAACAGCACCTACTGCGCCAGAACAGACATCTTAAATATCAAATAAAAACTAGTAAATTATTGACTTTTATAAATTCAATGCTAGTTTACGGCACATTTTGAATGTTAGAAGTAAGGTAGATTAAAACTTTAAACACTAACAAATATCATCAGAGGTAAGTCTTACCTATAACTTCAAAATATATTATGCCGACAATTAATCAACTTATTAAAAAAAGTAGAACAAAACCCATTGCAAGAAATAAAGTTCCTGCACTTGAAAAACAACCATTAAAAAGAGGTGTCTGTGTTAAAGTTTATACGACAACTCCAAAAAAACCAAACTCAGCTTTAAGAAAAGTAGCTAGAGTAAGGTTATCTAACGGCTTTGAGGTAACAGCATATATCCCTGGTGAAGGTCACAATCTTCAGGAACATTCAGTAGTTTTATTACGAGGTGGCAGAGTGAAAGATTTACCAGGAGTAAGATACCATATATTAAGAGGAAATCTTGATACACAAGGTGTAGCCAATCGAAAACAAAGAAGATCGCTTTACGGTGCAAAAAAACCTAAATAATTTATGTCTAGAAAAAGAAAAGCTCCTATTAGAAAAGTTTACCCTGATCCAAGGTTTCATTCAGAAGTTGTTTCAAAATTTATAAATTCAATTATGTACGACGGGAAAAGATCGACAGCTGAAAAAATACTTTACGATGCTTTAGATAAGATTAAACAAAAAAATAATGATGATCCTTTAAAAATTTTTAACACAGCAATTAGCAATGTTAAACCTAATTTAGAATGTAGGTCAAGAAGAGTAGGAGGTGCAACCTATCAAGTACCTGTAGAAGTAAAATCAAAACGTGCACAAGCTTTAGCTTTAAGATGGATAATGGAAGCAACTAGAAAAAGAAAAAATAAAACAATGGCAGAAAAATTATATGCAGAAATTTTAGACGCGTCTCAGAATAAAGGATCTGCTATAAAAAAAAGAGAAGATACTCATAAAATGGCAGAGGCTAATAAAGCTTTTGCACACTTTAGATGGTAATAATTTATGACTAAATATACCTTAGATAAATATAGAAA
>CACAWY010000006.1 GCA_902536385.1 uncultured Pelagibacteraceae bacterium
ACGAAATATTAAACTTAAGAATCGAAGCTCAAAAGAAATATAAAATTGAGGCTACACCAACAATATTTATTAATGGAAAGAAATATTCAGGTAGTATTGATTACAAAAAATTTAAAAAAGCTGTAGAAAAGAATCTTTAAATGAAATTTAAGAATTTAGAAATGACAGGTTTTAAATCTTTTTCTGAGAAAACAACCGTGCTTATTGAAAAAGGTCTTACAGGAATTGTCGGGCCCAACGGATGTGGAAAATCGAATATTGTAGAAGCGCTTAGGTGGTGTATGGGAGAGAATTCAGCTAAAAGTATGAGAGGTTCGGGTATGGAAGACGTAATTTTTTCTGGAACTTCAAATAGACCATCAAAAAATATTTCTGAGGTAGCGGTGTTACTTGATAATAATGAGAAAAGTGGGCCTGCCCAATACAAGGATTTCGATGAAATATCAATAAAAAGAAAAATTGAGAAAGATAAAGGATCGAAATATTATATAAATGATAAAGAGGTTAGAGCTAGAGATGTTCAAACTTTTTTTGCTGATCTCTCAACGGGCGCTCATTCCCCATCTCTTATCAGCCAAGGTAGAATAGGTCAGCTTGTAACAGCAAAACCTATCGAAAGAAAATCTATTTTAGAAGAAGCTGCAGGGATTTCAGGCATTCATGCTAGAAGACAAGAAGCTGAAACTAGATTAAACGCTGCTGAGAATAATCTCAAAAGGGCAGATGAATTAAAAAGGCAACAGCAAAAGCAATTAGATAATCTTAAAAAACAAGCTGAAGAAGCAACTAAGTATAAAGAAATTTCGAAACAAATCAAAAAAATTGAAGCAGGTTTATATTATTTAAAAATTAAAGAAATTGAAAAAGATAAAAAACAAATTCAAGAAAAGCTAAATGAATTAGATGATGAAATAAGCGCTATAAATATTGATTATAATCACAATAATACACTTCTTGATGAAGAAAATAAGAAACTTGCACCGTTAAGAGATAAAAAGATGGAGAGTGCAGCAACTTTGCAAAAATTAAATTTGGACATGACAAATCTAGTTGAGGAGGAGGTGAGAGTAAAATCACTTCAAGAAAAACTAGAAAAATCTATCAAAACCGTTGAGTCAGATTTGGACAGAGAAAAAAGTATATCTTTAGACGCCAATTTAAATGAAAAAAGAATTTCTAAGGAAAAAGAGGATCTTTTAAACACAGAAAATAGATTATTAGATGTTGAAACAAATTCTTCGAAAGAACTTCAAACATCGAAAGCTGAATTAGAAAAGCTACAAAATCAACTAGATGCCATGTTAGATCAAATAGAAGATGATATAGACAATGATAAGAAACTCTCTAAAGAAAGTTTTAAAGAATTAAAAAAGATAGTTAAAAAAATTACACTTTCTCAAGAAGAATATGCTGAAAAATACGGAAAAAATAAATCTATTGAAAGTGACTCAATAAAAAGAAAAGAAAGAATAAAAAATATTGATATAGAGTTAGAGAATTGGCGGAACTTGAAAACAAATTCAGAAAAAATGATTTCTGAATTAAATGATAGAAAAAATAAAATTAAATCAGAAATAAACGAAAATCAGAAAAACCCAGAAAGAATAGCAACCTCTAAGGGTCAAAATTTACAAAATCTTGACAATATTAGAAGGAGAAATGAGGAAATTGAAAGCGAACTGATTGAAGCGGAAAAAAAATTTAATGCAATTAATGAAAATCTAAGAGAGATACAATTAAAGCTTACAAATCTGAAGGAAAACAAGGCTCGAAATGAGGCTACAATAGAAGGTATAGAAAATAGAAAAAAGGATCTTCTATATTCAGTTAAAAATGAATTGAATATAGATAACGAGACATCAATTTTACCTCAATCAGATTTAAGTACTATTGAGTCAGAAAATTTTCCTAGTATAGAAGAACAAACTGAAAAAATTGAGAAAACAAAAAAACAAAGAGAGTCTTTAGGTTCGGTAAACTTAAGAGCTGATGAAGAAACTAAAAAATACGAAACTGAAATAAAAAGAATGGAGGATGATAGAGCCGATCTTTATTCGGCAATAGTTAAATTAAAAACAAGTATTGACGAATTAAATCAGAAAGGAAGAGAAAGATTGCTCGAGGCTTATACAAAAGTAAACAGAAAATTTAACGAAGTTTATACAAAACTTTTTAATGGAGGAACTGCTAAAATTGAATTAGTCGACTCTGATGATCCACTAGAGGCAGGACTGGAGATGTTTGTTTCTCCCCCTGGAAAAAGACTACAATCAATAACCTTGCTCTCTGGAGGTGAGCAAGCTTTAACAGCTTTATCTTTAGTGTTTGCAGTTTTCTTAGTAAATCCCTCTCCGATTTGCGTACTTGATGAAGTGGATGCCCCGTTAGATGACGCTAACGTAACAAGATTTTGTAGTTTGCTAGATGATTTGACAAAAATTACTAATACAAAATTTATTATTATCACACACCATGCTTTGACTATGTCAAGAATGGACAGGCTCTACGGAGTGACAATGGCAGAGCAAGGTGTAAGCCAACTTGTTTCTGTGGACTTGCAAAGAGCAGAAGAATTGGTAGCCTAAATAATTGTAATGACAATATCAGAAGATTTTAAAACTCGCCTAAAAATTGCAAAATCTAAAATAAAAAAACAATTAGATAATGACAGTGAAAAAAGAGGATCTTTTCTAGGCAATGCCTTAAAATTAGGCACTGAACTGGTTGCTGCAGTAGCAGTTGGGACAATAATTGGGTTTATTTTAGATAGCTGGTTTGATACTAAACCTTGGTTAATAATAATTTTCTTTTTTTTGGGAGCAGCTGCGGGCATGCTTAATGTTATAAGGGCCGCTAACAAAATGCAGAAAGAGGACTAAAAGGTTTTATGGCAAGCAATCCGATGCAACAATTCACTGTCTACCGAATTGGACCTGAAATAAAAATTGCAGGCATTGATCTATCTTTTACAAATTCAAGTCTATTTATGGTAATAAGTACTTCAGTAATTTTACTGTTTTTATTTTTTGGTTCTAAAGAAAAAAAAATTATCCCGGACAAAATTCAATTAATCGCAGAGATGTTTTATAATTTTGTAGCTAAGATGATAAGCGATACTGCAGGTTCGAAAGCAAAACCTTTCTTTCCGTTTATATTCAGTCTCTTTATGTTTGTATTATTGTGTAATATGGTAGGTATGCTTCCATACTCTTTTACTGTTACAAGCCATATAATTGTAACACTTATAATGGCTTTATTTATATTTGTAGCAGTAACTATAATTGGTTTTTTCAAACATGGCTTTAAATATTTAAGTATTTTTGTACCTAGTGGTGTGCCAGCTGTGCTTTTACCTTTAATTACTATTATAGAAATTATTTCTTATTTAAGTAGGCCAGTAAGTTTATCTGTCCGGTTATTTGCAAATATGATGGCTGGTCACACAATGTTAAAAGTTTTTGGGGGTTTTGTAGTAAGTTTAGGAATATTGGGTGGATGGTTACCACTTAGTTTTTCAGTAGCATTAACTGGCTTGGAAATTCTAGTAGCGTTTTTACAAGCTTATGTTTTTGCAATTTTAACCTGTATCTATTTAAATGATGCATTAAATTTACACCATTAAATAAAAGGAGGAAAAATGGAGTTAGAAGCGGCAAAAATGATTGGAGCAGGTCTTGCTGCAATCGCGTTGGCTGGTGCTGGGGTTGGTATCGGAATTATTTTCGGTAACTATCTTTCTGGCGCAATGAGAAATCCGTCTGCAGCTCAAAAACAATTCCCTAACCTGTTATTGGGATTTGCTTTAGCAGAGGCGACAGGATTGTTCGGGCTTGTGGTGGCTTTAATTATTTTATTTGCATTTTAGTAAATTAAATATGAAAAGTTTTAATTACTTAGCAATAGCTGTAGTGGCTACAAATAAGTATTTGTATGCGGCTGAGGCAGGTATGCCTCAGCTGGATCCGACATATTGGGCTTCACAGGCTTTTTGGCTTATACTAATTTTTTCAATTCTTTACATTTCAATTTCAAAATTTTATTTACCAAAAATAAAAGACAATTTAGATAATAGAGAAAATAAAATTAAAGAAGATATAGAAAATGCAAATAGATTTAAGGAGCAGTCAGAAGCAAAACTTAAAGAATACGAACTTATTTTAGAAAATGCTAAAAAGGAAGTTGCTAAAATACTTTTTGAGTCAAAAAATATTTTAGATAAAGAAATTAAAATAAAAAAAGATGAAATGGAGAAAGAGATCGAAAAAGAAATTTTAAAAGCACAAAAAGAAATCTCTGAACTAAAAAAAAATTCTATTTCTTCTATTCAAGATATTTCAGAAAATATCACATCGAATATAATTGAAAATATTTCAGGTAATAAACTAAATAAAAATAGTATAAAAGCAGCAGTTGAAGAAATATCAAAAAAAAATATTGGTAACTTACTATGACATTTGACGCAACTTTTTGGGTTACTATTTCTTTTTTTATTTTTCTTGGAATATTGATATATTTCAAAATACCACAAAAGATAAAGGAAACTTTAGAACAAAATATTTTAAATATTAAAAATCAAATTGGTGAAGCTGAAAAACTTAAAGAAGAAGCAAAAAATATTTTAACTGAACATGAAAAAAAAATAAGTAGCTCAAAAAATGAAGTTAAAGAAATGATTAATAAGGCAAACGAAGACGCAGAAAAAAATGTGATTAGAACAAATGAAAATTTTCATAATTTTATGGAAAATAGGAAAAAAAATGCTGAGGAAAGAATAAGGCAAATAAGAATTCAGGCTGAGAAAGATATTAAAAATGCCTCAGTTAAAATAGCTATAGAGTCAGTAGAAAAATTGATTAAAAACTCTCTAGATAAAAGCGAATTAGATAAAATTTATAGTTCTAGTATAGAAGAAACAAAATTAGCACTTAAGAAAAAATCCAGTTAGTATAGGCCATAAAAAAAATGGCAAAAAAAACAATTGTTATTGGTTCAGGTTTTGGAGGTTTAGCTGCTGCGCTTAGGTTAAAAGCTAAAGGCCATAAAGTTACTTTAGTAGAAAAACACCCTGATCTAGGCGGTCGAGCAAGAGTTTTTAAAAAAGATCAGTTTATTTACGACGGTGGTCCAACAGTAATAACTGCCCCTTATCTTTTCGAAGAATTATTTTCACTATTTAATAAAAATATTTCTGACTATGTTGAAATAGTACCTTTAGATTTATGGTACAGATTTGTATTCAGTAATGGTGATACATTCGATTACAACGGTGATGATAAATCTATGGAGCAGCAAGTTAAAAAATTTAATCCTACTGATTTTGAGGGATATAAAAATTTAGTAAAGTTTACTGAAAAAATCTTTGATAAAGGTTTTACAGATTTATCTGACAAACCATTTAATAATTTAGTCTTTATGATGAAACAAATTCCATCTTTATTAAAATTAAAAAGTTATAAGTCTGTTTATAGTTTAGTTTCGAGCTACATAACCAATGAAAAATTAAGAAGAGTATTTAGTATGCACCCACTTTTAGTAGGTGGCAATCCTTTCAGTACTACGTCAATATATACATTAATTTTATTTTTAGAGAAAAAATGGGGTATTCACTACTCAATGGGAGGAACAGGAAGTGTTATTAAAGCGATAGAAAAACTGATGAATGAAGAAAATATTAAAATTATTAAAAACGCTGAAGTTACAGAGATACTTACAGAAAATAAAAAGATTAAAGGTGTTAAAATTAATAATTCAAAAATAATTAATAGCGACTATGTAATTTGTAACTCCGATCCCCCAAATGTTTATAACAACTTGATAAAATCAAAAGAGGATTATGATTTTTTATTTAAACAAAAAATGAGAAGAATGGATTATTCAATGGGTTTATTTGTTTATTATTTTGGATCTAAAAAAAAATATAATGATGTTGCGCACCATACAATTTATTTTGGAGAATCTTACGAAAAACATCTTGATAAAATCTTTGAAAAGAAAATACTTTCTGATGATATAAGCTACTATTTACATCGTCCATCTGCAACAGATCCTAATATGGCCCCAGAAGGCCAAGATGCTTTTTATGTATTGGTCCCAGTTCCTAATAATTTATCTAAAGTTAATTGGATCACAGAAGGCAATAAATTTAAAGATTTAGTTTTAAATAAAATGAATAAAACTGTTTTACCTGGTATTAAAGAAAATGTGGTAAGTGATTTTTATTTAACACCTGACTACTTCGAAATAGATCTTGCAACACTTTATGGATCCGGATTTTCAATTCAACCAAAATTTTCTCAGTCGGCATATTTTAGATTTCATAATCAATCTGAAATATATAAAAATTTATACTTTGTAGGTGCTGGTACACATCCAGGCGCTGGTATGCCCGGGGTTCTGTCATCGGCAAAAGTTTTAGATAAATTATTTCAATGAAAAGCAATTTATTAAAGAAACATGCTAAATCTTTTTATTGGGCAAGTTTTTTCCTTTCGAGAAATACATTGGACAAATGTTCATCTTTATATAATTTCTGTAGAACGTTAGACGATATAGTTGATGATGATGATAATAATCTAAGTTTAAAAAAAGAAATTTTCTTAAAATTTAAAAAAGATTTTGAGAATAAAAATCTAAATAATCAAATTATTAAAGATATGTGGTCCATCATTGATAGTGAAGGTATTTCTTATCAAATAGTAACAGATTTATTTGATGGGGTTAAAACAGACTTAGAGGAAAAAGTAGTGATTAGTTCAAAAAAAGATTTACTTGTTTATTCTTACAGAGTTGCCGGAACAGTTGGACTAATGATGTCAAAAATAATGAAAGTAAAAAACAAGGAGGCTCTAAAAGGTGCGATCGATCTTGGTATAGCCATGCAGCTTACTAATATTGCTAGAGATGTTTGTGAGGATAAAGCCCGTAATAGACAGTATATTGAACACGATTTTTCATCAATTCGAGCTATTATAAATGAGTCTCAAGCATTTTACGAAAAATCATTTACATCTATTAGCAGCATACCAGTTAAATCTAGATTTTCAGTTCTTGTCGCAAGACGAGTTTATAGAAAAATAGGTGACTACATTCTCAAACAAAATAACATAGATAATTATAATAAAGCCGGTAAGATCTATGTCCCCATATTTGAAAAGATAATTCAGACTTTTTTATCTATCATTGACTTTATTAAGTTATTATTCATAAAAAAATTAAATTACGACAATCAATTAAATCATAATATTTTAGAACAAGAGATTAATTTGAATGAAAGAATTTGATTATATTATCGTTGGAGGTGGGTGTGCGGGTTTATCTTTGGCCTATGAGCTTGAAATAAATGATAAGTTAAAGGAGAAAACTTTAGCAATAATTGAAACCCGTGAAGAGTATAAGAGAGACAAAACTTGGTCATTCTGGAAAGTATTTGATCATAATTTTGAAGATTGTGTAATTAAAAGTTGGAATAATTTTACAATTAACACTGCTGAAAACTCTAACGAATTAACAAATAAAAAATTTCCTTACCAGAGTATCGATAGTGGAAAGTTTTATAAAAAGATAAATTCTAAACTCTCTACAAATTCAAATATTAGTTTTTTCAAAAATCTAAACGAAATTAATTCAGAAAATTCAGTAATTTTTAATAGTATTTTTGATAAAGAACTTGATAAATCTGAGTTATGGCAGCACTTTCAAGGTATCGAAATAGAGACACCTAAAAATATTTTTGATGAGGAAATAATAAACTTAATGGATTTTAATTGTGATCAGAGAAAAGATGTACATTTTTTCTACACATTGCCATTCAGCAAAAATAAAGCTTTAATTGAAACTACTTGGATATCAGATTTAGAAGATCAGAGCCTAAAAGATTATGACCTTCAGTTAGAAAATTATATTGAGAATAATCTGGGTATAAAAAAATATAAAATAAATTTTACTGAAAAAGGAGCTATACCACTCTTTTGCCCATCATTAAGTAGTAATAATAAAATAATTAATATTGGATCAGCTGGAGGAATGACTCGGTTAAGTACAGGTTACACTTTTTTGAACATTCAAGAACATAGTCGTTTTATTGTAAAAAATGTTGACAATATTAATAAAGTAAAAATATTCTCCATAGGAAAAAAATATCAATTTTTAGATAAAGTATTTCTAAGAGTATTAGAAAAACATCCCGAAAAGATGCCTAAAATTTTTTTTAATATGTTTGAAGCTTCTTCAAGTACGATTATAAAATTTTTATCAAATAAAAGTAATATTATTGAAGATATAAATATTATCAGCAAAATGCCAAAATTAATTTTTTTAAAAGCATTGTTTAATTAATGGAAAATATTAACTTTAAGCACTCAATTATATTTTTTAATTTTTGTATTTTGATAAGTCCTCTTCATCTAATGCTCAATTTTGAACCAGTTATCTTTTGCTTATTTTTGATTTTAATTTTGGGAATTTCTCACGGTGCATTAGATAATATCAAAGGAAAAAAACTTTTAAAATTATTTGGATACAAACGAACTGTATCCTTTTATCTTGCCTATGTATTAATTTCATCATTGATAATAATATTCTGGTGGATATTTCCTAATACAATTTTATTAATATTTTTAATTGTGGCCTCCTATCATTTTGGAAAAGAAGATACAGTATTTTTTTTTAGAAAGAAGTTTTTCATATCTGAGTGTTTGTTCTTCTTAAAAGGATCAACAGTAATTATTGCTCCATTGTTATTAAATAGAGAAGAAACTAATGAAATATTTAGGTTTCTAAATTTTACAGTTTTTGAAGCAGGATTTTTTAGTAATGAATTTTTGCTTGGGATGTTATGTTTTGGTTTTTTATCATCTATGTACATTTCAAAAAAAGAAAACACAAATTTAAAAGGTATCATGATCATGGACTTCTTTTCTTTAATTATACTAAATCTTTTTTTGTCGCCTATTTTAGCTTTCACTTTTTATTTTTGTTTTCTTCACTCAATAAGACATTCGATTACTCTTATTTTTGAGTTGGATAGATCTTTCAAGCCAGGACTTAAAAAATTTATAAATAAAGCTATCCCTTTAACTTTTGTAACTGCAGTAATTTTTTTGTTTGCAATATATTTTTTAAATAATTTTTATAAGATTGATGAGGCTATTTATAAGGTAATATTTATTGGTTTGGCGTCACTTACTTTTCCGCATATATTGTTAGAATATCTTTTAGAAAAAAATGAAAAAAGAACTTAAAATTTATTTAGCATCACCAAGAGGATTTTGTGCTGGAGTTAAAAGAGCAATTGAGATAGTTGAAAAATCTATCAGTAAGTTTGGAGCTCCGGTATATGTTCGTCATGAAATAGTGCACAATAAGCAGGTTGTTGAAGAGTTAAAAGAAAAAGGTGCAATTTTTGTTGATGAATTATCTGACGTAGATGACGCAAGTAGACCTGTAATTTTCTCAGCTCATGGAGTACCAAAGTCAGTCCCGGAAGAGGCTAAATTAAAAAATTTATCCTTTGTAGATGCAACTTGTCCATTAGTTTCAAAAGTTCACAGAGAGTCGGAACAATTAAATAAAAATGGTTTCGATATATTGTTAATCGGACATAAAAATCACCCTGAGGTTATTGGCACAATGGGTCAGCTTCCGAAAGGATCAATTAAACTAATCGAGACAAAAAATGATGTTGATCTGCTAAAAGAAAACGATTTTAAAAAACCTCTTGCATATATTACTCAAACAACTCTATCCGTAGATGATACAGCTGAAATAATTGAAGCTCTTAAAAACAAGTTTCCAAAAATTAAAAGCCCTATTAAAGAGGATATATGTTACGCAACTACTAACAGACAGTCAGCGGTTAAAGAGATAGCTTCTAAATGTGATATGTTTTTTGTAGTGGGTAGTCGTAACTCATCTAATTCTGTCAGATTAGTTGAAGTAGCAAAAAAAGCGGGTTGTAATAATTCTCATTTAATGCATTCTGAAAAAGAAATTCCTTTTAATGAAATAGAAAATTCTGAAACCATCGGGATATCTTCTGGAGCGTCTGCACCAGAAAAGCTTGTTCAAAATTTGTTGAACAGTTTAAAAAAAGATAGAAATGTTTCTATTGAAGAAGTAATAGTTGCAGAAGAAAAAGTTGTATTTAAATTGCCGAAAGAACTAAATTAATGGCTGTCTATACAAAATTAAATCAAAAAAAGATTGAGGAAATTTTATCTAATTATAGTTTAGGCAAGTTGGATTCATTCAAAGGAATTGAAGATGGTATTGAAAATACAAACTATTTTTTATCAGTTAATAAAAAAAAATTTATATTAACTATTTACGAAAAAAGAGTTAAGTCTGCTGATCTTCCTTTTTTTTCTGATCTAATGTCCTCTTTAAATAAAGCTAGCTTTAAATGTCCTGCTCCTATTTCTAATAATAATAACAAAACTATTACAAATTTTGGGGGGAAAAAATTAATGATTGTGTCATTTCTTAAGGGAAAGGCAAAACAAAATTTATCTCCAGCCAATTGTAAATCAATCGGATCTGAAATTGCTAAAATGCACGAACTCACAAAGAATTTAAAATTAAAACGACAAAATGACCTATCCGTAAATTCATGGAGAAAATTATTTAATTCAGTCAAAGACAAGTGTGAAAATATACATAAAGATCTGCCAAGATTAATTGAGGAAAATCTTAATGATGTTGAAAAAAATTGGCCAAAAAATCTGCCAAGAGGAATAATTCATGCAGATTTATTCCACGACAATATTTTTTTTATTCAAGATAAATTTAGCGGTGTAATTGACTTTTATTTTTCATGTGAAGATTTTTTTGCTTTTGAAATTGCTATTTGCTTTAACGCTTTGTGTTTTGACGGCCTAAAAAGTAATCTAAGTTTTAACGTTACTAAAGCAAAGAATTTTATAGATGGATATACATCTGTAAGAAAATTGTCTGAAGAAGAATTGAGTAATATTAAGGTTTTATCTCAAGGCGCTGCTTTAAGATTTTTGCTAACTCGAGTATTCGATGCGTTAAATAAGGTAGAAGGAGCAATAGTTAAAATCAAAGATCCAATGGAGTATTTAAAAAGATTAGAATTCCACAAAAATGCAAAAAATCATGAGGATTATTTTTTTTAATGAAATTAAAAATTTATACTGATGGTGCTTGTTCAGGTAATCCTGGGAAAGGAGGTTGGGCTGCCATCATATTAGATAACAATTCCAATCAATCAACTATTTCGGGAAATGAAAATAATACAACTAACAATAGGATGGAATTGTTGGCTGCAATTATGGCATTAAAAAAAATAAAAAGGAAATCAGAGATTACAATTTTTACGGACTCAAAATACGTTAAGGATGGAATAACTGATTGGATTAAAAAGTGGAAAGTTAATAATTGGAAAAATTCAAATAAAAAACAAGTTAAAAATAAAGATCTTTGGATTAAATTGGATAATGCTTGCCTTAAACATAAAGTTACTTGGAAATGGGTTAAGGCTCACTCAGGCAACAAATATAATAATCTTGTTGATGAGTTAGCAGTTTCGAACACTAAATAGATTTTAAAAAGCTTTCAGCTGAAGATAATTCACAAGAAGCTGTTTCTTTTTCTTCCTCTACTTTTTTAACTTCGCTATTCTCTACAAGCATAGTGTATCTATTTGATCTAATTCCTAATCCTTTTTCAGATTTATCTACTTCTGCTCCAATAGCTTTTGTAAATTTAAGAAAGGGATCGCCAGCCATAAAAATTTTATTACCAGTATTTTGGTTTTCACCCCAAGCCTTCATAACATTGGGATCATTTACAGCGATGCATATAATTTTCGTAATTCCTTTTTTAGTAGCTAAGTCATAATTTTTTATATACCCAGGAAGATGAACAGCCGAACAAGTTTTAGTAAAAGCTCCAGGCATACCTAAAATAATAGTCTTACCTTTACAAAGATCTAAAATATCAATTTTTTTTACATCATTATTTTGGTCAAGATAAAATAACTCCGAGTTAGGTAGTTTGTCTCCTATTTTTATTCTCATTGAATTTTACCTAAAATATAGTTTTTTACTTCTGAATTTGAATTCCTGATAATATCAAATGTTTCCTTTTTATCTATATTCAATTTTAAATGCTCAGGTTTGTCTAAATTTTTTCCTATAGCTTTTTTAATAGTATCGTTAAACTTGTAGGGATGAGCTGTGCCAAGTACAACTATATCTCCTAAATTTTTAAAACTTTTTGCTGCTCCTACTCCAGTAGCAGTATGAGGATCAATTATAAATTGATGCTCTTTATAAATTTTATTAATTATAGATACTGTCTCTTCATCTGTAACTTTTACTGCTTCAAAATCCTTTTTAATTTTATCGATTTCTTTTTTGTCTAAATTGAATAAACTTTTTGATGATAGATCATTCATTAATGACCCTACCTTACTATCGCTTTCATCTAATATATAATAAAGCAGCCTCTCAAAATTACTGGCAACTTGTATATCCATACTTGGTGTAATAGTTGCTTTCACTTTATCAGGTTTATATTCACCTGTATTAATAACTCTTTGTAAAATATCATTTTTATTTGTTGCGACTATAAGTTTATTAATTGGTAAACCCATTTTTTTTGCAACGTATCCAGCATAGATATCACCAAAATTACCAGTTGGTACTGAAAAGCTTATATTATTTTTTTTTAATCTAAAGAAAGAATAAAAATAATAAACAATTTGACAAACAATTCTCGCCCAATTGATAGAATTTACGCCTGACATATTTATTTTTGATCTAAAAATATTTTCATTAAAAAGATCTTTTACAATTTTTTGACAATCATCAAATGAACCCTCAATAGCTATATTGTAAATATTAGCTCCACCGATTGTTGTCATTATTTTTCTTTGAATATTTGAAATCTTATTGTGAGGATGCAGTACAAAAAGATTTATATTTTTTCTATTGCTTAATGCAGCTATAGCCGCTGAACCAGTATCTCCTGATGTAGCAACTATGACATTTACAGTTTTATCTTTAGCGACTTTTAAATGGTCATACATATTGCCAATTACCTGCATTGCAATGTCTTTGAAAGCTAAAGTGGGTCCATGATAAAGTTCGAGAAGATTTATATTTCCAATTTTTTTTATATTTACGACTTTTTTATCTTTAAAACTACTATAAGATTTTTGAATCAGTGAGCTAAGTTCTTCCTTTTTAATTTCACCTGAACAGAAATTAAAGATAATTTCTGTAGCAAGTTCGTTATAATTTAGTTGACTTAAATTATTAAGTTCTTCTTGACTATACTTCTTTATTTCAACAGGCAAAAATAACCCTCCGCCTGGTGCAAGTCCTCTTAAGAAAATATCTTTAAAGCTAAATTCTAAAGATTTATCTCTAGTGCTAAAATAATTCATTTTTTTCTTCTAAAATATAAATAATAAAAAATTATCGAGATTGATATTGCATACCATGTTATAGCATATTTAAGGTGATTATTTGGCACATCTATACTTATCTTTTTAGGAAGTGGTGTCTTAGCCTTATTATCCTCTAAAAAAATTACAAACTCATTAAATTGCTCTCCCGTAGCTTCTTTTAGATCTTTTAAATTTAATGAAAACCAAATATTATTTGAAATATCATTATCTGGTTTAAATATACTTGGTTTATAAATTTCTCTTAAAAGACCAATTATTTCACTATCACTCTCAGCTTTGAAGTTTATGCTTGCGCTATCTTTTAGTTCTTTTTTAATCCATCCTCTATTAATTAAAACATTTTGATTTTTGTCAGTCCTAAAAGGAGTGACCACATCATATCCAGGTTTTCCACTATCATTCAAGCTATAAAGGTAAATTTGCTTTTTAAAATTAAATTTTCCTTTAGCGCTTACTCTCTGATAATTTTTCTTAATTGAATTAGAGTACTCTATTGGTTTAGAGTCTAATCCAAAAGTAATTTCGCTTATTAGTTCTAGCTTCCATTGCAATCTATAAAGTTGCCAAGTTCCTAAAGCACAAAATACTGTTACAAAAAAAATTACGAATAGTTGAAATAAAAATGCTCTTTTCAATTTGAGATTAGCTTCCCCAAATATAGATCGCAGCAAATAAGAATAACCAAACTACATCAACAAAATGCCAGTACCAGGCTGCTGCTTCAAATCCAAAATGGTGTTGAGGTGTCGAGTGACCTCTCATTGATCGAAACAAACAAACTGCGAGAAAAACTGTTCCGACAATTACATGGAACCCATGAAAACCAGTCGACATATAAAATGTAGAACCATAAATTCCACCATCTAAAGTAAATGTTGCATGGTGATATTCGTAAGCTTGAAAACAAGAAAATATAAATCCTAAAAATACTGTAGCGATCAAACCATTTACTAATCCTTTTCTGTCATTTTCTAACATTGCATGATGCGCCCAAGTGACAGTAGTTCCTGATAACAATAAAATTAGAGTATTAATTAATGGTATATCCCAAGGATCAAAAGTTTTAATATCTGCTGGAGGCCATATTCCTCCTATAGAATCTGGTGGAAATAAACTTGCGTTAAAGAAAGCCCAGAACCATGCTACAAAAAACATTACTTCAGATGCAATAAATAGTGTCATACCGTACCTATGTCCAATTTGAACTACAGGCGTATGATGACCTTGATGTTCTGCTTCTTCTATAACATCTCTCCACCACATAAATGCGCCATAAACAACTAAAGCAAAACCAATCAATAATAACCAAAGGGCTTTAGAGTGAAAGTAATAAACTGCTCCAAAAGCTAAGACTAAAGTTGCGAATGAAACATAGATCGGCCAAGGACTTGGGTCAACTAAATGGTAATCGTGTTTTGGTTTTTCTGCTGACATTATGTGTTACTCTTTTCGTAATAGCCTGATGAAAAAAAAGTAAAAGACAAAGTTACATCAGACATATTTTTAGTTTTATTATCATCAACGACTTTAGGATCCAAGAAGAATGTTAATACAAACTCTTTTTTTTCACCTGGTTGTAAAGTTTGTTTTTCAAAACAAAAACAACCGATCTTATTCAGATAAATACCAAATGGTGATGGAGATACATTAAATGTTGCTGACCCTGAAGAAATTTGATTACTAGGATTTTCAACGTTAAATTTGACTGTATGAACTTCACCTGGTTTTAAGTTTAAAGTATTCATCTCAGGATAAAATTTCCAATCTAAAGTACTATTAATGTTTGTATCAAATCTCATTTTATAGTCCTGGTTTACTATAATTTTTGGAATTTCTTTGTTAGTAGCGTTTTGAGTAGTTCCACCGAATCCTGTTACTCTGCAAAACAAATCATATAAAGGAACTGCTGCAAAAGACAATCCAAGCATTAGTAAAAATATCGATACTAAAGCGATAGGTGTTAAGTTTTTTTTGCTTATATTCATTATATTTCTCGATTATAAATTCCAATATTATAGAAAGTTAATACAAATAAAAAAATCATAAATAAGATTAATATTAAAGCTGTTATGAGGTTTTTTTTCTTTTTGTTCATCATATTACTCTTAAAAAATTATCAATTAATAAAATTAAGAAAACAAAAAACAAATAAAAAATTGAGTATATGAAAATTTTTCTCGCTATTTTATTTGAAATACTTGCTATTTTAGACCTATATAATCTTAAACATAAATAAACATAGTATGCAGACATCATAGAAGATATGGCTAGATAAAATACGCTAGCAAAATTTAAAAAGTAAGGTGCAATTATTGCAGGAAGCATCATTAAAGCATAAAAAAGTATATTCACTTTTGTTGTTTTTGTTCCAGAAATTATAGGGAGCATTGGAATTTTCGCTTTTTTATAATCACTTGATTTATATAAACTTAACGCCCAAAAATGTGATGGTGTCCATAGAAAAATAATTAAAAATAAAATTAGTGGCTCAACAGAGATACTTCCGGTTGCTATTGTCCATCCAATAACAGGTGGTAATGCCCCGGCTGCACCACCTATAACAATATTTTGTGGAGTTTTCCTTTTTAACCAAATCGTATAAATAAAAAAATAAAAAGCAATTGTTGAGGCTAATAAAATTGCAGAAATTAAGTTAGCTGAAAAATAAATTATGCTTACTGACATAACTGATAAAACTATACCAAAATATAAAGCTTGATTTTTTTTTACTTTTCCAGTTGGTATTGGTCTTAAACAAGTTCTGCTCATCAAGGCATCTAGGTCTGATTCATACCACATGTTAAGAGTTCCAGCAGCTCCAGACCCAATAGCTACAGCTAAGAGAGAAATGCAGGCAGATGTGAAGTCTACATTAATCGGTGCTATTAATAAACCTACCATACATGTAAATAGAACAAGAGACATTACCCTAGGTTTCATTAAGTTAAAAAATGAACTTAGGTCCAATGTTAAACCGAGTTTAGAGTTTCTAGATTTTATACTTATCTGGCTCAATTTACTTTACTTTAGGTAGCTCTTCAAAAGTATGGAATGGTGGCGGTGATGACACTGTCCATTCTAAAGTCGTTGCTCCTTCTCCCCATGGATTTGGTTCTGCTTTTTTCTTTTTCATAAAGGCGTACAATAGATTTAATAAAAATACTGCTAAACCTATAATAGATATATATGAACCAATTGAAGATATATAGTTCCAACCGGCAAATGCGTCTGGATAATCCGCGTATCTTCTTGGCATTCCTGCTAATCCTAAGAAATGTTGTGGGAAGAATATTAAGTTAACTCCTATGAACGTCAGCCAAAAATGTAGTTTTCCCAAAAATTCTGAGTATTCATAACCTGTCATTTTACTAAACCAATAATAAAATCCCGCAAAGATTGCATACACAGCGCCCATTGATAATACGTAGTGGAAATGCGCAACAACGTAATAAGTATCGTGAAGTGCTGTATCAACACCTGCATTTGCCAGAACTACTCCAGTTACTCCTCCTAAAGTGAATAAGAAAATAAAGCCAATAGCCCATAGCATAGGAGTCTGAAAGCTTATCGAACCACCCCACATTGTTGCTATCCATGAAAAAATCTTAATTCCGGTTGGGACTGCAATAATCATTGTCGCCGCTAAGAAATAGGCCTTTGTATCTGTGTCTAGTCCAACAGTATACATGTGGTGAGCCCAAACAACGAAGCCAACTACTCCAATAGCCACCATCGCATAAGCCATTCCTAAATAACCAAACACAGGCTTTCTTGAAAAGGTTGAAACAATATGACTTATCATTCCAAATCCTGGTAAAATTAAAATATATACCTCTGGATGTCCAAAAAACCAAAATAGGTGTTGGAATAGAACCGGATCTCCACCTGTTTGTGCTTCAAAAAAAGCGGTTCCAAAATTTCTATCTGTTAGAAGCATTGTTATAGCCCCTGCTAAAACTGGTAATGATAATAAAAGTAAAAATGCAGTCACTAAGATTGACCAAGAGAATAATGGCATTTTGTGTAAAGTCATGCCTGGAGTTCTCATATTTAAAATTGTCGTGATAAAGTTAATTGCGCCTAGGATTGATGAAGCACCTGCAACGTGCAAACTTAGAATTGCTAGGTCCATTGCTGGGCCTGGTTGTCCAGTTTTTGATGACAGAGGTGGGTAAATCGTCCAGCCCCCTCCTACCCCTTTTGCGCCTGGAGGACCATCAACAAAAATTGATACTAGCAATAAAATTAGGGCGACTGGTAATAGCCAAAAAGAGATATTATTCATCCTCGGGAACGCCATATCTGGTGCGCCAATCATAATTGGAACAAACCAGTTTCCAAACCCACCAATCATTGCTGGCATTACCATAAAAAAAATCATGATTAAGCCATGACCAGTTACTAAAACGTTATATAAATGATAATCACCTCCAAGAATTCCGTCACCTGGATGCATTAGTTCCATTCTCATTAAAACTGAAAAAGCAGATCCAATTATCCCAGCGATAATTGCAAAAATAAGATACATTGTTCCTATATCTTTATGATTTGTTGAGTAAGCCCATCTTTTCCAACCTGTTGGATTTTGATGATGCTCGTGATCTGCAGTTGTTGCTGACATTACTTTATCTCCTTAATTTTTTTTGCTACTTTAATAATATTATTGATTTCTTCTTTGGCAAATTTAACTTTAGCCTCTTCTAACCATTTATTATACTCTTCTTCAGTCACAACGTTTACTGTGATTGGCATGAAAGCATGTTTAATTCCACAAAGCTCAGAACACTGGCCGTAAAAAGTTCCAGTTCGGTCAGCTTTAAACCATGTCTCATTTATTCTTCCAGGAATTGCATCTCTTTTAACTCCAAATGATGGTAGTGCCCACGCATGTAAAACATCATTTGCGGTTATCATAACTTTTACAACTTTATTGACTGGAACGTAAACTGCATTGTCGACCGATAATAATCTTGGTTGATTTTCTTTTAAATCTTTTTCATCGATCATATAAGAGTCGAAAATGATATTTTCATCTGGGTATTCATAACCCCAATACCACTGATATCCTATAGCTTTAATAGTAACGTCTGCTTTAGGAATTTCATCTTGTGAGTATAAAACTTTAAATGAGGGAACTGCCATAACGATCAAAATTAAACAAGGGACTAGGGTCCAAATAACCTCGATTAATGTATTATGACTTGTAGTAGATGGCACTTGATTCTTAGAAGCCCTGTATCTTACACAGACATATAAAAGTAAAAATAAAACAAAAGCTGTTATAGCTGTAATTATTGGTACTAGCATATAATCATGAAACCAAACAATATCGTCCATACTTTTTGAAGCTGACTTTTGAAAACCTAATTGCCAGTCCTTAGGCTCATTAGCAAAAAGCGCGGTTGGCCATGCTAAGAAAAGTGTAAAAGCAATTTTTTTAATCATGAGTTTTTATACAGCTTTTAGATGATTTCACAATTTCAATTAATGCGACAATTAATGAAAGTTATTGATAAAATTTACTAATGAAATCGCGCTTATTACAGCAGTATCAGACCTTAGAATGTTTCTAGATAACGTAAAAGGTTTTACAACTCTATTTTGTAGGATTAACTCACGTTCTGCTGGAGAAAAATCACCCTCAGGACCAATTAATATACAGAAGGATTTAACATTTTTTAGATCCTCGGTTTTTAAGTTTTCTTTTGAATTAACATCAGCAAATAAAATTTTTGAGTTTTCGTTAAAAGTTTGTAGAAAATCTTTTAATTTAATTACATCTACAATTTTTGGTGGCACAAGTTGATTAGATTGTTCAGTAGCTTCAATAACTATTTTTATTGCTCTATCAATATTTAATTCCTTAACTTCTGTTCTTTCTGAAACTATTGGAATAATTTTACTTATACCAAGCTCTGTAGCTTTTTGTAAAATATTATCCATTGGAATTTTTTTAACTAAACAAATAGCTAGCTCGGTTTTAGATAAATTATTAGCTTCTTTGATTTTTTCTAAAAACCTTACTTCAACTCTATCTTTGTTTAAAAAAATTATTTCGCTTTTCCATTCTCCGTTTTTATTAAAAAAATTTAGGTTTGAGCCTCTTTTAAGTCTCATAACATTAACAATATAATGAGTGTGCTCTTTACTTAATAAACTTGTATTATTTTCTAGTATACTGTCAGGATGATATAATCTAATATTCATTAATATCTATAATATAAACAAATTTTGAAGATATAAAGGAGCTTTAATGAAAAAAGGAAAAAGAGCTGGAGATTCCCCAATAGGCATTGATGTAATAGAGGGAAAATCTTATTTTTGGTGTACTTGTGGAATTAGTTCAAAGCAACCTTTTTGTGACGGTTCACATAAGGGAACCGAGTTTATACCTTTTAAATATTTAGCTGATCAATCTAAAAAAGTTTTTTTCTGCTCATGCAAACAAACAAATGATCAACCATTATGCGATGGTTCACATAACATTTAATAAATGATAAAAACAAAGGCAGTAGTATTTGATGCTTACGGTACATTGTTCGATGTAAATTCAGCTGCTAAAAAATGTAAAGATAAAATTGGAGCTAAGTGGGAATCATTTGCAAATTTTTGGAGAACTACTCAGCTTGAATATACTTGGCTTAGAAGTTTAATGAAAAGACATAAAAATTTTTGGGATGTTACTGAGGACAGTTTGGATAAATCAATGAAAGTGTTCAATATTGATAAAAATATGAAAAATGAGTTGCTTAGTCTTTACAAAATTTTATCTCCTTATCCTGAAGTAAAGGGAGTCTTGGAAGATTTAAAAAAGAAAAACTTCAAACTTGCTATACTTTCTAACGGGACATATGATCTTCTAAATGAACTAGTCGAAAGTAATAAGTTAAATAATTTATTTGATGATCTTTTTTCTATTGAAGAAGTGAAAATTTATAAACCTGACCCAAGAGTTTATGAACTACCGATTAAAAAATATAAAATTAAATCAGATGAAATTACTTTTTTAAGTGCGAATACATGGGATGTTTCAGGAGGTGGAAACTTTGGATATAATTCCATTTGGGTAAATAGACATAACTCAGTATTCGATATCCTCGATTTTCAACCAAAAAACGAAATCAACAATTTAACGCAGCTACTTGATATAGTTTAAACTTTCATTATAAATATTTCTATGTCTCAAATTGAAGTAAAAAAAATTATTAAAGCCTTAAACGCCTCAGATGGTGCAGGAGTAAAATTAAAGAGAAGCATAGGAACTCCAGAAGCAGATTATATCGATCCATTCTTAATGCTTGATGAATTTGGTTCTGAAAACAAAGATGATTATGTGGCTGGTTTTCCACCTCATCCACATAGAGGAATAGAGACGGTAACTTATATGTTAAACGGAGAGTTTGAACATCAAGATAGTACTGGGGCTAAAGGTATTATGACATCTGGAGATGTACAATGGATGAAAACTGGAAGAGGAATTATTCATTCCGAAATGCCTGCTATGAAAGAAGGTAAGTTATTAGGCTTTCAACTTTGGATTAACATGCCTGCTAAAATGAAAAAGAATAAGCCAGAATACCTTTATATTAAAGGAAATGAACTTGGAGAGCATAAAGATAGTGAGAAAATTGTAAAAGTAATTGCAGGTAAATATGAAAAAGCTGAAGGACCAGAAAAAAATCATAACGTTGATCCTATTTATTTTCATGTAATTTTAAATGAAAGAAAAGAATTTAATTGTAACGTACCATCAGGGCATAACTCTTTTGTATACTTGTTAAAAGGAGAGTTAAGAATTGGAGAAAGGGATCATAATAAAACAGGTGACTCAAACTTAATTTTGTTAGAGCAAGGAACTAAACTAAAAATTACAGCAAGCAAACAATCTGAGTTTTTATTCATAGCTGGCAAGCCAATTGGTGAACCAATTGCAAGAGGTGGACCATTTGTGATGAATACAAAAGCTGAAATACTTGAAGCTATTCAAGATTATAACAACGGAACATTTGCTAAATATTAAAACTTAAAGTACGTTTCTGTAAAAATGCCAAAATCAATAATTATTAATAAAAACGGTGGACCCGAGGTTTTAGAACTTCGAGATGTCAAAGTTGGATCGCCTGGACCTGATGAAATTAAAGTAACTAATCATGCGATTGGATTAAACTATATTGATACATATCACAGGTCGGGTTTGTACCCCATTAAATTGCCAAGCGGTATTGGACTAGAGGCAGCAGGAAAAGTAGATGAAGTTGGTTCTAATGTTACCGATCTAAATAAAGGAGATAATATAGCTTATGCATCAGTTCCTTTAGGTGCTTACTCTCAAGAAAGAATTATTCCAGCAAAGATAGCAGTCAAAGTTCCTAATGGAATTTCACATGAACTTGCTGCAACTTTAATGACAAAAGGTTTAACAACAAACTATTTAATTACCAAAACGTATAAGCTTAAAGCTGGTGAAACAGTTTTGTTTCATGCTGCAGCAGGAGGTGTAGGACAAATCTTTGCTCAGTGGGCGAATAGTATTGGAGCAAAAGTAATTGGAACAGTAGGGTCAGATGAAAAAATAAAAATTGCAGAAGAAAATGGTTACGTAAGTGTTATCAATTATACTAAAAATGACTTTTCTAAAGAAGTAATGAAAATAACTAAAAATGAAGGGGTTACAGCTGTATTTGATGGAGTAGGAAAAAATACCTTCCAAAAATCTTTGGCGTGTCTTAAGACAAGGGGAATGATGATTAGCTTCGGCAATGCATCAGGACCCTTGGATCCTGTGAACGTTCCCAAAGATATTCAACCTAAAGGTCTTTACCTTACAAGGCCATCAATCGCACAATATTTCACAAACAAGAAGGAACTTCAAGCTGGTGCTGACTCAATTTTTGAAAAAATTAAATTTGGTAAAATAAAAATTAGGATTGCAAAAAAATACAAACTTTCTGATGCTAAAAAAGCTCATGCTGATTTAGAGTCAAGAAAATTACTTGGGCCTGCAATTATAATTCCTTAATGTCAGACGAAATAATTTCACCTTGCATCAGCATTTGTAAAACTGATCCAGTGACAGGCTTTTGCTATGGATGTGCTAGAACAAATGAAGAAAAAAAATTATGGAAGGAAGAAAAAACATCTAATGAATGGAAGAAAGAAAATTTAAAGATAATTATAAACAGAATGAAAGGTTGGCAATTAGAAACATTCAAAGATTCATATGAGCATAAAAAAAAAGAGGGTATATCCTTATTTAAAAAAAAATTATTAGAAAATCATTAGAGGTCTTTTTTCATTGAGTCCATATCACTTAAATGAAATTTTAATGCTTCATTAGAAAGTCTTATCTCTTGTAAAAATAAAAATATTGAAAAGATCATACATAGACAACATAATGCAAAACTTAATCTTGCATAAAAAAGAAGGTCTAAATATAAAAGTAGAACTGTAAGCATGTTAAATAAAAAACCAAAAGCTGAAAAGCCCATTACAAACTTAAGATAATTTGTTCTTTTGTTAAGAACGTGTAGTTGATTTTCCCATTCAGGTGGAACCCTTTTTTCAAAAGTGTATTGATCATGTATTTTTCTTATTAATGCACTAAGTGTATGAAAACGGTTACTATACATTGTCATCATTAATGGAATTGCTGGAAACATTAAGGCTGCTACTGTGTAATCTATATCCATATCGAATCAAATTGATTATGTAGATAGTGTTTGATATTTACAAGTAGTATTTCATGCAACACATAAAAATTTTCATTGAATTGACTAGATTGAATAAGCCCATTGGTTTTATGCTTTTATTTTGGCCATGTGCATGGGGTTTAGCATACGGAAAAAGTTTTAGTCAAATTGAAAGTAATTTTACATATTTTATGTTTTTATTTTTTTTTGGTTCAGTTTTGATGAGAAGTGCTGGATGTATATTCAATGATATAATAGATAAAGATTTAGATAAAAGAGTTTCAAGAACAAAACTTAGGCCAATAGCTTCAGGAAAAATATCAGTAAGAAACGCACTTATTTATGTTTTCATTTTGTGTTTGCTAGCACTATGTATTCTTCTTCAATTTAATTTTTTAACGATTGCCTTAGGTATGGGTTCTATGATTTTTGCATTTGCTTACCCTTTTATGAAAAGAATTACATACTGGCCTCAACTTTTTTTAGGTCTAACTTTTAATTGGGGGCTAATAATGGCTTGGACAGCATTGAATGAAAATATATCTTTAGAAATAGTTTTGTTTTATTTAGCGGCCATATTTTGGACATTGGGTTATGACACGATCTATGGGGCTCAAGACATTATAGACGATGAAATTATTGGAATTAAATCAACATCAATTAAATTTAAAAGAAATATTAAACAATTTGTGAGTACCAATTACTTTTTGACATTTGTAATACTAATTTATCTTTTTAAAGATTTTATTGGCATAAATTTTTTTACTTTTTTGTTTATAATATTTTTTCTAAGTTTAATTTTTCAATTATTAAAATTTGATAAAAAGAAACCAAAAACTTGTTTGATTGCTTTTAAAACAAATAATTTTTCAGGTATGTTTTTGTTTCTTGCATTAATTTTTTCAACTCTTAAGCTATGAAATTTAACGAACTTATTATAATATTAAAAAGATTATATAAAGAGTATATAAGAAAACATCTTTTCAAGATTTTTATAGCATTAATTTTATCTGTTTTTGTAGCTTTAAGCACATCAAGTATTGCTTGGCTATTAGACCCAGCAGTTAAAAAAATCTTTGAAGAACAAGATACAACTATGGCATGGTTAATTCCCTTATCAATAATTGTAGCATTTACTACTAAGGGCCTTACTTTATATTTTGCAAGAACAACGATAATTAGAGTATCGCAAGAAATATGTGGAGAAATTCAAAAAAAAATATCTGAAAATATTTTGTTTTCGGATATTAAAACATTAGATACCCGCCATTCAGGAAAATACATATCAAATATAATGTTTGACTCACATCAAGTGCAGCAGTTAGTTGGTGTTGGTGTGCTCAACCTAATGAAAGATAGCTTGACTGCAATATTTTTAGTTGCCCTTATGTTTTATCAAAATTGGAAATTAGCACTTTTTGCAGTTTTGATGATTCCTTTAGCAGGAGGTTTTGCAAAAAGTTTAGGTAAAAGAATTGGTAAAGTGGTTACTCAAGTCGGTGAGATGTCTGGTAAGTTAGCAACAATGCTAGCAGAAATCTTTAAAGCTTCAAGAATGATAAGAATTTATCAAAGAGAAAATGATGAAAATAAAAAAGCAAATAAGTTAATTGATGATCTAGTTGAAAAAAATATTAAATACAACAGTGTAATGATCAGAGCAACACCAATTATGGAAACTTTAACTGGAATAATGATTGCAGGATTTATCTTTTTTTCAGGGAAATTGATTTCATCTGGAGAATTAGGTGTAAATAATTTTTTTTCATTTTTAGCAGCAATGATGTTGGCTTATCAACCCATAAGATCATTAGCTACTATAAATATTACTGCTTACCAAGGCGGGGCAGCTTTTAAGCGAATATCAAAAATAATAGATAAAAAAATAGAAATTAAAAATGAACCTAGCTTACCAGATTTAAAACTTTCAAAATCCAATATAATATTTGAAGACGTAAATTTTAAATATGATTCTACTAATGAAAAAGCATTGAAAAATTTAAACCTTCAAATAGAAGGTGGGGCTATGTCGGCATTGGTAGGTCATAGTGGAGCAGGTAAAAGTACAGTTATAAATTTGTTATCACGTTTTTATGACCCTCAAGAAGGAAGTGTCATGATAGATGGATATAAAATAAATGAAGTTAATCTAAATTCTTTAAGAAGAAATATTTCATTGGTCAGTCAAGATGTAATTTTATTTGATGACACTATTAAAAATAATATTATATTTGCTAACCCATCAGCATCTGAGGAGGAGATTTTTAAAGCATGTGAAAGCGCTGCAGCAACAGAGTTTATAGACAGATTGCCAAATAAATTTGACACTATTGTTGGTGAAAACGGAGTTAGACTTTCAGGTGGTCAAAAACAAAGAATATCTATTGCAAGGGCGATCTTAAAAAAATCAAAAATTATACTTTTAGATGAAGCTACATCATCACTTGACTCCGACTCAGAAGAAATAGTTCAAAAAGCAATCACCAACTTAACAAAAGGTAAAACAACTATAGTGATTGCTCATAGACTTTCCACAATCCATAATGCTAATAGAATTTTTGTCTTGCAAAATGGAAAGTTAATAAATTTCGGTAATCATGAGTTCTTAATTAAAGAGTGTATCGAATACCAATCATTATATCAAAAACAATTAAAATGATTTAATGCTCTCAATTTATAGATTTCTCACATCATTTTTTTATCCATTTTTAATAATTCTCATATATTTTAGAATGATTTTGAAAAAGGAAGATAATCTAAGATATAAAGAAAAAATATTTCCTGGCTACTTCAATCCAAGAAAAAATAAAATTAAAAAACTTATATGGTTTCACGCTGCAAGTGTTGGTGAATTAAAGAGTGTCCTTCCGATAATTAAAAAAATTAATAATGATAATAAGAATTTAGAAATTTTAATCACTACAGTTACTTTAAGTTCTGCAAATTTAGCAAAAGATGAAATTAAAGAATATGATAATGTTTACCATAGATTTTTTCCGCTTGATGTTACATTTTTAATTAACAAATTTATTAAATTATGGAAACCAAGTAAAATTTTCTTGGTAGACTCAGAAATATGGCCTAACTTAATTTTAATTTCAAGAAATTATAATATTCCAATTTCAATTTTAAATGCAAGAATAACTTTTAAAACATATAAAAAATGGATAGCTGTGCCTAACACTGCAAAGATAATCTTTAGCTCTTTTAATTTATGTTTAACATCAAATGAAGAAACAAAAAAATATTTATTAAATCTTAATGCTAAAAATGTTATTTACATTGGTAATATTAAATTCATTACACCTAAATACGAACAAAAATTTAATAGTTTCAACTTAGATAAATTGTCTAACAAAAAAATTTGGATTGCTGCAAGCACTCATGATGGTGAAGAGGAAATTTGTATTCAGGCTCATTTAAAGCTTAAAGAAAAATTTAATGAAATAATAACAATAATTGCACCGCGTCACATTAATAGAGTAGAAGATATAAAAAAAATTTGTGAAAATTACGATTTAAAATGTAAAATTTTAAACAAAAATCAAAGCTTTGATGAAGAAAATGAAATTTTTATTATTAATTTCTTTGGTTCACTTCCATATTTTTATAAATACGCTAGTAGCGTTTTTGTTGGCAAGTCTACGATAAAAAAATTAATAAAAGATGGAGGACAAAACCCTATCGATGCTGTCAGAATGGGTTGTAAAATATATCATGGTCCTTACTTTTATAATTTTCAAGAAATTTATGAATTTTTAATTAAAAATAATATTTCCAAAGTTGTTTGGAATTCTGACGAGCTTTTTAATTATCTTAAAGATGACTTAGAAAATAATAAAAAAAACATTGGACAATTTTCTAAACTAATAGACAGTATTGGTGAAAAGACTTTTGATGAAACAATGAAAAAAATTAACAAATTTTTAGATGTTGAAACTTTTTAAACCTAAATTCTGGGACTCAAATAATTTATATTTACCTCTACTAATGTATCCATTTAGTTTGATTTTTAAGGTTTCAACTCTAATGAAAAGAATTTTTTCAAGATTATATTTTTCATCAATTCCAATTATTTGTGTTGGTAATATTTATATAGGGGGGACGGGAAAAACGCCCACATCGATTCTTTTAGCAAATGATCTGCGAAAAAAAGGTAAAAAACCGGTAATTGTTAAAAAATTCTACCATGATCATGAAGACGAACACAGATTAATTAAAAAATATTATAATTTTCTTATTCTTAATAAAAATAGGTTAGAGGCTATCAAAGGCGCAGAAAAAGAAAATTTCGACTGTGTTATTTTAGATGACGGTTTCCAAGATCATAACATACATAAAAATTTAAACATTTTGTGCTTTAATCAAAATCAATTAATTGGAAACGGTTTCACTTTTCCTGCTGGGCCTCTAAGAGAAAATATCAACTCATTAAAGAAGGCGCAAATCATAATAATTAATGGGAATAAAGACTCAGATTTTGAAAAAAAAATTTTATCTATTAATTCAAAAGTTGAAATCTTTTACTCTAAATACAAAATTAACAATGTAGATAAATTTAAAAAAAAAAAGATATTAGCTGTTGCTGGAATTGGAAATCCAGAAAATTTTTTTCAAACCCTTCGTGATAATTTTTTAGACATAAAAAAACACATTACTTTTCCAGATCACTATGATTTTAAAAGAAAAGATATTTTGAAAATTATAGAGATAGCAAAAAAAGATGATTATCAAATTTTAATGACAGAAAAAGATTATATGAGAATTGAGGATTTTAAATTTAATGAAATTGATTATGTAAAGGTTGATTTAGAAATAATAAACAAAGAAAAATTGCTAAGTAAAATTCTGGAAACTTATGATAAAAATAATTAAGCACTTGTTTCAAGCAATATTTATATATCTTTTTTTTATAACAGGCAGAATCTTAGGTATTAAGAAAAGTAGAAAAATATTTGCAAAATTATTTTTCTGGATAGGTCCTTTTTTTAAATCTAAAAATATAGTAAAAAAAAATCTTGATATATTTTCTGATCATTCAAAAAATGTAAATAAAAAAAAAATCTATTCTAACATGTGGAAAAACTATGGCATGACATTTATTGAATATATTTTTTTAGACAAATTGAGACAAAATAATTCTCATATAATATTAAAAGGTGAAGAAGTTTTAAAAAAGGTAATTGATGATCAAAAGCCAGTCATATTTGTTTCAGGACATTTTGCTAATTTTGAATTAATGTCCATGGAAATTACAAAAAATAATATAGACCTTGCAACAATATATAGACCTTTAAATAATATTTTCTTAAACCCTTTAATGGAATATTTAAGAAAAAAATATGTTTGTAATAATCAAATTAAGAAAGGGATTAATGGTGTTAGAGATGCAATAGATTATCTAAAAAATAATTGTAGTATTGCACTAATGATCGACCAAAGAGTAAGTGAAGGTGAAAAAATTGAATTTTTTGGTAAACCGGCTTATACAACTACATTACCTGCGCAACTTGCAATCAAATATAACCTCTCTATAATTCCCGTGTTTATTGAAAGAGATAATAATGAAAACTTTAAAATTGAATTTATGAATGAAATAAATTCAAAAAATTTTAAAGACAAAGTTGATTTAACAAAAAAATTAAATCTTACTCTTGAAAAAATGATTTTAAAGAATCCAAATCAATGGATTTGGACACATGATAGATGGAAATAAAATTATTTTTTTTGAAGTTTTCTTAATCTTTCATTTACTTCTTTTGGTGAAAAATAAGCCTCTTGCAACTCTACATTCCAGTAATTTAAGTCTTTTAACTTAATTTGACGATTTGAAACTGCACAAACAACATAGTCTCCCTCTTCTATTATATCGAAAGAATTGTGTTTAAAGATAAGTTTAGCTTTTTTTTTATTCATCAATAAATTATACAATATAACTCTTATCATGAATATTGGAATAATAGGTAGTGGAGGTAGGGAGCATGCTTTATGTCAAAAAATTTTTGAGTCTAGTATCACAAAAAAAATATTCTGCTTCCCAGGTAATGCAGGAACTTATGAAATTGCAAAAAATATTGATATAGATATTCTTAACTTTAAAAATTTACTAAAATATTTGAAATTTTATAAAATTGACCTTGTAATAGTGGGTCCGGAGGAGCCGTTAGTAAAAGGATTAGTTGACTTTTTAAATAAAAACAAAATAAAAGTTTTTGGTCCCAACAGGTACGCTTCAAAATTAGAGGGATCTAAAGCTTTCATGAAAAGCTTATGTAAAAAAAATAATATACCAACTGCAAATTTCAAAATTTGTAAAAATCAAAGACAAGTTTTGGAATTTATCAAAAAAAGTGAACTACCTCTTGTTGTTAAAGCAGATGGCTTGGCAGCAGGTAAAGGTGTAACTATTTGTAAAGCAAAAAAACAAGTTATAGAAATTTCAAATGAAATATTTAAAGGAAAATTTAAATCTTCAAACAAAATTGTTTTAGAAGAATTTATTGAAGGTGAAGAAGCAAGTTATTTTCTTTTAGTTGATAAGGATAGTTTTAAGTTTTTTGGATCTGCGCAAGACCATAAACGAGTTGGTGAAAATGATACTGGTCCAAATACTGGTGGGATGGGAGCATATTCGCCTGCTCCAATTATAAACCAAAAATTAGAATTAAAAATTATTAATAGAATTGTAAAGCCGACATTAAAAGCATTAAAATTAAAAGGGAAACCATATAAAGGATTTTTATATGTTGGTTTGATGATTAAAAATAATGAACCATTCTTAATTGAATATAATGTTAGAATGGGTGATCCAGAATGTCAGGTAATTTTACCTAGGCTAAAAACAGACATTGTCAAAATAATAACTGATGTGGTGAATAATAAACTTAAAAAAACTAAGATTGTTTGGAATAAAAAAAAAAGTATGACTATAGTATTATGCTCAAAGGGTTATCCTGGTAAATACAAAAAAGGAATTTATATCAATAACTATTACAATTTGAAAAAAGATGAAAATAATTTTATCTATCATGCAGGAACTAAAATTTTCAATGGAAAACTTGTTTCAAATGGAGGAAGAGTTTTAAACTTTACCTCAATGGGAAATAATCTTCTCCAAGTGAGAAAAAAAATAATTAATATGATAAAAGAATTGAATTGGAAAAATGGTTTTTATAGAAAAGATATTGGCTGGAAAATTGTAAAAAAAAAATGAGAATTATAAGTGGAAGGTTCAAAGGTAAAATAATTAATTTTATAAAAACTGGATCTACTAGGCCTTTAAAGGACTCGGTTAAAGAAAATATCTTCAATATTTTAAATCACTCCAATGAAATTTCAATTAATATCAAAAACTCTAAAGTATTAGATTTGTACTCTGGTATTGGATCATTTGGATTAGAGTGTTTATCTAGAGGTTCTAAAAAAGTGACTTTTGTGGAATTTAATGAGAATGCTTTTTATATGCTTAAAGAAAACATTTCAAAATTATCAATGATCAAAAAAGTGTATTTAATTAATAATAAAATTGAGAATATAAAAAACTGGGAAAAAGGTTATGATATTTTTTTTTTAGATCCTCCGTTTGCAGATAATGAATTTATAAATTCTTTAAAAATGCTGAAAGGGAAAAAACTTTTTAAAAAAAAACATATAGTTGTAATCCACAGAGAAAGATCCTCGAAAGACAATTTTACTAATATATTGAATATTTTAAAAATAAGAACTTATGGTCGGTCAAAAATAATTTTTGGGATTTTTAGCTAAGTATCTTTTTTGTAGCTTTTTTTACTTGCTCTACTGCAGGTTGGTCAAACGGATTTACGTTGCTAAGTTCAGCAACAAAAATTGTTTCTAAAATAAAATACGAAAATAACTCTCCTAACGTCTCCTCATTATGATTTTTAAGTTTGAATTCTCTAAAAGATATTCTATTTTTTTTAAATACATTTATTAGGGCTTTTCTTTGAGCAAACTTTATTTGATTAAGATTCTTATTATCTAAAAAAAATCTTCTTTTTAAATGCTTTTTTAAACTAAGTTTTTTAGTAAGTTTTTCTTCTCCGCTAAAAATATAAAATAATTTGTCTTTTGGACCGTCTAAATAAAGCTGCAATAAACTATGATGATCTCTTGGGGCACTTGATATTACTGGAAAATATCCTTTACCTTTTTTACCCAAACTTTCAGCCATTAATTGCTGTGCCCAATATAAAAATTTTTCTAAATTCGGAGCATAATTTAAAAAGACAAGGTTATTAATTTTCTTTCCACTCATTATGTTGGCAATTTTTTTTGTTTTTTCTAATATAAGTTTAATTTGATTAAGATTTTTTTTTAGGTTCTTTCTAATTTTAAAAATGTTCAAACCCATCAAATAAGCCGGAACTAAACCAACTTCTGATAAAACTGAATATCTCCCCCCTATGAAATTCTTGTGCTCTATAAAAAATAAATTATATTTTTTGTAAATATTAAAGAGAATACTATTTTTTTTTTCAGTTATAATAATAATATTTTTAGAATTTTTTTTTATAATATTAAGATAAAACAAATTTGATAGAGTTTCGGTAGTATTTCCGGACTTAGATATCACTATAAAAAGAGTTTTTTTAATTCTAAGATTTTTTTTTAAATTAAAAAGTTTTTCTAAATCAAGATCATTTAAAAAATGTACCTTTTTTTTTATTTTATTAAAAAAGAATTGGTGTATCGCTTCTGCTCCAAGCGAAGATCCTCCCATACCTATTATCACAATAGTTTTAAATTTTTTGAATTTGTTTAAATCTTTATTCTTAAAGTTTAATTTAAATCTTTCAGTTAAAATATTAATAACTTGATTTGGTTTATCTAGTTTTTTGATTGTATCTTGAATTAATTTTCTTGAATTTTTTGAATAATTTTTAATTTGAAAAGTGCTTAAGTGTTTCCTTGATATATTTTCTATAATTTTTAAATTATGTGTTTTCACTTACGAATTTTTTCAATAATTGAATTCTCAATTGAAGTTGACTTATTTTCACTTGAAGTCTCTTCCTCGGATGCTTTTAAAATTTTTTTGATTTTTTCTTTATTACCTACTTGAAGATCCTTCTGTGTCCCTGGTTCAGGAATTTTGTTATAGTCAGGAGGAAGCACTAATGGTTGTTTTTTTTGTATCAAAAATTCATCAGAAGTCTTTATTTTTTCATTTCTAAGAACTTGTCCAGCTTCTTTCATTGAGGCACATGAATTAAGTAGAAAAATTACTATTAAAAAAAGTTTTATATTTTTCATGATTAATTTTTTACAAGAAGATCCTTTATAATAAAACAAATTATTCCAATTGTGATAAAAATATCTGCTAAATTAAATGTAAACCAATGAAATTCTTTAAAATGTACATCGATAAAATCAGGAACAGCATAAAGTAATACTCTATCATAAAAATTTCCTACAGCTCCGCCAATAATTAAAGCGAATATTATTTTATCAAATTTATCTGCTTTAAATGCAAAAATTAATAAACCAATAATTACTAATGCAATAATCGCAGAAATTGAATTGTATACCATTGAAGAATTAGAGCTAAATAAACCAAAACCGATACCAGTGTTCCATACAAGATCAAAGTTTAAAAAATTATTTATATAAACAGATTTATCGCTAAAATCTTTCATAACTATAATTTTTGAATATCTGTCCAGAAAAAAAATAGTAGAAATAATAAGAAGAAAATAAAAATTTTCTTTTTTAAGTATTTTGTTTTTTATTTCTTTAAGATCAATCAAAATATTGACTTTCTATTTTACTGGAGAACTTTCGAGCATCTTTCACATTTTTTCTCTAAAATTTTCCAACATCTTTCACATTTTTGTCCTCGGGCCTTCTTCACTTCAATCTTAATATCATCATTATTTGACAATTCTTTCTCTGCTTTTGAAACTATAAAGTAATCTGCTAAATCTAATTTATCGAGAAGTTCAAATTTCTCCTTCTTCAATTTAAGTTTAATTTCTGCTTCTAAACTTGACCCAATTTCTTTGTTAGCTCTTTTCTCCTCAATCGCAATATTTGCCTCTTGTTTGATTTTGAATAGATTATTCCATTTTTCATTTAGTTTATCATTCTTCCAATTATCTGGTATTTTAACAAAATTATTTTCATGAATACTTTCAGAATTATCATTATTCACTAAACTATAGATTTCCTCAGTTGTAAAAACTAAAATTGGAGCGAACCACTTTAATAAGCTTTCTAAAATTATGTTTAAAACAATTACACAATTTTTTCTTTTTTTTGAATTTATACTATCACAGTAAAGAACATCTTTTCTTATATCAAAATAAAAAGAAGAAAGGTCAAGTGTACAAAAATTTAATAATTCCTTATAAAGTTTATGAAAATTATAATTTTTTAAATTTTCACCAACAGATTTATTTATTAAAAATAGTTTATGCAAAATAAATTGCTCTAATTCATCAAAATCGTTTAATTTAATTTTTTCAAAGTTTTGTTTTTCAAAATTATCTTTTAAATTTCCAAGCATAAATCTAAAAGTATTTCTAATTTTTCTGTAAGACTCTGCATGCTGAATTAAAATATTTTTATCTATTCTTAAATCTTCGGCATAATCAGAAGCTGAAGCCCAGACTCTAAGTATATCTGCACCATAATTCTTTAATATGTCTTCAGGAGAGATAACATTGCCCATTGATTTTGACATTTTCATACCTTTACCGTCTACTACGAAACCGTGTGAAAGAATACTTTTAAATGGTGCTTTGCCTCTTGTTCCACACGACTCTAACAAAGATGAATGAAACCATCCCCTATGCTGGTCAGATCCTTCTAAATACATATCTGCAGGCCATTTGAGATCTTTTCTTTTTTCTAAAACAAAACTGTGTGTTGAACCACTATCAAACCATACCTCAACTATATCGTTAAGTTTTTCATAATCTTTAGTATCATAGTCATCGCCTAAAAAAATTTTTGCATCGTCTGTAAACCAACAATCGGAGCCTTGCCTTTCATAAATAGAAGCAATTCTATCTATAATTTTTTGATCTCTTAATGGTTCTTTTGTTTTTTTATTAATAAAAATTGGCAATGGCACCCCCCAGACTCTTTGTCTTGAAACACACCAATCTGGCCTTCCCTCAATCATTGATAAAAGTCTATCCTTTCCCTTATTTGGGTAAAAGACAGTCTCGTTTATGGCTTTGACAGCTTTATCTCTTAATTTATTTTTTTGCATAGAAATAAACCATTGAGGTGTTGCTCTATAAATTAACGGAGCTTTAGATCTCCAAGAATGAGGGTAACTATGATTAAGTTTATCAGATTTAAGCAATTTATTTTGCTCTTTTAATTTTTCTATAACTATCGGGTCAGCTTTAAATACATGTGTATTTGTAAAATAAGGCACCTCCTTTGTATAAACACCAGCGTTATCAACTGTATAAAGTGATGGTATATTATTTTTTAAACACAAATTAAAGTCATCTGGACCATGACTTGGAGCACAATGAACAATTCCTGTTCCTTGTTCTAAATTTACAAATTGAGCATCTAACATTGGAACATTATATTCAAAATCCATTTTCACAAATGGATGGCTACATATTGTTCCTCTAAATTCAGAACCCTTAAAAGTTTTTAATTCTTTATAGCTTTTGATGTCACATGCTTTAGTTATTGACTCTATTAAATTTTTTGCAACAACAATTCTCTTATCTTTAAAATGTTCAAGATTATCAATTTCTAGTATTGCGTATTCGATGTTGCTATTAAAAGCTAATGCTTTGTTGGCAGGTATAGTCCATGGCGTGGTCGTCCAAATTATTATGCTTGTATTCTTAAGAAAATCTTTATCAGTCTCCTTAACTTTAAATGCAACATATATCGTATTAGAAGTGTGATCTAGATATTCTACTTCAGCATCAGCTAAAGCAGTTTTTTCAACAGTAGACCAAAGAACAGGTTTAAAACCTTGATATAAACTTCCATCTAAGAGGAATTTACCTAACTCTCTCACAATTTGGGCTTCAGCCTCGTAACTCATTGTGGAATAATAATTTTCAAAATCCCCTACTACTCCTAATCGCTTAAACTCCTTAATGTGAACTTCAATCCAACTTTTTGCAAATTCTCTACACTCTTGTCTAAAATCTTTGATAGGAACCTCATCTTTATTCTTTTTCTTTTTTTTATACTGTTCTTCTATCTTCCACTCTATTGGTAGTCCGTGACAGTCCCAACCTGGAACATAAACAGAGTCTTTGCCATTCATCTGGTGAAAGCGAGTTATCATATCTTTCAAAATTTTATTTAATGCAGTTCCCATGTGTATATGACCGTTTGCATAAGGGGGACCATCATGAAGTACAAATTTTTCTTTGCCCTTAGACTTTTTTCTAAGCTTTTCAAAAATTTTATTTTTTTCCCATTTCTTTAAAATCTCAGGTTCTTTATTTGGGAGACTAGCTTTCATTGAGAAAGCTGTTTTAGGTAATTGTAAAGTATCTTTTGACATTATTTTTTTGCTTGTTTTAAATCTTGTTTGATTTGTTTTTTTAAATATTTCAAATTTTCAAATTTTTTTTCAGATCTTATAAATTTTTTAAAACTTACATTAATTACTGTATTATATAAATTTTTATTAATTCCAAAGATATTTGTTTCTAATAACAAGTTTTGTCCGTTAAAAGTTGGTCTATAACCTACATTTGCTATACCTTTTTTATTAAAATTCTTACTTTTAACTTTAACTGCATAGACTCCAAGTTTAGGAATAACATAATTGTCCAGTTTTAGATTGCATGTTGGAAAACCAATTTTACGCCCTCTTTTCTGTCCTTTAATTACTTTTCCAGTTACGGTCCAATTACGGTCTAATAATTTATTTACCTCTACTATCTTACCTAATCTAATTTTCTTTCTTATAAATGTGGAAGAAATTATTTTATTATTTTTCTTTAAAGGCTTTGTAATAATATTCTTAAATCCATATTTTTTTTCAAATTTTTTTAGAGTTCCTATATTACCTTGTCTTTTATGACCAAACTTGAAATTTTTACTAACATACAAATATTTACATTTTGTTTTTTTAAAAACTATATTTTTAATAAAATCTTCTGCAGATAGAGATGAAAACCTCTTATCAAATTTAATTTGAATAAAAAAATCTAGCTTAAAATTTTTAAGTTGACTCTTTTTTTGTTCTAAAGAATTAATTCTATGATATTTAATTTTTTTATTAAAGAACATTACAGGCACTGGTTCAAAAGTCATGACACCACATGGTATCCCGTTTTTTTTAGCTGTTTGTTTTGCCTCGCTGATAACTTTTTGATGACCTAAATGCAGTCCATCAAAATTACCTATTGCTATAACTCCATTACAATGTTTATGATTTAAATTTGGATTCTTGTAAATTTTCATTTTACCATTTTAATTCTTTTTGAAAAAAATTTGCACTGACTTTATATTTTTCTAAAAGCTTATTTATATCAGAGAAATTATCAATTTCTTTTCGATGAACGCCTTCAGTTATAAAAATACAATCTATTTTTAAATTATTAGCACCTTTAATATCTGTTCTTAAATTGTCACCTATGGCTAAAACCTTTTCATTTGATCCAAAGCACATGTTGTAAACTTCTTTATGTGGTTTGCCAAAATAAACTACCTCTCCTCCCAGATCTTCAAAAACCTTTGCGACTGAGCCTGCGCAGAGTTCTTCAACACTGCCCCTGTGAACTATTAAGTCTGGATTTGTACAAACCAATTTTTTTGAGATATGTTTTAATAAAAATTTTTTGTAATAATTTAAATCATTTTCATAATTATCGAACAATCCGGTGCATAAAATAAAATCACAACTTTGAAGATCAGTTTTATTATCTTTAACTTTTTCAAATACCGAATTATCTCTGCTTGGTCCAAGATGGTAAAATGTTTTTCCAAATTTTCCATTATTTATTGCTTGCATTGCTGCTTCTCCCGAGGTCATCACATGCTCAAGGTATTTTTTATCCATTTTCATTTGAATTAAAAAATTAACGACTTTTGAACTTGGCCTAGGTGCATTAGATAGAAACACTATTTTTTTTGAATTTTTTTTCAATTGATCTACTGCCTCTATAGCTTTTAAATTAAGAGTAACACCATTATGCATTACTCCCCATAGGTCTATTACAAATGTGTCATATTTTTCGAATATGTCTCCTAAGTGGTTAAGTTCTTTCAATGTACTGTTTCTCTCCTTTTAATGCTCATAAATATAGTATTTAGTGGTTTTTTTAATGATTTTTGCCTCTTGAAATCTTATTAAAACATACCATATCAACACTACATTCAAAATTATAGGAGAAAATATATATGAAATTTAGACCTCTACACGATCGTGTACTTATTAAAGTGCTAGACAGTGAAGAAAAAACTGCTGGCGGAATTATTATACCAGATACTGCTAAAGAAAAACCTCAAGAAGGCGAGGTTGTAGCTGTAGGACCTGGGGCAAAAAACGAAAATGGTAAAGTTTCTGCAATGGACGTAAAAGTTGGAGATATAGTTCTTTTCGGAAAATGGTCTGGAACTGAAGTAAAAATAGACGGTAAAGAATTTAGCATTATGAAAGAGTCAGACATAATGGGAATTTCAAAAAGTAAAAAATAAAACTTAGGAGAAAATAAAATGGCAAAAATAATTAAATTTGACACTGAAGCGAGATCAAAGATGCTTACAGGTGTTAACACTTTAGCTAACGCTGTCAAAGTTACATTGGGTCCTAAAGGACGTAATGTAGTTATGGATAAATCTTATGGAGCCCCAAGAACTACAAAGGATGGTGTATCTGTTGCTAAAGAGATAGAATTAGATGATAAATTTGAGAATATGGGAGCTCAGATGGTTAAGGAAGTTGCTAGCAAGACAAATGATAACGCAGGTGACGGAACTACAACAGCTACAATATTAACTCAAGCTATAGTTAATGAAGGTTTAAAATATGTTACGGCAGGAATGAATCCAATGGACATCAAGCGAGGTATTGATAAGGCTGTAGAAAACGTAATTAATAAATTAAAAACTTCATCAAAAAAAGTTAAAGCCAATGAAGAAGTTGCACAAGTTGGAACAATCTCAGCTAACGGTGAAAAGTCAATTGGCGATATGATTTCAAAAGCAATGCAAAAGGTTGGTAATGAGGGAGTTATTACAGTCGAAGAAGCAAAAGGTGTTGAAACCGAGTTGGATGTAGTTGAAGGTATGCAATTTGATAGAGGATATCTTTCACCTTATTTTGTCACAAATACTGAAAAGATGATTACTGAATTAGAAAATCCTTTAGTTCTTTTAGTTGAGAAAAAATTAACTAACTTACAACCAATGGTTCCACTTTTAGAGTCAGTTGTGCAAGCTAATAGACCATTAATGATAATTTCTGAAGATGTTGAGGGTGAAGCTTTAGCAACTTTAGTTGTAAATAAATTAAGAGGTGGTCTTAAAGTTGTAGCAGTAAAGGCCCCAGGTTTTGGTGATAGAAGAAAAGCAATGTTAGAGGATATAGCGATTCTTACTGGAGGCCAAGTCATATCAGAAGATCTTGGTATTAAATTGGAGAACGTCAAAATCGGCGACCTTGGCTCTTGTAAAAAAGTTAAAATTGACAAAGAGAATAGTACTATTGTAGCTGGTGAAGGAAAAAAATCAGATATTGAAGCTAGATGTAATCAAATAAGATCTGAAATAAATGAGACAACTTCAGATTACGACAAAGAAAAACTTCAAGAGAGATTAGCAAAGCTAGCTGGTGGTGTTGCTGTAATTAAAGTCGGTGGTGCTACAGAGGTTGAGGTTAAAGAAAGAAAAGATAGAGTTGAAGATGCTCTTAACGCGACAAGAGCTGCAGTAGAAGAAGGTGTTGTAATCGGTGGAGGTTGCGCTTTACTTTACGCTGCTCAAGATTTAGATGGTGTAAAAGTTAAAGGTGATGATCAAAAAGCAGGTGTAGAGATTGTTAAAAAGGCTTTACAAGCACCAATCAGACAAATAACAGCAAACGCAGGTGTCGATGGTTCTGTAGTAGTTGGTAAACTTTTAGAAGGTAAGAAGTCTTCTCAAGGTTATGATGCTCAGAACGAAGAATATGTAGATATGTTCGCTAAGGGAATTATTGATCCAACTAAAGTTGTAAGATCAGCGTTGCAAGATGCTGCCTCAATAGCAGGATTATTAATAACAACCGAGGCAATGATTGCTGATAAACCTGAAGAAAAAGATGCTAGTCCAGCTATGCCTCCAATGGGTGGCGGTATGGGTGGAATGGGTGGTATGGGTGGAATGGGTATGTAATCTACTCTAATAAAAATTTTAAATTAAAAACCTCAGATGTTTTACTTCTGAGGTTTTTTTTTATCTTTTTTAAGATATAAATTACAAATGGGTTTAAGAAGAATAATTAAAAACTATATCTATAGAAAAAAATTTAAAATTAAAGACTCGGAAGTAAGTCAAAAAATAGAAAAACAAAATATATTAATAACTGGAGCTAACTCTGGATTAGGGTTAGCCCTTACAAAGAAATTTTTGAAATTTGGAAATAAAATTTTCGCGACTTATAATGAAAGGAATGATAATTTAATAAAATTAAATAATAAGAATTTAACAGTTTTTAATTGTGATCAAAGTAAAATTGAAAATATTGAAAAATTTAAAGATTTCATTTCAGATAAACCAATTAATATCATCATAAATAATGCTGGTATTTGGGGTGGGAATCGGCAAAATTTTAATGATATTGACTATGACAATTTTAATAAAGCAATTAATATCAACGCAATTTCAATCATTAAAATTAGTGAGACAGTTTTAAAGTATTCTAAACAGGGCAGTCTTAAATCAATAATCAACATCAGTAGCCAATATGGAAGTACTGAACATAATACCTCAGGACATAATTATATTTATAAAGGCACAAAATCTTTAATGAATTCATTTTCAAAAAACTTATCAATAGATTTAAAAAATCAACATAAAGTTAACGTTTTTTCTGTTTGCCCAGGTCAAGTAAAAACAAAAATGAATCCTAATGGTATTTTAGAACCAGATCTTGCGGCACTTAAAATTATTAATCTTTTAAGTTTTAGCGAGGCCCTTAATGGTAAATTCGTGGATTTAAATAAAAATATTTTAACTTGGTAAAATTAAAATTAATTTGTAAATAACTTTTTTGATAACTTTTTGCTTTTTTTCGCAATTAGAAGACATGCTGTTGATTTTAAGATCATCCCATCTTTTAGCACTCTCAAATTATTATCATTTAATGTCTTTCCAGTAGAACTTATATCTGTGATTATTTCAGAGGAGCCTATAAAAGGATAAGTCTCAGTCGCTCCAAGGCTAGGAATTATTTTATATTGGGTTACGCCTTTTGAAATTAGAAAATCATTTGTTAAATTTGGATATTTTGTAGCTACTCTCAATCTAGTATTTCTTTTTGATCTAATATCAAAAGCTACTTCCTCAAGATCCGCAATAGTTTGGACATCAATCCAATCATCTGGGACTGCGACAACTAAATTTGCATTTCCAAAATTAAGTTTACGCTCAATATTTATTTTATCGCGTAAATTTTTTTTAGACTCGTGTAATAAATCTAATCCAGATATCCCTATATCTAAAGTGCCATCTCCTAGTCTTTGAATAATTTCTTTAGCATGTAAAAAAATAATTTTTATATAAGGTTTATTTTCAATATTAGCAAAATAATTTCTCTCTTTATTACTTAAAGATATTTTAAGATTACTCTCCTCCAAAAAAGATATTGCTTTATCTTTTAATCTGCCTTTGCTAGGCAAACCTATAGTAAGTTCTTTTTTCATATATTTTTAAGATTAATTGCAGCCCCTACCGCAGGAATGTTTTTTTTAGCACCTAAGCTTTTAAGTAAATCATCATATCGTCCACCTCTAGCAATTTCTTTCTCATCCACCAAAATTTCAAAAACTATTCCGGTATAATATTCTATCTCTCTACCAAAGTTTGAAATAAAATTTATATCATTTTTTATTTTCTTTAAATTTTGAATAGATTTAAGATTTTTAAATATATTTCTTTTAATTTTATTTTTTTTTGAAAAATCTGTTAACTTCTTATTAAGTTGAGATAATTTACAATTTATTTTAAGAAAAGATCTAATAATTTTCACTATTTTTTTTCCCTCTTTAAATGATCTTGGGTCCTTAATTTTTTTATTAAATCTTTTCAAAATTTCTGAAATTGAGCGACCTACAATATTCTTTTCTTGATCCATTTTTTTCATTTCATAAAATCTTTTTTTATCTGTATCGAAATTTTCTGCATCGATATCCGAATTTTTTTCCAATCTATTTAATAATTCCTCAAAGTATTTGGGTCTCCAAAAATGTCTTATTAGCCTAAGTTTCCAACGCTCAGGCATATCAAGAGAATTAATCAAGCTTTTAAATAAACTAATATCCCCAATCTTTATCTTAATTTTTTTTCTTTTAATTTTTTTGGCTGCATTCAAAATTGTGCATATCACTTTATAGTCATCTTGGGCTTCATTCTTTGAGCCCAGTATTTCAATTCCTAATTGATCGTTTACAAAATCTGAGCCCTTCTGACTTGATCTCCTATAAGCTTTTCCCGAGTAATAAATTCTTGATGCAGTTTTACTTTGCAAATATTTGATACACGACGCTACCGTCAGATCCGGTCTTAAGCACATACTTTTACCATCTTCATTTTCGAAAGTAAGCATTGAACTTCTAAACTTTTCACCTGATCTTTGGATAATGTATTCTGAATCTAGTAATACTTCTGGTTCAGATAAAACAAAACCGTTGCTTTTAAAAGTTTTTATTATTTTCTCAGATAATTTTTTTGATCTCACTTGCTAACTCCTTAATTTCCACTGACTTTTCAATTCCAGAGACTAAATCTCTTATGATTGGTGTGCCTGATTTAATTTCATCTTCACCATAAAGAATTACTGCTGGTGATTTTATTTTATTTGCATATTCCATTTGTTTTTTTAACTTCCCTTCTCCAGGATAAATCTCAGTACTAATACCAGCATTTCTTATAATCTTTTGTAAATTTATATATTCTTTGATTAAATTTTTATCAAAAACACAAATAATCACGGGTTTTGATTCTTTGAGATTAAAATCTTTTTTTTGCATTAGTGCGTACACTAATCTATCTAATCCAATAGAAATACCAGTTGCAGGAGCATCAAAATTTCCAAAACTTTTAACTAAATTGTCATATCTTCCTCCGCCTCCAATAGATCCGAATTGGATAGTTTTGCCTTTATCATTTTTAACATCAAATTTTAAATTGACCTCAAAAATAACACCAGTGTAATATTCTAGGCCTCTAATTACTGATGGATCAAATTCATAATTTGTAAATTTATAATCATTAAAAATATTTAGTACTTCTAATAAATCTTCAGTCTCTGGTGATTTTTTTTTTAGCTCAGTTTCAATAATTTCTATATTTTGAGAACCTAGTTTAGCGCCCTCTGTGTAATCGCCAGATTTATCTTTTCTACCATCACCTAATAACTGTTTAACGGATTCCCAACCCAAACGGTCTAGTTTATCTAAAGCTCTTAAAATTGTTAATTTCTGTTTAGAATCATTTAGATTAATTTTTTTAAATAAATTTTCTGTAACTTTTCTTGATGAAATTTTGATTATATACTCAGATTTACTTAGACCAGATCTTTCAAGAATTTCAGAAATCATAATACATAACTCGGCATCGGCGCGAAGATTATTTGTTCCCACAAAGTCGGCGTCAAATTGTAAAAATTCTCTGTATCTACCTGGTCCAGGTTTCTCGTTTCTCCACACTGTTCCTAATTGATATCTTTTGAATGGTTTAGGAATCTCTAAATAATTTTTTGCAACATATCTTGCTAGCGGGGCAGTTAGATCGTATCTTAAAGATAGCCATTTATTTTCATCTTTAAAAGAAAAGACACCTTTGTCTGGTCTTTCTTTGTCAGGTAAAAATTTTCCAATACTATCTGAAAACTCAAAACTTGGAGTTTCAAGATATTTAAAACCATACTTGATCATTATTTCTTTTATATTGGAAATAATGAAATCTCTTACAAGTAATTCTTTTTCTTGTCTGTCTACAAATCCTAACGGTAACTCTTTCGAAGGTTTGCTATTATTCTCTTTTGTCATTTTTTGGTACAGCAGGGTGGATTCGAACCACCGACCCCTAGTTCCACAAACTAGTGCTCTAACCAACTGAGCTACTGCTGCATCCCTATTATTTTTATATTAATTTTAATTAAATTTATATGTTTTTGATTATAAGCTAAGCAAAAGCCTAGCGTGCATTCTGTGAGAATGTGATCTTAATGTTGAATTGTATCCTTTTTTTATAATCATAGTTACTATGTAGAAAATAATTGTGTCTATTTCAAGATAAATTAACGGGACAATTTAAATAGTATAAAACTAAAGTCATTGTCCCATCAATCAGTATTTTGGAAATTTAGATTAAGATGTTTTCTGCAGTTTTACTGCTGAAGGACCTTTTTCTGTGCTCTCCACTTCAAACGTTAACTCATCACCCTCGTTTAAATATTTTAAACCAGCTTCTCTTACAGCAGAAGAATGGACGAACACGTCTTTTTCTTTGTCTTCTCTTTCAATGAAACCATATCCTTTAGTACCATTGAACCACTTTACTTTACCTTTTAGTGTACTCATATTTTACTTTATCCTTATTATTATTAACTTCGACTAACTTTAAGCAAGTCTTGCAACTCTTTAATAGATTTGCTTCGTGAAAGTCAATAGTAGAATAATAATATTTGACGCAATTGTTTTTTTGCAACAATTCTAAGATAAAACCGCTATTAAGCTTGCAAATACCGTAAGTCCAAGGCCACAGTAAACATATTTATTTTGAATAATATGTGATTTGATTTTTACAATTATTGACTCTTTGTAACTTAGTCCACCATCATTTAGATTAGTTGATTTACTAAAACCTTGATCTCTTCCAATTTGAAGAAATTTTGATTTCCTGTGTTCATAAACCTCTTCTTTGCTGAATGTTTCAAAAAATTTCAAGTTCTTTATTATTGAATGTTTAATATCTGCTGCAATGCTTTCTGGATCTCTATGTGCTCCACCTAACGGTTCTGGAATTATTTCATCTATAATTTTTAAATTTAATAAATCTTTTGCAGTTAACTTCATTGCTTCAGCTGCTTGTAAAGATTTACTTGGATCACGCCAGAGTATTGACGCACATCCCTCTGGAGAAATCACTGAGTAAATAGAGTTCTCAAGCATGACAACTTTATTCGAGGATGCTAAAGCAATAGCTCCGCCTGATCCACCCTCTCCAATTATAATTGAAATGTTTGGAACAGTTAAGGACATACAACATTCTATTGAATTTGCTATTGCTGAAGCTTGACCTCTTTGTTCAGCTCCTAAACCTGGGTAAGCTCCTGGAGTATCAATAAAACTTATCACTGGTATTTGAAATCTATCAGCGAGTTTCATTAATCTGATACATTTTCTATATCCCTCTGGACGCATCATTCCAAAATTTCTTTCTATCCTGCTGTTTAAATCTTCACCTTTTTCTTGACCAATAATTAATACTGATTTGTTATCTATCAAACCAAATCCAGTAATTACAGATTTATCATCACCAAAATATCTATCTCCAGAAAGTAAAGAAAATTGAGAAAAAATTTTTTTTATATAATAGTTTGCTTTTGGTCGATCCTCATGTCTAGCAACTTGTGTTTTTTGCCAACTATTTAAATTTGAATAAATTTCCTCTAATTTTTGATTAATTTCTGATTGGGTAGTTTTTATTTTATTTGTGTCAACTTCTGATATACCTTCAGATCCAAAAGGACTCTTCAAACCATCGACTTCTTGTTCTAAAGCTTTTATTTCTTTTTCAAAATCTAAATAATTTTTCATATAAAATGATACAATAATGCTAGTATTATTATATTATGAAATAATGTAAAGATCGACGATATGAAAATGTTAGAAAAAAATGGCCTTAAAATTAGTTCTTCTTTGTTTGAATTTATAAATAACGAGGCTATTCCAGGAACAAATATAAAGGCTGAGGAATTTTGGGATAAATTTTCAAAAGCTGTGCATGCGCTTAGTCCAACAAACCGGAATTTAATTGAAGAAAGGGAGATTATACAAAAAAAGATAGATGCTTGGCATAAATCAAATAATGATAAGGAATTGAATAAAATTGAGTATATAAATTTTTTAAAATCTATTAACTATATAGTGCGAGAGGAAAGTGACTTTGATATTCAAACTTCCAATGTGGATAAAGAAATATCTTCAATAGCGGGTCCGCAACTTGTGGTTCCAGTTGATAATTCCAGATACGCTCTAAATGCTGCCAACGCCCGATGGGGGAGTTTATATGATGCATTATACGGAACTGATGTTATATCTGGAAATTTTGATAAAAACTGGGATTCTAAAAGAGCCAAAACAGTTATAAATTATGTTAGAGATTTTCTAGATGAAAGTTTTCCACTGCTAAGTAAAAGCTGGAAAGAGATATCCAAAATTCAAGTTGAAGAGGAAAAACTTATTCTATTATCAAATTCTGAGAAATACTTTCTTAAAAGTAATGACCAGTTTATAGGATACAATGGAAGTAAAGATAATCCAAATTCAATTTTAATAAAAAATAATAATCTGCACGTCGATTTATTAATTAATCCAAGTACTCCTGTTGGAGAAATTGACAAAGCCTCAATATCGGATGTAGTGGTAGAATCAGCATTGTCGACGATTGTTGATAATGAAGACTCTGTGGCTGCTGTTGATGCCTCTGATAAAGTAAAATGCTACCGAAATTGGTTAGGGCTAATGAAAGGTGATCTTACATCAACTTTTAAGAAGAATGGAAAAACAATCAAAAGAAAATTAAATCCCGATAGAACTTACACATCTAAAGAAGGAAAAAAAATTATTCTTCATGGAAGAGCTTTATTGTTAAATAGAAATGTTGGTCACTTAATGACCAACCCATCGATACTTTTAAAAGATGGATCGGAAATTCCTGAGGGCATAATGGATGCATTTATATCATCACTATGTGCTTTACATGATTTCAAAAATAAAAAAAATTCTAGGACTGCATCTGTTTATATAGTTAAACCAAAAATGCATGGACCAGAAGAAGTAAAATTTACAAACACTTTATTTGAAAAAGTTGAAGACACTTTAGGAATCAAAAAATATTCTATTAAAGTTGGTATAATGGATGAGGAAAGAAGAACTACGGTCAATTTAAAAGAGTGTATAAGACAGGTAAAGAATAGAATTGTTTTTATAAATACTGGCTTCCTAGATAGAACAGGAGACGAGATGCACACATCTTTTGAGGCAGGGCCTATGATTTTTAAAGGGGACATGAAGAAATCAACTTGGCTGAATTCGTATGAAAATTGGAATGTTGATATAGGTTTGAATTGTGGTTTTTCAGGTAAAGCACAAATCGGTAAAGGAATGTGGGCTATGCCTGATCAGATGGCTAATATGATGGAACAAAAGATAAATCATCCAAAATCTGGAGCTAATTGTGCTTGGGTTCCATCTCCAACTGCAGCAACTTTACATTCTCTTCACTATCATAAAGTTAGTGTATTCGATGAACAAAAAAAAATAAAATTGAGAAAAAAAGCTAGTGTGGAAAATATTTTAGAAATACCAAAAGCTGATAGACCAAACTGGTCTGTCGAAGATATAAATAGAGAGCTAGAAAATAATGCACAGGGGATATTAGGTTATGTGGTTAGATGGATTGATCAAGGAGTTGGTTGTTCTAAAGTTCCTGATATAAATAATATAGGATTAATGGAAGATCGCGCAACTCTACGAATATCTTCTCAACATATTGCTAATTGGCTTCATCATGGTATTTGCAGTAAAGATCAAGTTATGAACGTAATGAAAAAGATGGCTGCTATCGTTGATGAACAAAATAGAAATGACCCTCATTACAAAAAAATGTCAAATGATTTTGAAAAATCTATAGCGTTTTCAGCTGCATGTGATTTAGTTTTTAAAGGAAGAGTTCAGCCTTCAGGTTATACAGAGCCACTGCTTCATCAAAAAAGGCTGGAGAAAAAAGCTTTAATCTAAGTATCTGTCACTGGAACTCTGTTTTTAAAAGCTGAAAATAAAGTTCCATCGTCTAGCTGTTCTATTTCACCCCCTACTGGAAGGCCTTGAGCTAATTTTGTAATCTTAATTTTATGGTTTTTAATCGTGTCCTCAATATAATGAGCGGTAGTTTGACCTTCTACAGTAGCACTTGTAGCTATAATCACCTCTTTTAAATTATTTTTTTTTATTCTTTTTAAAAGAGAGTCTATTAATAAATTTTTTTGTTCAAAATTTTCGTTTGAATTTAAAGTGCCGCCAAGAATATGAAAGTGACCTTTAAAAATATTTGCTGAGTCTATTACCCACATGTCAGCTAAATTCTCTACAACACAAATCTTATCGTAGGAATTATCCGAGGAACAAATACAAATTTTATCAATTATTTTTAAATTTCCACAGTCTGTGCATCTTACTACTTTTTTATAAACTTGAGCTAACGATTTAGCTAAAGGCTTCACCATGTTATCTTTGTTGTTAATTAATTTTAAGATTATCCTCTTAGCAGACTTTGGTCCTAAACCAGGTAGTTTTGAAAACTGTTTTATAAGCTCATTGATTTCAGGAATTTCGTTGTCCATTAAAAGGGTAATTTAAAATCTAACGGCAGATTTAAACCTCCTGTAACTTTAGATAATTCTTCTGCAGATTTTTTTTTTAAGTTTTCTTTAGCATTATTATAAGCTGCAATTATTAAGTCATTAATAATTTCCTGATTTTCTTTTTTAGCAGGCTCTGTGATTTCAATTGATTTAAGTTCATACTCTCCAGTAAGTTTCACTTTAACGAGATTGCCCCCTGACACTCCCTCTACCTCAATCCTTTTAATTTGATCTTGTGCCTCTTTCATTTTTTCTTGCATTGCTTTTGCTTTTGTAAGCATATCTGAAAAGTTATTCATTTATTTTTCCTCCTTTACTTCCTCGAGTTTAGCGTCAGGAAAAGCTTTTTCTATCTCTTTTGCTATTTGACTTTTTTTGAATTCCCTTATTTGCTCATCTCTGCTTGCTAAATTTTGTTCATAAATACTTTTTGCTTGTGAATTTTTACTCAAGGAGATAATCCATCTTTCTCCAGTCCATTTAAGTAATTTCTCGGTTAAATTTTTTATAAAATTTTCATTTAACTTATGATTAAAACTAATATCTATACTTCCTCTATTAAAGCTAACTAATTTAACATTTCTCTCTAAATCATATTTTAATTCAATCTCTCGCTCATTATCAGCAATGTTTATTAAATCTTGAAAACTTTTAATTTCTATTTTTGATTTTAAATTTTGATTTGAAACTTTCTTTATCGGTTCTGTTTTAATTTGATTAGTATTTTTAAGTTGATTTTTAATTTGGTTAGTCAGATTTGTTTCTGGCAAATTTTCATCACCATTTGATAAATTTTTTTGAATATCTATATCTTCATTTATTTTATCATTTGCGTTATCTCGATCGTTTAAATTTTTTAAATGTACTAATTGCATTATGTACATTTCCAGAGTCAAGTTTTCATTTCCTACTATACGAAGATCATCGATAGTTTTAATAGTGAACTGCCAAAACAACCCTATATCTTGCATATCTATATTTTTCGAAAACTGCTCAATCATAGAGGTTTCTGTTTCTGAAATTGACATATCTTTTTCTATGGGTCCTAAATTTATTCTTCTACTAAATAAGTATAAAACCTCTAAAATATCATTAAGAAAGTTTTTTGCATCTAGACCATCATTGATAAGCTCTCTCAAATTTTGCACTGCTTCTTTCTCTTTCCCGCTTAAAATATCTTTAAATAACATAATTACTCTTGTTTTATCGGCGAGACCAAGCATCTTTCTCACATCATTCTCTTGTATTTGTTTGTTATTTTCTACTGATTGAGAAATTAAAGCTCTATCAAGTAACGAGATAGAATCTCTAAGTGACCCTTCCGAATTTTTTGCAATTAACTTTATTGCATCATCTGAAATGTTACCTTTTTCTTTAAAAGAGATATTTTTTAAATGTTCAACTATTTGATCAGTGGCAACTCGTTTTAAATCAAACCTTTGACACCTAGATAATATTGTTACAGGAATTTTCCTTACTTCAGTTGTAGCTAATATAAATTTTAAACTTGGTGGTGGTTCTTCTAGTGTCTTCAATAAACCATTAAATGCTTGTTTTGATAACATATGAACTTCATCAATTATAAAGATCTTAAACTTAGCACTTGTAGGAGAATATTTTGAATTTTCAATTAGTTCCCTTATATCGTCTATACCTGTTTTTGAAGCAGCATCCATTTCTAAAATATCAATATGATTTGAATTAATAATTTGTTGGCAAGAGGAACAAAATTTATCAATTGAACATTTTAACTTTGAGTTAAGATTGCTTTCACAATTCAAGGCTTTAGCAATTAATCTTGCTGTTGTTGTTTTTCCAACACCTCTAATACCAGTAAGTAAATAAGCGTTAGGAGTTTTTCCAAGTTTAATGGCATTGATAATAGTTTGAGCCATTATTTCTTGGCCAATCAAATCTTTAAATTCTTGCGGTCTATATTTAAGTGCTAAAATTTTGTTTGTCATTTATATTTCAAAAGAGGCAGGCAACAACCTGAAAAATTTTCACTACGGCTGCTTCTTTTCAGACCTGACCGGGTTTATGAAACATCCACCTGATGCCAACCTCAGTATGATTATATCAAGATAAATTTAAATACTACAAGAGTAGAATTGAATTTTGTGGACTATTTTTGTCTAAATGATGAGGCTTCATAAACCCCCAATATATCTAAAGTTTCAGTATGAAATCCGAGTTCCTCCAAAGCCTTTTTTACTTCAGGTTGTTCTATATGACCCTCTAAATCTAAATAAAAATTTGCTTGATCAAAAGTATTTTTAACCGAAAAGCTCTCTAGTTTAGTTAAATTTACCTGATTGGTGGCAAAACCACCTAAACATTTGTAAAGTGCTGATGGTTCGCTTTTGACCCTAAATATACAGCTTGTTATAAATTTTTTGCTATTATTAAATTCAGGTTGTTGAATACTTTTTCCCATTATTAAAAAGCGCGTAACATTTCCTTTCTCATCTTCAATATTTTTTTCTAAAATTTTTAAATCATATATTTTTGCCGAAAGTTCTGACGCAATAGCTGCTATTGATTTATCATCTCCCTCTGCTAAATCCTTTGCTGAACCAGCAGTATCAGCAGAAATTATTGGTTTAAATTTTTTTTTATTAATTAAGTTCTGGCATTGCCCGATAGCTTGTGCATGACTTCTAACGAATTTGATATCATCAATACTGGCTTCTTGTTTACAAAGTAAATTATGTTCTACTGGTTGGAAATATTCTCCATGAATTTGTAGCTTATACTTTGTAAGAAGATAATGAATATCTGCAACTCTTCCAGCTAAAGAATTTTCAATAGGAATAACTAACTGGTAGCTTGGATCTTTATAAACTTGTTTAAATGTTTCTTCAAAAGTTGTACAAGTTTTTATTTCAGCACCTTTATATAAATTTTCAACAGCAATGTGTGAATAAGCTCCAAGTTCACCTTGTATTGCGATTTTTTTTTTATTCATTTTTTTCCATCAGTTTTTTAACTTTAATTAAATCTTTTTCTGTATCTACACTTAAAGGTGAAGAGTCAACGTAACCTACATGAATTGACATTTTATTTTCCATAGCTCTAAGTTGCTCAAGTTTCCTTTCAATTTCAAGCTTTGATCTTTTAAAGTTTACATATCTTAATAAAGCATTACTAGTAAAGGCATAAATTCCGATATGATGATAAATTAAACAATCTGTTTTAGGATTTTTTCTAACAAAATCTATTGCCTCAATAAAATTTCCCACCTTCATTTTTTCCTTTACTAAAACTTTAACAATATTTTCGTTGTTAAGTTCAGCAGAGGAATTGAGACTACTTGCTAAAGTTCCAATATCACATTTGTTTTGCTTCATGTAATTTATTAAAGTTTTGATGTCTTTTGGCTCAATATTTGGCATATCGCCCTGGAGGTTGACTATAATACTTGGACTCCCCTTTAAGGCGTTTTTATAAACTTCAAAAATTCTATCAGTTCCTGTTTGGTGGTCGATTGATGTTTTTATAGCTTCTCCGCCATAATTTTTAACTAATTCAATTATTTTTTGATCTGGTGTTGCTACAAAAACCTCACCTCCTAATGATTTTTTTGCAGCTTCAATGACGTGAAGTATCATCTCTTTATTGTTAATAAGCTTCAAAGGTTTGTTTGGCAATCTTTGAGCGTCTAATCTGGTTGGTATTATTATTGCAGTTTTATTCATAATTATGCGTCTCAAAGACGCAAAATAATATGGTAATTTTAAGTTTTTTTTATATAACTCGTGTTATACCTCTAAAATACTTACCAAAATTATGGATAGTTTTGAAATAAATAAAATAATAGCTGCAGTTCTATTAACCGCTTTAATTATAATAGGTATAGGCAAATTCGCCGACATATTATTCCATGTAGATAAGCCAAAAATATCAGCTTATAAAGTTGAAGGATTAGAAACAGCCTCGGCTTCAAATCTAGATGAAAAAAAAGAAGTAGTAGCTGCAGTGGTTGATATTAAAGCTCTTTTGGCAATGGGAGATTTAGCACATGGAGAAAAAGTTTTTAAAAAATGCAGTGCATGTCATCAAATAGCTGCAGGTGGAAAGAATATGATTGGTCCAAACTTATGGAGTGTAATAGGAAGAACTGCTGGATCCGTTAACGATTATAAATACTCCAAAGCAATGATTGCCTACGGTAAGGAATGGACATTTGAAGAGATGAACAGCTATTTAATCAAACCACAAGCATACATCAAGGGAACTAAAATGGCTTTTGCTGGATTAAGAAAAGAAAAAGATAGAGCTTCGGTTATTTTGTACATGAATTCAAAAGGTGAAAATCCAAAACCTTTACCTTAGTCCAGACACCATTTGATAATACTTTTTTGAGCATGCACTCTGTTCAAGGCTTGCCTCCAAACTACTGATTGGTTTCCATCAATAACATCATCAGTAACTTCTTCACCTCTACCAACAGGTAGACAATGCATAAATATCGCATTTACATTAGCTTTATTCATTAATTTTTTGTTTACTTGATAAGGTTTTAATATTTTCTTTTTTGCTGATTTATTTACTTTATCGTTCATTGATATCCATTTATCTGTCATTATGCAGTCCGAATTCTTAACAGCTTCTAAAGGTTTAGTTGTAATTGTTAAATTTACTTTATTTTTTTTTGCCCAACTTAATATCTTTTTATTTGGAGAATATTTTTTAGGACACCCAATGATTACTTTAAAATTAAATTTTCCTGCAGCCTCAATGAGAGAGTTAGACATATTATTATTTCCATCACCTAACCATGAAATTGTCTTACCTTCTATTGTGCCATTACTTTCTTCATAAGTTAAAACGTCAGACATAATTTGACATGGATGACTTAAATCTGAAAGACCGTTGATAATAGGAATATCTAAATATTTACCAAATTCCTCAAGATTTTTATGAGATGAAGTTCTCAGCATTACTATATCCACATACTCAGTTAAAACCTTTGCTGTATCTCTTAAAGTTTCATCACCTTTTCCATAATGTATACCATCTGGATTTAAAATAATTGATGATCCACCTAATTGTTTAACAGCAATATCAAAAGACATTCTTGTTCTTGTAGATGGTTTTTCAAAAATCATTGCCATTGTTTTTCCGTCAAAGGGTTTATCGTTATCTGCTGCAGATTTATTTAAACCAGTTCTATTATTCTTTCTCTTTTTCGCTTCTTCAATTATCTCTCTTAGTTCCTCTGAGGAACAGTCAGAGATATTTATGAAATTTTTCATCTGAATTTCTTACAAACTTTTTCAATTATTTTTAATCCTAAATTTATTTCACTCTTTGTGACATTTAAAGGAGGCAAAAGTCTGACAACATTTTCAGCTGCTCTTACAGTAAGTAAATTATTGTCTAAAAGCTTTTGTATGAATTTAGCATGATTAACATAAAGACAAAGTCCAATAAGTAGTCCTTTACCTCTGACTTCTTTTATAATCTTAGGATACTTATTTTTAATTTTATCTAGTTGATTTAAAAAATATTTTCCATTTTTACTTACATTATTTAAAAAACCTTTTTTAAATATTACATCCATAACTGCATTTCCAGCGCTCATTGCTAAAGGGTTTCCTCCAAACGTTGATCCATGGGTTCCCGGTCTCATACCTGAGGCAACTTTCTTGTTAACTAAAACTGCACCTATTGGAAAACCTCCGCCAATTCCTTTTGCTATTGGAACAATATCAGGTTTGATTTTTGCATATTCAAAAGCTAAAAATTTACCGCTTCTTCCAATACCACATTGTACTTCATCAAGAATTAACAAAATTTTTTTCTTATTACATATTTTTCTAAGACCCTTTAGACAAATATCTGGAATAACTTTAATGCCCCCTTCACCCATAATTGTCTCAACCATAATAGCAGCAGTCCTGCTGGTTATCGCTTTTTCTAAACCTTTGTGATCACCAAAATTAAAATGATCAAAGCCGTCTACTTTAGGTTTAAAACCTTCAATAGCTTTTTTACTATTACTGGCAAAAATAGCTGCGATAGTTCTTCCATGGAAACTATTATTAATGCAAAGAACTCTATTTTTTCTTGGTTGACCTTTTGAATAAAAATATCTTCTAGCAAATTTAATAGCTGCCTCTGTTGCTTCAGCACCAGAATTTTGAAAAGTTACATAATCAGCAAATGTTTTTTGGGCTAATCTTTTTGCCAATCTCTCTTGCTCAGGGATAGTAAACACGTTTGAAACGTGCCATAATTTTTTAGATTGCTTATTTATTGATCTAATTAAATGGTCATTGGCATGGCCAAGACAGTTTACAGCAATCCCTTGGACAAAATCTAAATATTTCTTTCCATTAGTTGCATACAAGAAACTTCCTTTTCCCTTGGAAAAAGAGATTTTCTTTCTGTTATAAGTATTTAAAATTTTACTCATGATTTTATTTTATAACCTTTTTTATACAATAAATAACAAACAAGCCAGCTAACAAAGCTTAAGGTAGTTAAATATATCAAACCAATAGAGATTGAACCGTCTGAAGTGCCAATAAAACTGTATCTAAAACCATCAATCATATAAAAAAATGGATTAACTTTACTTACTGCTTGCAAAAAGTCAGGAAGTCTTTCTATTGAATAAAAAGTGCCTGATAAGAAAGATAATGGCACTATTACAAAATTAGTGACTGTTGCCATATGATCGAATTTTTCAGCCCATAGTCCAGCAATTATTCCTATGTTTCCCAAAACAAAAGAAGAAAGTAACGTAAAGGCTATGAGCGTTAAATAGTTTTTTATTTCAATATCTAAAATTAATTTAAATACAATAATTGAAACTATTCCAATTAATACACTTCTTGTTACCGCCGCAAGAGAAACTGAGATGGTAACTTCTCCAGCAGACAAGGGAGCGAATAATAAATCAACTATAGTTCCATCAATTTTTTTAATCATAAAGGATGATGAGGAATGAGAAAAAGATTGCTGAATTACTTGCATAGAAATCAACCCAGGCGCTAAAAAAGTTATAAAAGGAACTCCAAGAACTTCCCCTCTATCTGTTCCAATAGCTAAAGATAAAACAAGTAAAAAGAGTAAAGATGAAATTAGTGGAGAAAAAATAGTTTGTATCCACACAATTAAGAATCTTAGAACTTCTTTTTTATATAAAGTCCATGTTCCGTACCAGTTAACTAATCCAAATCTTCTTTTTCCAATTTTATATTTTTTCGAAATTTCAACCATTGATAGTCTTATAACCTGTTATTAAAAAAACTGTGCAAAACTAAATCTACTCACAGCTTTGATGCGTTTTAATGTTTTAAACCCCAATATTATGCCCTAAGTTTTAAATAATTACTAAATATTGTAATTATATACTATGAGTTGGACAGAAGAAAAAGTCGCTAAATTAAAAGAACTCTGGTCTAAAGGGCATACTGCAAGTCAGATAGCCGAAGCATTAGGTGACACCACTAGAAACGCAGTAATTGGAAAAGCTCATAGGTTAAATTTAGAAGCTAGAGCGCCTTCTAAGCAATCAAATTCACCTAGAACCAATGATAATAAGCAGATTAGAAGAGGGCCAGCGCCAACATCAAGAAAAGCTAAATTTCAATCAATTTTATTAGATAAAAACTTCGAGCCAGAAAACCCTAAATCACTTGAAGAGCTTACTGATGAAACGTGCAAGTGGCCTATAGGTCATCCTAATGAGGAGAAATTCTATTTTTGCGGTAGAAAACCTGAAGGAGATTTTCCTTATTGCAAACTTCATGTTTTGTATGCCTTTCAACCTAAAAATCAAAAAGACGATGATCTTGGTGATGAGATTCCAGAATTTATCGAGAAAAAAGTTAAGGCCTCAGGGTAATTCAAACGTAAATGGAATTTATTAAAAAATACCTTAAGTGGTTAAGCACTTTTTTAGTCTTAACGGGAATACTATTAACTAACTTAAATATTTATCCAGTAAATATAATGTTCCATGGCGCAGGAGTTGTAGGTTGGACGATAGCTGGTTTTTTATCAAAAGATAAAGCTATTCTTACAAACTTCGGATTACAAATTCCTTTATTTTTAATAGGATTCTATCAATTGTTACTTCAATGAAAAATAGAATATTTATAGGTGAATTTATAGGTAGTGCTTTTTTAGTCATGATCATAGTTGGTTCTGGGATAATGGCTCAAAATTTGACTAGAGACTTTGCCGTCATGTTATTAGCTAATACTATTGCAACTGGCGCAGGATTATTTGTTTTAATAAATTCAATTGCAAATATTTCTGGAGCTCACTTTAATCCTGTTGTTACAATGACAATGTATTTCACAAAAAAAATTAAAAAAGACTTAATTTTTACTTATATAAGTGCCCAAATTTTAGGATGTTTATTGGGAGTAATGCTCGCAAATTTCATGTTTGATTTACCCTTTATAGAATTATCAAGCAAAGCTAGACCAGGGTTTAATATTTTTATTGCAGAAGTTATAGCAACTTTTGGTTTAATTTTTATAATTTTTGGTTCACTAAAAAATGGAACTGTTGCAGTTGCTGCATCCGTTGCAACTTATATTACTGCTGGGTATTGGTTTACTTCATCAACTTCTTTTGCTAACCCTGCGGTTGCATTAGCTAGAACTTTCACTGATACATTTACAGGTATAAACTATTTAAATACACCTACTTACATAGTTGCAGAAATTATTGGTGCTTTTTTAGCTTTATTTATAATTCAGAAAATTTTTTTCAAAAAATAATCCCGTGAAATGAACACGTGAAACTAGTTTAATTTTGATTAAATTTTTTGAAATATAATGTTATTAAATTTTTAAGATAATTATTCTTAATAAAAGAAAATTAATTTGCAATTAGTCAAATAATTTTTATAAGCGATCCAAGCCCTTTTCAAAAAAAAAATTAATAAATTCTTTACTAGATTAATTTTTAACATCCTTTAAAAGTTCTATTAAGTATGACGATTCGGATGTCAAGAATAACAATAAAAAAATGACAAAAAGGAAATAATATGGAACTTAGTTTAGTATACACGATTGTAGGGTTCGGATTAGCAGGTTATAGTGTAATCGCTAACGACTCTATACAAACATTAGGAACTTTTATTGCCTCAAAGCAAAAATGGTTTAAATGGTACACGCTCGCAAGTGCAGCATCACTAGTAATGATTGTTGCAATAACATGGGGTTGGTACAGTTATGATGGAGATATTTCTTACGGAAGATTAACAAGAATACCTTTCCAAGAAATTCAATGGTACCACGCAGTCGCTCCTGCAATTCTATTGGCACTAACAAGAATAGGTATTCCAGTATCTACAACTTTTTTAGTTTTATCTGCCTTTGCCTCAACAGTTGTTTTAGAAAAAATGCTTGTAAAAAGTATTGTAGGTTATGGTATAGCGGCAACAGTTGCTTACTTCTGTTGGATTGCAGTTTCTAAATTTATTAATGAGAAACTTGATGAAGTTAAAGGAGATAAATGGATTGCTTTTTGGCGAAATTCAGTTTGGGTATCTTCAGGCTGGTTATGGTGGGTTTGGTTATCACATGATGTTGCAAACATTGCTGTGTACTTACCCAGACAATTAGATTTTTCATTACTTTTAATTGTAATAACATACTTTACCGTTCTTCTTTTTTATATCTTCTATATTAGAGGTGGCTCGATACAACAGGTTGTATTAGAAAAAACTGGAACGAGATATGCTCGATCAGCAACGATCATCAACGTGATTTATGCTGCAGTTCTTTTCTACTTCAAAGAGTTGAATGATTTACCAATGTCAACGACATGGGTGTTCGTAGGCTTATTGTGTGGAAGAGAGTTGGCAATTTCAACTATGAACAAGGATTATAAATTCAAATATGTCTTCCCACTAATTGGAAAAGACTTTGTTAAAATGATATTTGGATTAAGTGTTTCGGTAGCAATCGTGCTTGCGATACATTACTTTATAATTCCTAGAGGATTATTTTAATAATCAAGACTATTTTTTCTTCTGAAGATCTTCATAAATTTTTTTAAGGTCTTCAGGAGATAGGTTTTTTTCTTTTAATTTATCTAAAATTTCTTCGTCTTCTTGCTTGAGTTGCTCTTTTCTTTGTTCCTCTTTAACCTCACCTCTAGCATCAAACCCTGCTTTAATAAATTTCGCCGATACAAGAATAACAATGATTGCAATGATGCCTGCTAGTGATAAAAACAACAAAGTCATCTTTAGATTATAGCTGATATTTGGCTAAGTGTTAAATGAGTTTTGTTAGTATGTAAATTTGTAGCAGTAGAATTAAGAAAGGTAAAATAGTTCTAATAAGCTCCATTGTATGGTTATATTCATCAAGTTTTCTCTCTAACCAATTTCTTTGATATTTTTTTTTTGCCATGAGATTATTTACACGATGATAAATATTTTTTCAAGTTTTCAGGCTTAAAACCAAGAGATATTTTTAGATTTACAAATTTCTTGAACTTTTTTTGGATAGTCAGTGATAATTCCATCAACTCCGTACTCGATCATTCTAATAATATCTTGTTCTCTGTTCACTGTCCAAACACAAGTAGCTAAACCATGTTTGTGTGCTAATTCTACATTTTGTTTAGTCACATCACGGTAGAAAACACTCCACACATGTCCCTCTAGCGATTTAATAATATTTGGTAGCAAAAATAATTCTTCCAAAGGATAATTTTTAACCATCCATGGAGAGTTCTCGTAAATATTCTTTTTAGTTATTGAAAGTCCTTGTTGTAGAGTAATAAATCCTCTTAGTATATTTGGGTTTTGTTTTTTAAGAGCATACAAAATTCTAAAATCATAAGAAGTGATTAAAGTTCTATCCTCAAGTTTAAAATCCTTAATATCTTTAAGGACTAAGGAAACCATTTTCTCTGGATCTGGTGTTACATTTTCTTGTGTTGGAGTTGATTTAATTTCTAAATTTAAAAATACATCTTTATATTTATCTTCCGTCACTAATTTAAAGAAATCAGTTAATTTTGGTATTTTTTCACCTGTAATAGGTTTTTGATTTTTAAATCTTTTTGCGTACTTTGTTTCGGGCTTTACACTTCCAATAGTATACTTGCTAATTTCTTCATAAGTGAGTTCTACTAATTTCATGCTTTTATCTGTGATCCAGTTCCCTGAAGCATCTTTAACTAAATCAGGATTTAATCTGTAATCATGAAATATTGTTGGAATATTATCCTTTGAAATTACAACATCAAACTCAACAGCTTTGATACCAAGATCAAAAGTATATTTAAAACCAGAGATTGAGTTTTCAACAATATCACCTCTAGCTCCTCTGTGGCCGTAAATTCTTATGTAGTTAGGTTTCGTTAAAAATGGATTGATCAATTAATCCTCAAATCAGTATTAGTATCAAACAGGTGTAGTTTGTCATCTTGAATGGAAAGATTAATATTTTTTCCAATAGTATCTTCTTTAACAACACCTGAGATACTTGCAACTAAAATTTCATTACTATTTTCAAGTTTACCATGAATAAGTGTATTAGCTCCGATCAGCTCTACAAGTTCAACTTTTAACTTGATTGGACCATTTTGATCTAATTCAAAATCTTCAGGTCGCATACCTATATTAACAGGTCCATTAAATTTTGAATTCACTGAAAGTGAAGCTTTGTTTGCCAAAATCAATTTGTTACCTCCACAATTACCTTTTAAAATATTCATTGCAGGACTTCCGATAAATTGAGCCGTGAATAAAGTTTTAGGTTTTGTATATACTTCTAAAGGGGTTCCAATATGTTCCACATTACCTTCGTTCATTACAATCATTCGATCAGCTAAAGTCATGGCTTCAACTTGATCATGTGTTACATAAAGAGAGGTAGTTTTTAATTGAGTTTGAAGTTTTTTAATCTCTAATCTCATTTGAACTCTTAATTTGGCATCAAGGTTTGATAAAGGTTCATCAAATAAAAAAGCTACGGGGTTTCTAACAATGGCTCTTCCCATAGCAACTCTTTGTCTTTGTCCACCAGATAATTGATTGGGTTTTCTCTCTAATAATTCTCCAAGCTCTAAAATTTCAGCAGCTTTTTGAACTCTAGACTCAATTTCTTCTTTTGGCACTTTTGCAATTTTTAAACCATAGGCCATGTTACCAAAAACAGTCATATGAGGATAAAGAGCGTAATTTTGAAATACCATTGCAATATTTCGCTCCATGGGTTCAAGCTCGTTTACTTTTTTATTATCAATTAAAATATTTCCTTCATTAGCATCTTCTAAGCCTGCCACCATTCTTAATAAAGTTGATTTTCCGCAACCTGATGGTCCAACTATTACAATCAGCTCACCATCTTTAACATCAATACTCAGATCGTGAATAACCTGCGTTTTTCCGAAAGATTTCTTTAAATTTTGTAAGCTAATTTGAGACATTATTTATCGCTTTCTAATAACCCTTTAACAAAAAACTTTTGCATACTTATTACTACTATTACTGGTGGTACCATTGCTAACATTGCTGTTGCCATAACCGTTGGCCAGTGTGCATAATCATCACCTGTAGGTATCATTGAATCAATAGCCATCACAATAGTTCTCATGTCAGGATCGGTCGTCATTAATAGTGGCCATAAATATTGGTTCCAACCAAAAATAAATAAAATAACAAATAAAGCTGCAATATTAGTTTTACTAATTGGAACTAATATATCAAAAAAGAAACGCATTGGACTACATCCGTCCATTCTAGCTGCTTCAACCATTTCATCAGGTATGGTCATAAAAAATTGTCTAAATAAAAAAGTTGCTGTAGCTGATGCAATCAATGGGAAGATCAATCCTGTGTAAGAATTAAGTAGATTTAAATTTGCAACAACTTCATAAGTCGGTACTATTCTTACTTCTACTGGAAGCATTAGAGTTATAAATATTAACCAAAAACATAAATTTCTGAATGGAAATCTAAAATAAACAAAAGCAAAAGCTGACAATAGTGAGATAATTATTTTGCCAACTGTAATACCTATTGCCATGATTGCAGAGTTCATCATCATCTTTATTACAGGAACTTTAGCCCCGTATCCCTCTGGTGAACCTCTAAATAAAGCATTTGCATAATTTTCAAAAAACTCTGTTCCCGGTAACATTGGTAGTGGAGGATAAATAATTGCATCTTGTGTTACCGTGGATGCAACAAAAGTAAGCCACACTGGAAAGAAAATGAATAATACCCCAAGAATTAAACCAAGGTGGGTTAACCAGTATCCAGATTTCTTTTTCTCAACCATTAATAATGCACCTTTCTCTCTATATATTTAAATTGAATGACGGTTAAAATTCCGACTAAAACTAGTAGGATTACAGACTGAGCTGCACTTGATCCTAGATCTTGGCTCACAAATCCATCAGAGAATACTTTATATACAAGAATGGTGGTCGATTGTTCAGGTCCGCCTGAAGTGATTGTATGTATTACTCCAAAAGTATCAAAGAAAGCGTAGACAATATTTACTACTAATAAAAAGAATGTAATGGGTGAAAGTAGAGGTATTACAATTGTACCAAATCTTTTCCAAAAACTAGCTCCATCTATTGCTGCAGCTTCAATAATTGATTTTGGAATAGCTTGTAGTCCTGCTAAAAAAAATAAAAAGTTATAACTAATTCTTCCCCAGGATGAAGCTAAAATAACTAGAAACATCGCTTGATCACCTTTTAAAGTATGGTTCCATTCATAGCCTAAAGCTTTAAGATAATAAGAAGCTAAACCAATATTTCCATTGAACATAAATAACCATAGAACACCTGCAATAGCTGGTGCTATAGCGTAAGGCCAAATTAATAATGTTTGATAAACGCCTGCGCCTTTAATTAATCTATCGGCTAATGCTGCTAAGTATAAACCTAGAGCCATTGAAGAAACTGATACTGCAGTTGAGAAAATAACTGTCGTTTTAAAACTTGCTAAATAATAGGGGTCAGATAATAAAAATCTAAAATTATCTAAACCAACAAATTCTGTTTTTAATCCAAATGGATCTGGTAAAAATAAAGAATTCCAAATGGCTTGGCCTGAAGGATAAAAAAAGAAAACAAAAGAAATCAGTAGTTGAGGTGCAACTAGTAGTGCTGGTAACCACCAGCCTTTAAAAAAAACTCTTTTTTCCATTTGATCTTAAGAATGATACTAGGGGCTTTCGCCCCTAGTAAATTAAATTGATTTATTTATTTGCTCTTTCAAACCTTCTTAAAAGAACGTTACCTCTTCTTACAGCGCTGTCTAAAGCTACTTGAGCAGTTTTCTTACCGCTGTAAACTCCTTCCATCTCTTCATCGATAATACCTCTTATCTGATCAAAAGATCCAAGACGTAAGCCTTTAGAGTTTTGAGTAACTTTATTTCTCATCATCTGTATTCCGGCTAAATCAGTTCCAGGATTTGCTTTATAGAAACCTGAACTTTTAGTTTTTTTAGCAGCAGCAGTTGTTACACCTAAATAACCCGTATCTTGGTGCCACTTAGCTTGAATATCAGTTTTAGATAAGAAAGCTAAGAACGCGGCTGTTGCTTTGTTCTCTTCTTTAGATTTTCCAGATAATGCCCATAGAGATGAACCACCAATAATTGTGTTTTGAGGCGCTTCAGTTGCTCCGTAGTAAGGTAGGTGTCTAATACCAAATTCGAATTTTGCTTCTTTTTTGATACCAGCATAGCCAGCAGAAGACTCTGTCATTAACATACATTCACCGGCTCTAAAATTTTTACCAGCTTCATTTCTTCTACCCATATATTTAAATTTACCTTCTTGAGCCCATTTACCTAAAGTTTGAATGTGCTTGATATGAACTGGGCTGTTAAATGCCAACTCAGTGTCTAAACCAGCAAATCCATTAGCTTTAGTTGCAAATGGTATGTTGTGATACGCTGAAAAATTTTCTAAATGCACCCATGAGTGCCAGCAAGTGCAAAATGGCATATCAATTCCCTTAGCTTTTGCTGCATCAAGTGCATTTCCAACTCTTTTCCAAGTACTTAAATCCATTTCTGGATCTAAACCTGCTTTTTTCATTAGGTCTTTATTTACCCAAAGAACAGGCGTTGATGAGTTATATGGCATAGAGAGCATTTTACCGTCTGTAGTAGTGTAGTAACCACTTACCGCCGATACAAATCCTTTAGGATTGAAACTTTGACCAGCGTCCTTCATAAGTTGGTACATAGGAACGTAAGCTCCCTCAGCAGCCATGAGTGATGCGGTGCCAACTTCGAACACCATGAGTAAGTTTGGGTGTTGTCCGGCTCTAAATGCAGCTATTCCTGCGTTAAGAGTTTCTGAATAGTTTCCTTTTCGAGTATGAACAACAGTGTATTTGTTTTGGCTTGCGTTAAACTTGTTTACTTGTTCGTCAAGTAATTCACCAAGTCTTCCACCAAAAGCATGCCACCATTGTATCTCTACTTTTGCTTGGAGCGAAGTTCCCGCAAACATTGCGAAAAGAGCTAACGAAGCAATTATTGCTTTTATTGTTTTCATTTTTATTTCCCCCGTTTTCTTTAAAAAGAAAAAAGCTAGCACAAATTATATATAAAGAGGAGTCGGTTAAAAAAAATTAATTTCTACCTGAGGTTTTATTTTACTTTGCCAAAAACGTTCAGAAGCACTACTCCAAAAACAATTAAAATTAAGCCTAATGTTCCAAGTAGGTTAGGAATTTGATTGTACTTAAAAATACCAAATAAAGTTACTGCTGTAATAGTTAAAGCTCCGTATGAAGCATATGTGGTTGATACGGGAATAATGCTCATCGATTTTGATAAACAAAATAAACAAATAAGAATACTGGTCACACAAAAAATAGATGGATAAATTTTTGTAAAACTTTCAGTAGTTTTTAAAAACCCATTTGCAGCAATTCCAGTAATTATTGCAATAATTAAATATATATATCCTGATAATAAACTAAGATTTTTCATTAGGTTTCTCCAAGGAAAACTGTCCACGATCACGAAAACGTACAAGCCACTTGCCCATAGCTTTTTCTATATCTGATGGTGTAATATTTAAATCATTTAGAGTTAAATGATTATTTGAGACAACATTATCTTGCTCCGATAGTATCTCAACTTGATCTCGAGTAAGTAGAGGTGGAAAAGGCAATAAATCAAATATTGTGCTTTGAATTTTTGCAATAGGCATAGGCATCTGAATTATCAATCTTTTTTTACCAATCGTGTGCATAATAGATTGAATTATCTCTTTAAAAGTAAAAATCTTTGGACCACCTACCTCATAAATTTTACTAAAATTATTTTTAGTTTCAATTGCTTGAACTATTGCCTTAACTACGTCAGTAACTAATATTGGTTGAAATCTGTAACTTAAATTCGGAATTGGTATTACTGGAAAAAAACTTAGCTTTGCAAATAAATTTGTAAAGTTTTCAGGAGGAGGACCAACCACAACACTAGGTCTTATTATAACAGTATTTTGAAAATTATTTAAAGTACTTAATTCACCTTTAAATTTTGATTGTTGATATAAAGATCGACTTTCATTTGAACTTCCGATTGCAGAAACATGAATTAGTTTTTCAACACTTGACTTAGCACAAATTTTAGCGATAGCCTCAGGAAGTTTTACATGTAATTTGTAAAATTTTTGTTTCCTTGTTTCATATAATATTCCTACTAAATTTATTACTATATCTGAATTTTTTATCGCTTGTTCTATTTCACTAAAATTTTCAGTATTCCATTCTAATAATTCAATAGCTCCTGGTGTAGCCTGTGTTTTTAAGTGGTTGTTTTGAAAAGCTGATCTTGTAACTAAAATTATTCTAAAGTTTTTTTT
>CACAWY010000007.1 GCA_902536385.1 uncultured Pelagibacteraceae bacterium
GCAATAATTTTCCAATTCCAGTTGCTGACAAATCCCTTGCTATTCCTCTAATGCCTAAACAATCAGCTCTGTTAGGCGTAATTGAAATATCTATTGCTTTTTCAGATTTATTTTTAAAGTAGCTTTTTCCAATTTCACTCCCTTTATTTTTTAACTCTATGATACCATCACTTTCATTCGAAATATTTAGTTCACTCGGGGAACACAACATGCCACTTGACTCAATACCTCTTATTTTAACAACCTTTAGCAAAAGTTTTGTTTTGGGAATTGTCGCTCCGGGTGGAGCATAGATAGTTATTAAACCCTCTCTAGCATTTGGAGCTCCGCACACAACCTGTAACGTTTTTTTGCCGCCAACATTTACATCACAAACTTTTAATTTGTCTGCGTTTGGGTGTTTTTCGACTTTTAAAATTTTTGCAATTTTAAATTCTGAAAGATTTCCCTGATTTTCCTTTATTCCTTCTACCTCTAAACCAATATTTGTAAGTTTATCAATTATCTCGGCTTCGCTAGCCTTAGTTTGAAGATGTTTTTTTAACCAAGGTATTGTAACTATCATTTACTCAACCCTCTATAGTTTGTCGGAACATCTAAAGGATCAAAGCCAAAATGACTTAACCAACGATAGTCTGTTTCAAAAAATGCTCTTAGATCATTAATGCCGTATTTAAGCATTGCAAGCCGATCTATTCCTATCCCAAATGCATAACCTTGATATTTTTTTGGATCAACTTTTACATTTTTTAGCACATTTGGATGAACCATACCGCATCCTAAAATTTCTAACCACTTATCACCTTCTCCAATAACCATTTTTTTGTTTTCAATTCTATAACCAATATCAACTTCTGCTGAAGGCTCTGTGAATGGAAAATGACTTGGTCGAAATCTCATTTTTACATTTTTAACCTCAAAAAATTCTTTAATAAAATAATCTAAGCATCCTTTAAGGTGTCCCATAGTAATATTTTTATCTATGTGAAGGCCTTCTAATTGATGAAACATTGGAGCATGGGTCTGGTCGCTATCACAACGATAAGTTCTTCCTGGGACAATAATTTTAAATGGTGCTTTCCCATTTATCATTGTTCTGATTTGAACTGGTGAGGTATGTGTTCTTAATAACAACTTTTTATCTTTTTCTAAATAAAAAGTGTCATGCATATCTCTTGCGGGATGATCTTCTGGAGTATTAAGGGCAGTGAAATTGTTGTATTCTGTTTCTACGTCTGGTCCTTCTGCAACTGAAAATCCGATTTCTGAGAATATCGACGAGATTTCATCTATCACTTGGGAGACCGGATGTATTTTTCCTTGTTGAAACGGTCTGATTGGTAAGGTTATATCTACTTTTTCATTTTTTAATTTTTCACTAATTTCTAGATTTTCAATTTCAAAATTTTTTTGTTCAATTTGATTTGTTAAATCATCTTTAATTTTATTTAGGTTGGATGCAAACTCTTTTCTTTTTTCCGCGTCTAATAAACCTAATGTTTTGAACTGTTGTGTGATTTGACCATTTTTCCCAAAAAACTCAGTTTTAATATTTTGCAAATCTTCCTTAGTTTTGACTGAGTCAATTTTTGCGTTGAAAATAGAATTTATTTTTTCCAAATCACTCATGGTGTAACTGATTTTTTATATTAAGTTTGAGTTAAATCAAAGGCCCTTTTAACTAAGGGAAGATTGAACTTTTTTTACTACTGATTTAAAGGCTTCTGGATTGTTATAGGCTAATTCAGCTAAAACTTTTCTATCTAATTTAATTTTAGATTTTGCCAAACCATTAATAAATTTTGCGTATGTAAGGCCTTCTGCTCTCACTCCAGCATTTATTCTTTGTATCCAAAGAGATCTAAATTCTCTTTTTTTTGCTTTTCTATCTCGATAAGCATATTGCATTGCTTTTTCCATGGCTTGACGAGCCATTCTAATAGTATTTTTTCTTCTGCCGAATTGGCCTTTGACTGATTTTAAAACTTTTTTGTGTTTAGCTCTACTTACAACTCCACGTTTTGTTCTAGCCATACTATCCTCTTAAATTATAAGGCATATACGATTTTACTATTTCAGAGTCTTGTTTTGACATTATCGTTGTGCCTCTTTGTTTTCTTATTTGTGAATTTGTTCTTTTGATCATACCGTGTCTTTTGCCAGCTTGTGGCATTTTAATTTTACCAGATGCTGTAAACCTAAATCTTTTTTTAGCTGAGCTTTTTGTTTTTAATTTTGGCATAAATATTTTCGGACTTATATAGGCATTAACTTATCTTAGCAAGTCGCATTTATGATTGATTTAAATAGGCTGAATGATCATCACCATTTGCTTTCCCTCAAATTTAGGCTGACTTTCAACCTTGGCTATATCTTTGGTTTCATCGATAATTTTATTCATCAATTCTTTACCTAAATTTGTATGTTGCATTTCTCGACCTTTAAATTTTACTGTAAATTTTACTTTGTCACCTTTGTTTATAAATTTTTTGGCATTTTTTATTTTAAAATTATAATCATGGGTCTCGGTTCCAGGTCTAAGTTTTATTTCCTTCAATGATACTATTTTTTGTTTTTTTTTGGCTTGGTTGGCTTTTTTTTGTAAATCATACTTATACTTTCCCATATCCATAATTTTACAGACGGGTGGATTTGTATTTGGAGAAATCTCTATTAAATCTAATTCTTCTTGCCTAGCTAATTCAATTGCTTTCTTTAGCGGCATTACACCAAGATTGGAGCCTTCACTTCCAATTACTTGTACGTCCAGAGCTCTTATCCGTTCATTGGCTCTTGGACCTTGCGGTTTAGTCCTTCTATGAAAATAATTTGATTTTGAGTTGGACACTTAATTTAAAGGCAACTTATTTAATTCTAACATATTTTTGATTAGGTCTTCTCTTTTAATTGTCATTTGTTTATCGGATCCCAGTTTCCTTACTGTGACTGTATTTTCTTCAACCTCTTTTTTCCCGCAGACAATTATAAATGGAATTTTTGCAAGCGAATGTTCTCTTACTTTGTAATTTATTTTTTCATTTCTTAAATCCATTTCACATTTTATACCTTCTTTAAACAAATCTTCAAATAACTTTTTAACATAATTATTATTGTCCTCTGCAATAGTACAAACAACTGCTTGAGCAGGTGACAACCAAAAAGGTAGTTTACCGGCATAGTTTTCGATTAAAATACCTATAAATCTCTCCAATGATCCGAATAAAGCCCTATGAAGCATAACGGGAATTTTTTTTGTTCCATCTTTCGCAACATATGAGGCACCTAATCTTCCGGGTAAATTTAAATCTACTTGAAGAGTTCCACACTGCCAATCTCTTCCTATAGCATCTCGTAAAACGAACTCAATTTTTGGACCATAAAAAGCACCCTCACCTTTATTTACTGAATACTCAAGTTTGGATTTTTTTATTGCAGTCAAAAGTGCTGCCTCCGATTTATCCCAAACAGTGTCATCACCAACTCTTTTTTCAGGTCTATCTGAGTATTTTAATATTATATCTTTAAAACCTAAGTCTTTATAAATTTCTAAAATTAAGTTTGTTACTGACAGTGACTCTTCTGTAATTTGGTCTTCAGTGCAAAATATGTGTGCATCATCTTGAGTAAAGGCTCTCACTCTTAATAACCCATGTAAAGCTCCAGAAGGCTCATATCTATGAACTTTTCCAAACTCAGAAAGTTTTAAAGGTAAGTCTCGATAACTTTTAAGACCTTGATTAAACACCTGAACACATCCTGGACAATTCATTGGCTTGACCGCAAAAGTTTTTTTGTCAGGTGTGTCTGATGTAAACATGTGATCTCCAAACTTTTCCCAATGACCAGATTTTTCCCATAACGTCTTATCTAAGAGTTCTGGAGTATTTATTTCTTTATAACCTGCGAGTCTTTGTTTCATTCTCATATATTCAACTAATCTTTGAAATAATAGCCAACCTTTCTCATGCCAAAATACTGATCCGGGACTTTCTTCTCTAAAATGAAAAAGATCCATTTCTTTACCCAGTTTTCTATGATCTCTTTTTTCTGCCTCTTCTAAACGATGAAGATACTCCTCTAACTCTTTTTTTGAAGCCCAACATGTTCCATAAATTCTCTGTAACATTTCATTGTTAGAGTCCCCTCTCCAGTACGCCCCAGAAACTTTTGTTAATTTGAACGCTTTTCCGATTTTACCTGATGATGATAAATGAGGACCCCTGCACAAATCATGCCAAGTTTCTCCATGATGATAAACAGATAATTCTTCGTTAGTTGGTATGCTTTCAATAATCTCTGCTTTATATTTTTCTCCAATCTTTTTAAAGTGTGTTATAGCTTTATCCCTTTTCCAAACCTCTCTTTTTGTTTTTACATCTCTATCTACTATCTCTGACATTTTTTTTTCAATCTTTTTTAAATCTTCGCTTGTGAAGGGTTCTTTTCTTGCAAAATCATAATAAAATCCATTTTCAATTACTGGTCCGATTGTAACTTGAGTGCCGGGAAATAATTCCTGAACAGACATTGCCATAATATGAGCAGCATCGTGCCTGATAACTTCTAAACCTTCTCTGTCTTTAGATGTAATTATTCTTACATTTGAATTATTAGTAATTTCATGACTTAGATCTTTAAGTTGCCCATTCACCTCCATTATCAAGGCAGATTTTTCTAGAGACTTGCTGATTTTTTTAGTAATTTCAAAGCCATTAATTGATTTTGTAAAAGATAATTTTTTTCCGTCTAATAAGTGAATTTGAGGCATTAATTTTTAAATAATTTTTTATATTCTCTTAAATTAGAATCACACATTACTTCAACATCAAATTTTTTTGTTACGTTTTTTCTACCTTCGTTTCCAATTAATTTCAACTCTTCTTGACTTAATTGAATAACACCATTTAAATTTTTAGCAAGATCTCTTGGATCGTCATGTTTATATAAAAAACCGGACTTTTTATTTAAAACGGTTTCTTTTGAACCACCAATATTACTGGCAATAATTGGTTTTCCCATAGCCTGAGACTCAACTGCAACCCTTCCAAAAGCCTCTGGCTCAGTTGAAGCGGAAACTACAACGTCTGCAAGAGAATAAGCTAACGGCATTTCTTTACAATGGCTTATAAATTTTAATTTTTTAGTTAAGCCGTACCTTTCAACTAGGCTAAAAAGCTTTTTTGTATAAACTTTTCTTCCTTGATCAGATCCTAATAATATTGCCTGAAAGTTAGTAATATTGTAGTCCTCAATTAAAATATTTAATGCTTCAATAAACTTTTCTTGACCTTTCCAATATGTAAGTCTACCTGGCATTAAAATTGTAAATTTATTCGGTTCTAAATTCCATTCTTTTTTAAGTTTTTCTTGCTTTAAAATTGAAATATTTTTTTGATTAAAGTAATCAATATTTATCCCTCTAAAAATAACTCTAAGTTTTCTTTTTTTTTTTAGATATTCACTATAATTTTCATTTATGTGATTAAAAATGAAATTTGAACCAGCAATAGTCAACTTTGATCTTAACATTATGCTATTATAAAATTTTTTCAATTTACTTTTGAAATTGTAGGTCCCATGAAATGTAGTCACAAAATTTGTATTTGTTAAAAGACAAGCAAAATAACAAGACCAAGCAGGCGCTCTACTTCTTGCGTGAACAATATTAATTTTTTTAAAAACTATAAAAAGTGATAAAATTATTGCATTTAAAATTATTAATAATGGATTTTTTGTTTGAACAGGAATTTTTAAAATCCCAACTTTATTCTTTTTAATAAACTTTAATAGTTCACCTCCAGAAGTTGCAATATAAGATCGGCAATCTTTCTCTGCTAAATAATGGGCTAAATCATAGCAACCTGTTTCAGCGCCACCATAGCCAAGTTTTGGAATGACTTGTAAAATATTTATTTTAGTAATCATCTTTATTTTATATATAATAGCAAATTAGGTGAACCTTATATGAAAAAATTTAAATTTTTAAAATTCTCTAAGACTAAAAAACTTAGATATTCTCATAATTATTTCAAAGAAAGATTATATATAGTTTTTTTACCTGGTTTTATGTCGGATATAGAGGGAAAAAAACCTATTAGTCTATTTAGATTTGCTAAAAAGAAAAAACTAGGTTTTTTAAGTTTAGAATACTCAGGTCACGGAAAGTCTTCAGGTATTTTTGCTAGAGGAAATATTAGTATTTGGTCAAATGATGCAAGAAAGATGATTAAAAAAATTGTAAAAAAAAATAATTTTATATTAATTGGCTCGAGCATGGGAGCTTGGATTGCTTTGAATCAGTTTAATTACTTTAATTCTCAAATTAAAGGTCTAATTGGAATAGGGTCAGCCCCTGAATTCTTAAAAAGACTAATGTGGAATAAATTTTCAAATAAAGTAAAAAAAGAAATTATATCTAAAGGAAAAACTATAGTCAAAAATGGAAAATATGAATATCCAATTTCTTATCAATTAATAAAAGATGGAAACAATAATAAAGTTTTGAACAGAAAAAATAATTTACAAATTAAAGTAACAATGATTCATGGCAAGAAAGATGAAGTTGTTCCAGTTGTATTTTCTAGATTAGTACTATCTAAGTTCAAAAAAGCTAACAAAAAATTGGTTTTGGTTAAAAATGGAGATCATAGTTTATCAAAAAAAAGTAATTTAAAAATTATTTTGAAAGAACTAACTAATATCATTAAGAATGTGGTCTAAACCTTCAACATACGTTGGATATTTTAATGTATAATTAAAAAAAGTTTTCATTTTCTTGTTATCAACCTTTTTCGAATCTTTATAAAAATTTCTTAACATTTCACTTTCTACTTCTTCTAATTTTATATACTCAGGTTCTGTTAGTCCCAGTAATTTTGAACCGTAAATTGCAACGTCTTTTTGAGATGCTGGCATGTCATCACAAATATTATAGGTTTCTTTATCTTTGAAACTTTTAAGTGATTTTAATAAAACACTTGCAATATCTTCAACATGAATTCTTGAAAAAAAATGATTCTTTTTATCAACTATTTGAACCTTTCCCATTTTTAGTCTTCGTAAAATGTTTTGATCCTCAGAATAAATTCCTGCAAGTCTAAAAATTTGTAAAGGTAAATTGTTTTTATATGAAAAGTCTTTCCATTGATTTTCGGCGGTTAATCTATAAACGCCATTTGTAGAGCTAGGCAATACCTTGCTTTCCTCTGTTACCCAATTACCTTTGTGATCGCCGTAAACACTTGTGGCTGATAAATAGGTGATCCACTTGCAATTCTTAACCTTTTTAAGACTCGATTCAAAATTTTTTAGAACAATATCTAAACCGTTTATAGGGGGTATAGAAATCAAAATATAATTAGAATCCTCTAATTTATTTATTAAAGAGTCATCAAAGTTATTATCGTCAAATTTATAAGAGTTAATCTTTAGTTTGTTTTCAAATAATAATTGATGAGTTTTTTGTCTTGAAGTAATGTTAAAATCAAAATCTTTTTTTTCCTGAATTAACTTATTTAAGAATCTTTCTGCAACCTGACCATAACCAAAACAAAAGACTTTAAATTTGCTCATTAACCTGCTTTCTTAATATAAGGCTTTGAACTAATTGGGTTGTCTAATTTATCGAGCATTTCTACTGGGCAAACTTGTTTAAAGTTTTTAAGCTCATTTTCAAAATTATTTAAAATCTTCTTACCTTTTTTTGAAAGAGTCTTAAACTGGAATTCCTTGATACTATCCTTTAAAAATTTTTTCCAATATTCAGTTTCAACTGATTGCCAAATTATTGAAGCAGGATTAGCATAATTTTCGAAGTTATTATTCTCGTCGTAAATAAAAGCCATACCACCAGTCATTCCAGCACCAAAGTTATCTCCAACAGGTCCTAAAATAATTGCAGTTCCTCCTGTCATATATTCACACCCATGAGCACCACAACCCTCAACAATAGCAAAACTTCCAGAATTTCTAACAGCGAATCTTTCACCGGCTTGCCCAGATGCAAAAAGTTTTCCCGAGGTAGCTCCATATAAAACTGTGTTTCCAATAATTGTATTTTGATCTGCAATTAATTTACTTTTTTGAGAAGTTTTAACGACTATCGTGCCTCCTGATAAACCTTTGCCTACATAATCATTACAATCACCCTCTACGGTAAGACTTATTCCCTTTGTAAGAAAAGCTCCTAAAGATTGTCCAGCAGACCCTGTTAATTTTATATTTATAGTCTCGTCATTTAACTTTTCATTACCATATTTCTTATAAACATGATGTGAAAGTCTAGTTCCCACAGATCTAAATGTATTTTCAATTTCATATGTATAATTATTTTTATTTGAAGGATTGATTTTATCTTTTATATCTTGCCATATTTTTTCATCTAATGTTTCTGGGACTTTATTAATGTGATAGTCTTTACAGTATCTTGGGTTTTCACCTGGATCTGCTTGCACCAATAATGGATTTAAGTCTAAATCATCCAAATTTGATGCACCTTTATTAACCTGAGATAAGAGATCAGTTCGACCTATAATTTCATTAATAGATTTAAATCCTAAAGAAGCTAGAATTTCTCTTACCTCAGTTGCTATAAATTTAAATAAATTAACAACTTTTTCAGGTGTACCGCGAAACTTTTCTCTTAATGCAGCATCTTGGCTACAAACTCCAACAGGACATGTGTTGGAATGACATTGTCTTACCATTATGCAACCCATAGCTACTAAAGAGGATGTTCCCATTCCATATTCTTCAGCGCCCATCATCGCAGCTATCACCACGTCTCTTCCAGTCTTTAGTCCTCCATCAGTTCTTAAAGTAACATTATGTCTAAGGTTGTTTAAAGTTAAAATTTGATTTGCCTCAGTCAAGCCCATCTCCCAAGGTATTCCTGCATATTTTATACTTGTTTGTGGACTTGCCCCAGTTCCGCCTGAGTGTCCGGAAATTAAAATTATATCTGCTTTTGCTTTTGCAACTCCAGCAGCAATAGTACCAATACCTGTAGACGCAACAAGTTTTACCCCCACCCTTGCTTTTGGATTAATTTGTTTTAAATCATAAATTAATTGAGCTAGATCCTCTATTGAATAAATATCGTGATGTGGAGGAGGAGAAATTAAAGTTACCCCTGGAGTTGAGTGTCTAAGTCTAGCTATTTCTTCTGTTACTTTGAATCCAGGGAGTTGTCCACCTTCTCCAGGTTTTGCTCCTTGGGCAATCTTAATTTCAATTTCATTTGCATTATTAAGATAATCTACAGTAACTCCAAAACGTGCTGATGCGATCTGTTTTACTCTTGAATTTGAACTATCACCGTTAGATAAAACTTTAAATCTTTTTGCATCCTCACCTCCTTCACCGCTGCAAGAGGCGCCTTTAATTCTATTCATTCCTAGAGCTAATGTTTCATGCGCTTCAGCAGATAAAGCTCCGTGTGACATACTTCCGCTACCAAATCTTTTTAATATTTCCTCCAGTGGCTCGACCTCGTTAATACTTATTTGTTTATTTGTTTTTTTAAATTCTAACAAGTCTCTGATATTAATAGGTGGAAGATTATGTATACCTGCTGAATATTTTTTGTATTGTTCGTAAGATCCAATTCCTACAGCGCTTTGAAGAAGATGAATTAATCTTCCCTGATACTGGTGATCCTCCCCACTTTTCCTATACCTATAGAGACCTCCAATTGGTAAGGTAAATATATTTTTTTCATTAAATTTTACGTGAAGTTCTTTAATTTTTTTCTCTATTCCTATTACACCTATGCCAGATATCCTTGATGACATCCCTGGAAAATAATCAGAAACTATAGCTCTACTAAGTCCAACAGCTTCAAAATTACATCCTCCTCTGTAAGAACTTATTACTGAGATACCCATCTTAGACATAATTTTTAATAAACCAGCGTCTATAGATTTTTTAAATTTTACCACACAACTTTCAAAGTCAGATTTTCCAAACAATTTTTTTTCATATCTTTGATAGATACTATCAATTGCGAGATAGGGGTTAACAGTGGTTGCACCTACTCCTATCAGCACAGCGAATGAATGTGTATCTAAAGCATCGGAACACTCCACGTTTAAAGAGCAATAACCTCTAAGACCAAGTTTCACTAAATGGGAATGAACAGCACCTACTATCAATATGCTTGGTATGCTTGCTTTTCGATTTGAAATATTCTTGTCGGATAAAATTAAGCAGGTGCTTCCCTCTCTAACAGAGGTTTCAGCTTCCTCTCTAATTTCCTCAATTCTATCTTTAAGCGATAGTGAAACATCGAAAGTACAATCAATTACTTTTGCTTTTTTGGAAAAAAATTTTTTAAATTTTTTAAATTGTGAATTTGTAAGAATAGGACTATCTAGAACATAAATATTTTCTTCAGTTAAATTATCAAAGTCTAAAATGTTTCCAAGATTACCAAATCTAGTTTTTAAACTCATCACTTTGTTTTCTCTCAAAGAATCTATCGGAGGATTTGTTACTTGGCTAAAGTTTTGTCTAAAGTAATGAGATACTGGCCTAAAATGACTTGATAATACTGCCACTGGCGTGTCGTCTCCCATTGAACCTGATGCCTCTTTTCCCTCTTCAGCCATTGGATGAAGAATTAATTCTAAATCTTCAATACTTAACCCTGACAAATATTGTCTCTTTCTCAATTCTTCACTTATATAATTTGGCTTTTCATCTTCATTTGAAATTTTCTTTTCTAAATCAATAATTTGTTTATTATATTTCCTATGATCTTTCGCTAATAAGTCTTTTATATCCTTATCTTTAAATAATTTGCCTTTTTTTAAATCTATCGCAATGATTTGGCCTGGGCCTAGTTTTCCTTTTTCAATTATATTTTCTTCAGGAATTTTTATCATTCCAGTTTCTGAGCCTGCAAAAAATAGATTGTCTGAAGTTATTGTGTACCTTAGTGGTCTCAATCCATTTCTATCAGAGGATGCTAGTACCCATTTAGCGTCAGTAGCACAAATGGCGGCTGGTCCATCCCAAGGTTCAATTGTGCTATTTAAGAAATTAAATAAATCTTGATGATTTTTTGGGACAGTTTTGCTTCTTTTAGACCATGCATCAGGTATCATCATTAATTTTATCAAGGGCGCTAATTTTCCTGAGTGTACTAATAACTCAAAAACATTATCCAGTGCTCCTGAGTCTGAAGAACTTCTGATGACAGGTTTTAGGTCATTTACATTTTTAAATAATGAACTAGACATGTCTTGTTCATGTATTTTCATCCAATTGATATTTCCTTTCAGTGTATTTATCTCACCATTGTGTGCTAGCGTTCTGAATGGCTGTGCAAGATCCCAACTTGGAAAGGTATTAGTTGAATATCTCTGATGAAACACTGCAAACCTAGAAGTTAATTTTTTATCATTTAGATCAGGATAAAACTCTGAAAGCATCTCTGCTAAAAACATGCCTTTATAGACAATAGATCTAGAACTGAATGAACAAATATAAAAATTTTTAAGCTGACTTTCCCTTGCAACTTTCTCTATTTTTTTTCTTGTTTCAAATAAGTCTCTCTCAAGGTCATTGGTCTTCAAATTTTCATTCTTTTTAAACATTACTTGAGCTATTTCGGGTCTGCTTTGGTCAGCTGTTTTCCCAAGAACACTTGGGTTTATAGGAACTTGCCTCCAACCGTAAATGTAGTAATTTCCTTCTAGTAAAGCTGATTCAATTATTTCTCTACATTTTTCTTGCTCTGAATAATCAGTTCTTGGTAGAAAAACCATACCAACACAAATTCTTTTATGTTCGTCTAGTTTGTGACCTGTATTTAAAATTTTTTCTTTGAAAAAATCTGGAGCTATCTCAATTTGAATACCAGCTCCATCACCGGATTTTCCATCAGCGTCAACTGCTCCTCTATGCCAAATTGCTTTAAGAGCTTCAATGCCATACTCAACAACTTGTCTAGTTTTTTTTCCATTTGTTGAAGCAATTAATCCTACTCCGCAGGCATCGTGCTCCATTTCTGTTTTATAATTATGTGTTTTTTCTAAAAGAGTTTTATTCTTCTTATAATTATTCATTTAGGCTGCTTCCGAAGATTTATTTTTATTTATCTTTTTTTGTAGGTATTTTTCAATTTGAACTGCTGCATCTCTACCGTCTCTAATAGCCCAAACAACTAATGAAGCTCCTCTTACAATATCCCCAGCAGCAAATATCCCGTCTAAATTTGTTTGCATTGTTTGAAGGTCTATTTTAATTGTTCCCCACTGAGAAATTGCTAGTTCTTCAGCATTAAATAACTTTGGTAAATTCTCTGGGTCAAATCCTAAAGATTTAATTACTAAGTCGGCTTTTAATTTATATTCTGATCCAATTTGAATTTCAGGTCTTCTTCTTCCAGATGAGTCAGGTTCTCCAAGTTTCATTTTATCAACCTCAACTGATTCTACCTTTGAATTACCAATGAAACTTTTTGGACTTGTCAACCATACAAATTCAACGCCTTCTTCAATAGCATTACCAACTTCTCTAGCTGACCCAGGCATATTTTCTCTATCTCTTCTATATAAACATTTAACTGATTTAGCATTTTGCCTTACAGATGTTCGCACACAATCCATTGCAGTATCCCCTCCACCAATTACAACAACATCTTTTCCTTCAGCATTTAATGTTCCGTTGTCAAACAACTCAACCTTGTCACCCAGTCCTTTCCTGTTAGATGCTGTTAGAAAATCCATTGCTGGAAAGATATTTTTAAGATTGTGACCAGGAATTTCGATTTCTCTTGCTTTATAAACTCCAGTTGCAATTAAAACTGCATCATGTTTTTCTTTTAATTCATAAAGAGTTTTATCTTTTCCAACTTCAAAATTTTGAACAAATTTTATACCGCTGTCCTTCAAAAGATTTGTCCGTCTTTCAACGACAAATTTTTCAAGCTTAAAATTAGGTATGCCATAAATTAAGAGACCACCTGGCCTATCATACCTGTCATATATTGTGACTTGATATCCTGATTTCCTCAGTTCCTCTGCACAGGCCATGCCAGCTGGACCAGCTCCTATTATTCCAATAGACTGATCTAGTTCTTTTTTAATTTTTATTGGTTTTACCCAACCTTTATCCCAAGCAGTATCATTTATATATTTCTCTACGGAACCAATTGTGACTGTGCCGTGTCCTGATTGCTCGATTACGCAATTTCCTTCACACAATCTGTCTTGAGGACAAATTCTGCCACAAACTTCAGGCATATTATTTGTGCTTTGTGAAATTTCATAAGCCTCTTTAAGTCTGCCTTCCGCAGTCAATTTTAACCAATCAGGGATATTGTTACTTAAAGGGCAATGTATTTGACAAAATGGAACTCCGCACTGAGAACATCTACTTGATTGCTCAGATGCTTTATTAGTAATAAATTCTTTATAGATCTCGTTAAAATCACCTTTTCTTTTTTCCGTAGTCCTTTTTTCAGGTGTTTCTTGTTTTAAATCTACAAACTTAAGCATTTTTTTTGTCATGACATAGCTAAATAAGATAAGATCCCTATAAATGATAGCTTTTAAAGGTCAATAACAATTACCTATATTACAAAAACCTTAGAAAATTAATGTCATTTAATGCATACCTGATATGCATTCACTAATGCCAATAAATAAACAACCTTTAATTTTAGTTTTTTAAGAGTGATTGAAATTTTTATATTATCATTGATTCAAGGTGTAACAGAATTTTTGCCAGTAAGTTCATCTTCACATCTAATATTGGTATCTGAGTATTTGCAGTTTGAAAATCAAAATTTATCTATAGATGTGAGTTTGCATATAGGATCATTCATAGCGGTAGTAATTTATTTTAAAAACGATATCATTAATTTTTATCAAAATAAAATTCTTTTTTTTAAGATTTTACTAGCATCGCTTCCCGTGATGATAGTTGGATATATTTTAGCAGAAACAAACTATATAGATAAAATCAGAAACGTTAAAATTATCGCTTGGACTACAATAATCTTTGGACTATTGCTTTTCTTAAGTGACAGATTTAAATTAAATAGGTCAATCAATAATGATTTGAATTTTAGATCAGTACTCTTCATAAGTTTTTTACAAATTTTTTCCTTGGTCCCGGGGGTAAGTAGATCTGGAATATCTATTACTGCAGCTAGATTGTTAAAATTTAAAAGAATTGATGCAGCTAAAATTTCATTTTTATTATCAATACCAATATTAGGCGCTGTTTCCACTTTTGGTATTAAAAATATAATAGTTTCTGAAAGTAATTATTTTTCTATGATTAATTTATTGGCTATTTTACTATCGTTTATTTTTTCCTTAATTACAATAAAGTACTTTTTAGATTTTATAAAGAAATTTAATTTAAATGTTTTTGTTATTTATAGACTGTTATTAGGTGTAGTGCTTTTGGTTTTTGCGTATCTATAGAACTAAGCTTAATCCAATCAAAATAATTAACACAATAATAAAGAATACAATTACAGATTTTTGTAATGACAAATTTAATAAATTTTTCATTTTTTAATATTCAATAAATTTTTTTCTATAAAACAATAAATTAAAGTAAATAAATATTTTGCACCTAACTCTTTTATCTTAAACTTAGATGTTCCTTTTTTTCTACCAATCCAATTGATACTTACTATTTTATATTTATAATTTCTAGTAATTATCTTAAGAGGAATTTCCAAAAAGATATTAAAGCTTTCAGAAATTAATGGCATTATTTCAATTAATGCTGTTCTTTTATAAATTTTAAAAGCATTTGTGAAATCGTTGTATTTATTTAAAAAAATTATACTCACAAAAAAGTTAAAAAATCTATTTAAAATTAATTTTTGTATAGGATAGTCTAATACTTTTGAGTCTTTCATAAATCTTGATCCTAATATTGCGTCATAGTTATTTTGAAGCATTAACTCATTATACTTAATTAAATCATTAATATCGTCTGAGAGATCAGCCATCATAATTGAAATTAAATCTCCTTTAGCCTCTTTTATACCAAGGTTAATTGCTCCCCCTAAACCTTTTTTTTTATTATCCAAAACTCTGAAATTTTCGTACTTGTTACTTAATTCTTTAGATTTATCAAAAGTACCATCATTACTAAAATCGTTAATTATTAGTACTTCATAATTAATGTTTTTGAGATTACGAAAAAAATAGTCAAAAACCTCATGAATTATATTTGACTCATTTCTTACTGGTACTATTATCGAAAGCATAAGTTAGTTTATTTTTATCCATTAGTAAGATATTTAGTTTACAATGAAAATACTTATTACAGGCGGATGTGGTTTTGTTGGTTCAAATATAGCAATTTATCTTAAAAAAAATTATAAAAATGCTCAAATATATAGTTTAGATAATCTAATTCGTAATGGATCAAGGCTAAATAGAAATAGGCTCAAAGCTTATAAAATTAAAAATTATAATTTTGATATTAAAAAAAATGATAATTTTAAAAAATTGCCGATGTTTAATCTAATAATTGACTGTTGTGCTGAACCAGCTATCGAAGTTTCAAAAAAGGAACCAGACAGAGTATTTAATACTAATTTAATTGGTACTTTTAATGTTCTAAAAAAATGCATAAAAGATAAAACGGATATAATTTTTTTATCATCCAGTAGAGTCTACTCGATTGAAAAGCTTAGAAGTTTGGTAAAGTCAGAAAAATTATTAAAACCTCTGAAAATAAAGAGAGAAATTGATGAGTCATTCAGTGTTGACTCTGCCAGTTCTTTGTATGGTTTTACAAAATTGGCTTCAGAAAAACTCATAAGAGAAATGTTTTTTAAAACAAATTTAAAATATATAATTAATCGATTTGGAGTAATTGCAGGACCTTGGCAATTTGGCAAACAAGATCAAGGCTTTGTGACTTTGTGGTTAGCAAGACATTTGTTCAAAAAAAAGCTTGCATATATAGGTTTTGGTGGAAATGGATTCCAAGTTAGAGATTTACTACACATTGATGATGTTTGTAAAATAGTAAGTCTTCAAATTAAAAAACTAAAGAAAATTAATAATGAAACTTTTAACATCGGTGGAGGACTGAAAAATACTATTTCATTAAAAAATTTAACTAGAAAATGTGAAATAATGACAAATAATAAAATCAGAATTCAAAAAATTTCCAAGACCTCTGATTATGATATTCCTTACTATGTAACCAATAATAATAAAATCAAAAAATTTTATAACTGGATGCCTTCAAAAAAAATAGAAAGTATTTTAAACGATATTTATTTTTGGTTAAAAAATAATAAAAAAATTAGGGATTATTTTTAATGAAAATAGCAATTGTTACTGGATCTTGTGGTTTAGTAGGGTCAGAATCAGTCTCTTTTTTTTCAAAAAAGGGTTTTAAAGTTGTTGGTATTGATAATAACGCGAGAAAGTTATTTTTTGGAAAAGATGGTGATATATCTTGGATTAAAAGGAAATTAATTAAAAAAATTAAAAATTACAGTCATCATAATATTGATATTCAAAATTTCAATCTCTTAAAAAAAATTTTTATTAAACATAAAAAAAATATAAAATTAATAATTCACTGTGCTGCTCAACCCTCACATGATTGGGCTAAAAATAAACCTTTTATTGATTTTCAAATTAATGCTAGGGGAACACTAAATCTTTTAGAATTAACAAAAAAATATTGTAATAAGGCACCTTTTATTTTTATGTCGACAAATAAAGTTTATGGCGATAGTCCAAATTTTTTACCATTAAGTGAAAAAAAAACTCGATGGGAAATAAAAAAAAGTCATAAATTTTTTAGAGGAATAGATGAGACAATGTCTATTGACAATTGTATACATAGTTTTTTTGGAGTTTCTAAATCTTATGCTGATTTGGTTGTGCAAGAATACGGAAAAAACGCAGGTCTAAAAACAGTTTGTTTTAGAGCTGGTTGTATAACTGGACCAAATCATTCGGGTGCAAAATTACATGGTTTTCTAGCTTACTTAGTAAAAATTTCTCTTCTAAAAAAAGAGTACAGTATAATCGGATATAAAGGCAAACAAGTTAGAGATAACATTCATAGCTATGATTTAATTAGATGTTTTTGGGAGTTTTATAAAAAGCCAAAAAAAGGAGAAGTTTACAATGTAGGAGGTACAAGATATTCGAATTGCTCAATCATTGAGGCGTTAAATTTTATTGAGAAAAAAACTAAAATAAAGATTAAAAGAATTTTTAAAAAGGCAAATAGAATTGGTGACCATATTTGGTATGTATCGAGTATGAAAAAATTTAAAAAACATTACCCTAATTGGAAGCAAAAATACAATACAAAAATAATTATTAACGAACTTATTGAAAATTTTAATAATTAATTCTGAACTTTTCGATAAATACAATCTTTAAAAAACATAAAAGGAAAATTAAATGTTTTTAGCAAAATAAAATTATTTTTTTTTAAAAAGTCTTCGATTTTTTCTTTTGAATACTCGCTGTACATATCATTTTTTTGTACCTCTAACATTATAAAGCTAACGTTTTTTATTATATTTTTTGCACCCAATAAAACCTTATGTTCATAGCCCTCAACATCGATCTTCAGAAAATCAATTTGTTTAATTTTTTTTGATTTACAAAAGTTATTTAGCGAAACTACTCTAATTTTTTTGTAAGAAGCCTTTTCGTTTGTTTTAGATAAAATTAAGTTTTTGATTTTTAGATATGTAGATTTCTTGTTTACATTTGAAAGTGTGTTAGTTAAATCAATTTTACTTACGAATATTTTTTTTTCTTCATTTTTCTGTCCCACAGCATAATTGTAAACTTTAATATTATTTCCAATTTTTTTTAGGCTAGAATTCATCGACTTGTTAGGTTCAAAACAGTAAATCAGAGCATCTTGATACAAATCGCTCATTATTTTTACCATCTTACCTTTATGTGAGCCTATATCGAAAATCACTGGATCCTGTAAAAAAATATTTTTAGATAAATATACTTTTATTCTTTTAAAATGATAGTAATCCTCAATTAAATTATAAAAAAATAGGAAAAGATTCTTCATTGTTTCAATTTATTTTTTGTAATTTTTTCAAATAAATATTCGAAAAAGAAAAGAGAGAATAAAATTTGAAAACTTAATATTGAAATCTTATATCTTGGTAAAATAAAAAATATAGATAAGAAACAAACTAAAAAACACGTTAATAAAAATAAATAGATTATTTGAGAACTTCTTATCTTCTTTAAACCTACAATTGCTCCAGGTATACTGCAGATTGAAAATAAAATTATTGGTATGACATGAGCGGGATTATAATAATTTTTAATACTAGAATTTAAATCTATAAAAAAATAACTAAATACTTTTTTTAGGTAAAGCAAAAAATATTTTTTCTTTTCTAATAGAATATTATTTAATGCTTCATCTTTAAAAATTTTGTCACGATTAGTTTCATAATTTTTATCTTTATTAATTTTGTCTAATTTATTGTATAAATTTTCAAATTCTTTAATTTTTGGCCAATCCTCTCTATAGTCGGGATGAAGTCCATTATGAAACCCTTCAACTTTATTCATCTGATTATTCCCCTTCCACAAAGCATACCCGGTTACGTTAACTAGGTGAATACTACCAGTGTTAATATAGTTTCTTATTAGATACGGAGAAATTAACATTACGGTTAATGATAGAATTAATAATGAGTGTAAAATATTTTTTTTTTCTAAAAACATTAAAAATATTAATGAAAATAAAAAAATAACTAAAAACTCACCTCTTAGAATTAATGTGAGAGCACTTACAAGAACTAAAAATATCAAATTTTTTCTGTTCAATGAATTATCAAATATTTTTAAAAATAAATTAATAAATGACAAATACAAAAATAATTGTAGACATGCTGATGAAATTAATCCATTGCTAAAAATTATTAAGGGAAAAACTGAGAATATTAGAGCTCCTAATAGAGACATTCTTTCGTCAAAGAAATTTTGACATAATCTGTAGAATAAAAAAACAGTAAAAGATGATATTACGATTTGATTAAAATAAATTAAGTATAAGAAATTTATTTTGTCAAAACTTATAATTTTATTAAAGTAAATGAAGAAAAAATATAATGGAGGCATGTATGAACTTGGTATTTCCTGGCCTTCAAAAATATAGTAGCTATAGGATTTATAGCTTTGAAAATTTTGAAATAAAACCGCCCATTCATCGCTAAGAGACCTTTCATGAAAAAATATGACGAATACTGATTTTATTAAAAATGAAAAAAATATAATTAAATTTATTTTTTTATTTAATATTCTCATTTTCTTGGTGCGCCTGCTAGGATTTGAACCCAGAACCTCCTGGTCCGTAGCCAAGCGCTCTATCCAGTTGAGCTACAGGCGCTTCAACTCTTTTTTTAATTTTTTTCTAAATTAAAAAACATGATATAAGTATCACATATCCTTTAAAAAAAAATGAAATTGTTTTCCACCACTGAAAAATTTGAAAAAAATTATTTTAGCTGTCTTATAGCTTTGCTTCCAATAAGCTTTATAGCTGGAAATCTTATAATAAATGCGAACATAATTATATTAATTATGTCTGCCGTTTTATTATACAGAAGTCAGCTTTTTTCGATAAAATATTTTCATATAGATAAATTACTTTTCATATATTTTGCTCTAATTATCTTTACAGGTATTTATAATGATATAGAAATCAGACAAGCTAATGTTGGCTATTCAGATTTTGTTGGAAGTTATCATACCTCAATAAAATCTTTTCTATTTTTAAAATATTTATTTTTATATTTAGTTATAAGATTTTTAATTCAAAATGACATTTTAAATCTCAAGATTTTTTTTATTATTTGTTCCTTGTCATCGTTATTTGTTTGTTTTGATATTTTTTTTCAATTTATTTATGGTAAGGATATATTTGGCTATGGCAGTTCTTTTTCTGGCAGAAAACTAGGTGGACCCTTTGGAGACGAACTGATAGCAGGAGGGTATATACAAAGATTCTCACTATTTACTTTTTTTGCGATACCTCTTTTTTTTCGAGATACTCTTATAAATAAATATAAAAATTTTATAGTGCCAATTCTACTTTCTATTTTTCTAGTTGGTATAATTTTATCAGGTAATAGAATGCCATTTATTTTATACTTAATTCTTTTAAGCTTGGTTGTCCTTTTTCAACAACAGACTAGAAAGTTTTTTTTCCCATTTATAATTTTATTTTCTTTGATTTTTTTGTTTGCTTTTAATTTTAATGCAAAAGTTAAAAATAATTTTATTAATTTTTATGGTCAAATAAATAAGATGCAGACTGTTTTAAAAACAAATAATTTTGAGAGCAGAACAACGCCGTTATATTTAAAAGAATTTCATTCCTTTTACGATACCTGGTTAATGAACAAGTATCTTGGGGGTGGTTTGAAAAATTTTAGATATTATTGTCATGTAAGAGATAATATAGACAAAGATATTAAATTTAAATGCAACATGCATCCTCATAATTATTATTTAGAAATTCTAACCGAAACTGGGATGCTAGGTTTTTTTATTGTTATAAGCATTATATTACTTGTTTTATATGTCAGTTTTTATAAAAAATATTTTTCTAAATTAGCTTATCAAGAAAACAACATAATAATTCCATTTATTTTTTTATTTATGATTGAAATTTTTCCCTTTAAGAGCACTGGAAGTTTTTTCACTACTGGAAATACTACATATTTATTTTTAATTCTTTCTATACTTGTAGGTTTAGCTAAAAAAGATATTTCAATTGAAAACAAATTTTAAAAATATAAATTAGTATTATGAAAAATATATATATAACTGCTGCAAAAAGAACTGCTGTAGGGTCTTTAGGTAAATCTTTGAAGAATATCAAAGCAGAGGACCTTGGTTCAGAAGTTATTTCAAGCGTAGTAAAAGAGTCAAAATTAAAATCGGATGATCTTGATGAAGTGATAATGGGACAAGTTTTAACTAGTGGAAGTGGTCAAAATCCAGCTAGACAGGCTGCAATGAAATCAGGAGTGCCAAAGGAAAAACCTGCTTACGTTGTGAATCAGGTTTGTGGTTCTGGAATAAGATCTGTGGCTTCAGGATTTCAAAGCATTAAATCTGGGGACTCAAATATTATAGTTGCTGGGGGCCAAGAAAATATGTCTTTAGCTCCCCACGCTATTCACTTAAGAGATGGAAAAAAACTTGGTGATGCTGAATTGATAGACACAATGATCAAAGATGGATTATGGGATGCATTTCATGGTTACCATATGGGTGTAACAGCAGAAAATGTTGCAGAAAAGTTTCAGGTAACGAGGGAAGAGCAAGATAAATTTGCACTTAACTCTCAGGAAAAGGCTTTAAGAGCGCAAAAAGATAAAAAATTTATAAAGGAAATAGCTAATCTTAAAATAAAATCAAAAAAATCTGAGATAATTTTTGATAAGGATGAACATCCAAGAGAGGGTATAAATTTAGATGGTCTTTCAAGATTAAAACCTGTTTTTAAAAAGGATGGAACTGTAACAGCTGGAAATGCTTCGGGCATTAATGATGGAGCTGCTGCAGTAATTTTAATGAATAGCATTGAAGCAGAAAAAAGAAACTTAGAGAAATTAGTGTCTGTAAAATCATGGGCAAGTTGCGGTGTAGATCCTGCTTTGATGGGCACAGGTCCAATTCCCTCGACAAAGAAAGCTTTAGATTTAGCTGGATGGTCAATTAAAGACGTAGATCTTTTTGAGATCAATGAAGCTTTTGCTGCTCAGAGTATTGCAGTTATCAAAACACTTTCAATTCCAGATGAGAAAGTAAACGTAAATGGAGGTGCGATAGCTTTAGGCCATCCTATTGGAGCATCAGGAACTAGAATACTTGTCACGCTAATTCATGAAATGGTTAAAAGAGATGTAAAAAAAGGTTTAGCGACTCTTTGTATCGGTGGTGGAATGGGTATTGCAATTTGTGTTGAAAGATAAAATATTAATTTTCAATGGAACTTCCTGTAGTAAATCACCCTGATTATGTAGCAAAAATTAACGATGATAATAAATTTCCAATCAAAAAGTTTGGAGCTTTAGCAAATCATCTTTTACAAACTGGCGTAGTAAAAAAATTTCATATTCCCAAGGAATGCTCCATAGAAACGATGAGATCTTCCCATTCTATGAAGTATATAAATGATATTAAGAATAAGACGCTAGATGCTAAAGCCCAAAAAAAAATAGGATTTCCAATAAATGACAGTGTTGTTAGAAGATCCTTTGTAGCAACTGGTGGCACAGTTCTTGCAAGTAAATTGGCTTTGGAATCAAAACTCGCTTGTAATACAGCTGGAGGAAGTCATCATGCAACTTTTGACTTTGGAGCAGGATATTGTGTTTTTAACGATACAGCTGTTGCTGCTAACTATCTAAAAAATAAAGGATACGCTAAAAAAATATTGATTTTAGATCTAGATGTCCACCAAGGTAACGGAAATTCTGAAATATTTCAAAAAGACAAGAATGTTTTAACATTTAGCATGCATTGTGCATCTAATTATCCTGCAAAAAAATCTAAAAGTGATTTCGATGTTGAACTTAAAGATAACATGGAAGATCAAGAATACATTGAGGTTTTAAATGATAATCTTAGAAAATTAAATCAAAATACCTATGATTTTGTTTTTTATGTTGCAGGAGTCGATATTCATCATGAAGATAGGCTGGGCAAGCTTAAAATTACTGATGAAGGTATTAACAAGAGAGATCAAATAGTAATAGAAAACTTTTTCTCAAAGAAGATTCCATTATGTGGTGTGCTTGGTGGTGGTTATAATAAAAGCTTTAATAAACTCATAGAACTTCATTCAATGCTTCATAAAAATTGCGCTGAATATTTTTAACTCGGCCTTGGCTTTAGATGGACTTAACTTAGGGACTAAAGCCAAGACTTAAGTAACTATAATTCAATTATCTTAGATCTTAACTTATAAAACTGACGCGCTACAATTTTAACTGCGGTAGATTTTCAAAAAATTTTAAAGACTCAGGATTTGCAATTGCCTCTTTATTATTTATTTTTTCCCCGTTTATTATCTGTCTTACTGCCAATTCAACAATCTTTCCACTTTTAGTTCTTGGAATTTCAGGAACCTTAATGATCATTGTAGGTACATGCTTTGGAGAACAATTTTTTCTAATTTTAGATTTAATTAATTTAATTTTTTCATCATTAATTTCTTGGCCGTTTTTAGTAGTAACAAATAAAATAATTCTTACATCGTCATCAAAGTCTTGACCTACAACTAGCCCCTCGGTGATAAAATCTATATCTTCCACTTGCTGGTAAATTTCAGAAGTTCCTATTCTTACTCCTCCAGGATTTAACGTAGCATCAGATCTACCACGCATAATAAATCCATTTTTATCCGTTCTCTCAATAAAATCTCCATGATGCCAAATATTTTTAAATTTTGTAAAATAAGCCTTATGATATTTTTGACCGTCTTCATCCCCCCAAAACTTAACAGGCATAGAGGGAAAAGGTTGTTTAACAACTAATTCTCCTTTATCTCCATCTACCGTACTATTTCCATCATCGGTGTAGACATCAACATCGATACCTAAACTTTGACCTTGGATCTCTCCTTTATGTACATTTGAAAAAAGATTTCCAAGCACTAAACATCCTACTAAGTCTGTTCCTCCAGCAATCGATGCAAGGTGAACATCTTTCTTAATATTGTTGTACACATATTTAAAACTTTCCTCTGCTAAAGGGGAGCCAGTCGAAGTTATAATTTTTACAGAATTTAAATCAAACCTTTTATTCTTATACTTTTCATTTTTAAGATGATCTATATATTTTGCACTAACACCGAATAAATTAATTTTTTTATTTTGACAATATTCAAGTAATACATCGATCTTGGGATAAACAGGAGCTCCATCAAAAAGAAAAATTGATGATCCTGTAGCTAGTCCTCCAATAAGCCAATTCCACATCATCCAACCAGTTGTTGTGTAATAAAACAACTTTTCATTATCTCTAATATCACAATGAAGCATGAACTCCTTGTTATGCTCAATTAATACATTTCCAGTTCCATGAGTAATGCATTTTGGTTTTCCAGTCGTGCCGCTTGAAAAAAGTATATAAATTGGATGATTAAATTCAAACCTCTCAAAAGTTTCGTCTAGTTCAACTTTTAAAGTTTCTTTAAAATCAATAAATTTATTTGAGTTTTCTTTTTCTTTTTTATAATAATTATAAACTATTACTCTTTCAATTGAAGGGATCCGCTTTAGTATCTCGTCAACTTTATCTAAAATATCAATTTTTTTTCCATTATAAAAATAATAATCACTTGTAATTAAAATTCTTGGCTTGATTTGTTTAAACCTATCAACCACACCTTGAACGCCAAAATCTGGGGAACATGAGGACCATATAATTCCATTTTTGGCACAACCTAAAAAACTAATAACAGTTTCGATTTTGTTTGGTACATATGCAGCCACTCTATCTCCTTTTTTCAAATTAATATTTTTGAGATAATTAGAAAACTTACAAACTTTTTCATATAAATTATTCCAAGAAATATGTTCTTCGAAACCTTTTTCAGATAAAAAATTTATAGCTATATCATTAGATTTTTTCTTTAAAATATTTTCTGCATAATTCAACTTTGAGTCAGGGAAAAATCTCGATTGATTAAAAATTTTATTTTTTTTAATTATTTCTGATCCTTTGTCGCCAATAATTTTAGAATAATCCCAAAATTTTGACCAAAACTCTTCGGGATTTTTAATTGACCATTGCCAGAGTTCTTTGAAATTATTTAAAGATTTAAAATTTATAAAATGACAAAAATCTTGCAAGATTGAGTCTTGTTTTAACTTTTGAGAAGGCTGCCAGAGCGGTTTATTCATAAAAGCTAATTTAGCTCTTATAAAATTATCTTAATAGATACTTTTTTAGAAGAAATTTCTGAACAATATGGCCTTTATTGCCTCTGATTTCCTTCTTTTTGAATAAAAAATTAATTAACCATTTCATACTTAATATGAGCATTTAGACATGACAAAAAGTGGCAAAAAATGTGTCAAAATTTGAACTATTCAACTAATAAGCGCTATTCTTTCTAGTTTATTATTCAATAACTTTTTTATATGTTCCATCCAGTTTATAATAGACTTATGGCTCAAAATATTTCAGTTCCAGATATAGGCGATTTTAAAGACGTAGAAGTAATTGAAATTCTAGTGAAACCAGGCGACCAAATTAATAAAAATGATCCAATCGTTACTATCGAAAGTGATAAATCAAGTGTTGAAATTCCATCACCTTCATCAGGCTTAATAAAAGATTTAAAAGTTAAGGTTGGAGACAAAGTATCAGAAGGTAGTTTGCTTGCTACTATAGAAAATGGCCAAGCTGCAAAAGTACCGAAAAAGATTAAAGAAACTAAAGTTGAAGAAATAAAAGAAAAACCTAAATCCAACGGAAATTTGAGTCCAGTAAAACAAGTCAAAAAAGTATATGCTGAGCCTGCCTCTAAAGATGATATTGATCCTTTAGAAACAAATGAGTGGATAGAGTCTTTAAATTCAGTAATTGAAAATGACGGAGCTCCAAGAGCTAGCTATCTTTTAAATAAAGTTATAGATCAAGCATATAAGTCTGGATTAGTTCTCCCAGATACTAGAACTACCCCTTATATAAATACGATCCCTCCTGAAATAGAAGTTAAATCTCCTGGTGATCAAAATATAGAAAAAAAAATTAGGGCCTACATAAGGTGGAATGCTGCAGCAATGGTTGTTAAAGCCAATAAGAAAAGTTCCGAACTTGGTGGCCATATTGGAACATTTGCTTCTGCTGCAACTTTGTATGATGTTGGAATGAACCATTTTTGGAGAGCCAAAAATAACAAATTTGGTGGAGATCTCATTTATTTTCAAGGACATTCTGCTCCTGGAATGTATGCCAGAGCATTTTTAGAAGGAAGAATGACATCCAAACAACTTGATGGTTTTAGACAAGAAGTTTCTAAAGGTGGCTTATCTTCTTATCCTCATCCTTGGTTAATGCCAAACTTCTGGCAGTTCCCAACGGTCTCCATGGGCTTAGGACCAATTATGGCCATTTATCAAGCGCGTTTTTTAAAATATTTAATTAATAGAGGTTTAGTTAAAGATGAAGGAAGAAAAATTTGGGTTTTCCTTGGAGACGGTGAAATGGATGAACCAGAGTCTTTAGGTGCAATAGGTTTAGCTGCAAGAGAAAAATTAGATAATTTAATTTTTGTTATCAATTGTAATCTTCAAAGGTTGGACGGCCCAGTTAGAGGTAATGGTAAAATTATTCAAGAATTAGAGGGAAGCTTTAGGGGTACAGGTTGGAATGTAATAAAGGTCATATGGGGATCTTATTGGGATCAATTATTAGCAAAAGATAAAACAGGTTTACTAGTAAAAAGAATGAACGAGTGTGTTGATGGTGAATATCAAGCTTTTAAGGCTAAAGGTGGTGAATATGTGAGAAATAATTTTTTTGGAAAATATCCAGAACTTAAAGAGCTTGTTTCTTCAATGACAGATAAAGATATTTGGAGACTAAATAGAGGTGGACATGATCCACACAAAGTTTATGCAGCTTACCATGCCGCGATGCAGCATACAGGGTCCCCTTCTGTAATACTTGCAAAAACAATTAAAGGTTATGGAATGGGTAAATCAGGAGAGAGTATCAATACTACTCACCAACAAAAAAAGTTAGATGAAGAGGATTTACTTTATTACAGAGATAGGTTTGGAGTACCCCTTACAGATAAGCAAGTTAAAAATATTGAATATTATAAACCTAGCGAAAATTCAGAAGAAATTAAGTACTTAAAGGAAAAAAGAATTAAGCTCGGTGGTTTTATTCCAGAGAGATCATCATATGCAAAAGCAATCAAGGCTCCGCCAAAAGATATTTTTGATAATTTTATGAAATCTACGGGAGATAAAGAGATGTCTACAACAATGGCTCTCGTTAGAATGTTAACTGCTTTACTTCGAGATAAAAATTTATCACCTAGACTTGTGCCAATAATACCAGATGAAGCAAGAACTTTTGGAATGGAGGGTTTCTTTCAGAAAATTGGAATTTATGCCCACGAAGGGCAAAAGTATGAACCCGTTGACTCAGAGCAATTAAGTTCATATCGAGAGGACAAAAGTGGTCAAGTGTTAGAAGAAGGTATTAACGAGTCAGGCGCAATGTCTTCTTGGATCGCTGCAGGAACCTCGTACACAAATCATGATTTAGAAATGATACCAATTTATATTTTTTACTCTATGTTTGGTTTTCAAAGAGTTGGGGATCTTGCATGGGCCGCTGGCGACTCCCAGGCTAGAGGTTTTTTGATTGGAGCAACTGCTGGAAGAACTACTTTAGCTGGTGAAGGACTTCAGCACCAGGATGGTCATAGTCATTTGTTAGCATCCAATATACCAAATTGTGTAAGTTACGACCCTACATTTGCTTATGAAATGGCAGTCATACTTCAGGATGGTCTTAAAAGAATGCATGAGAAAAAAGAGAATATTTTTTATTATATTACTGCAATGAACGAAAACTACACTCATCCTCAAAAGCCAAAAGGAAGTGATGATGGAATCTTAAAAGGGATGTATTTATTTAAAGAAAATAATAACAAAGGTAAAACAAAAGTACAACTTCTCGGTTCGGGAACAATCTTAAGGGAAATAATTTCAGCATCAGAAATATTATCAAAAGAATATGGTATCGACTCTGATGTATGGAGTGTAACAAGTTTTAATGAATTAAGAAAAGATGGAATGGAAACTGAAAGATGGAATTTATTAAATTCAAATAAAAAGAAAAAGTCCTATGTTGAGAAATGTTTAGAAAAAAGAGATGGTCCAATTATAGCTGCATCTGATTATACAAGAGCGTTTTCTGATCAAATAAGACCGTACACTGAAAAACCATTTTATTCTCTTGGGACAGATGGTTATGGAAGAAGTGATACTAGAAAAAATTTAAGAAAGTTTTTTGAAGTTGATAAAGAACATATTGTTGCTTACACTTTGAGTGCATTAGCTAAAGAACAATTAATAGGTTCTGATCAAGCTGAAAAAGCAATTAAGAAATATAAAATTGATAAAGAGAGAGAATTTCCTGCGAACTTATAATTATGTCAGATCTTAAAATTACAGTTCCTGATATGGGTGATTTTAAGGATGTAGAAATTATTGAGGTTCTTGTAAAGGAAGGTCAAGCAATAAATAAAAATGACTCTTTAATTACTCTTGAAAGTGACAAATCTAGTGTTGAAGTTCCATCTACTCAATCAGGAACTGTTAACAAAATAAATGTAAAAGTCGGTGATAAAGTAAATCAAGGTGATCTCATTTTGACTTTGAAATCATCTGAAATGGTGAAGCAAGTAAAAGAACCTGTTGCAAAGACACCTGAAAAAAAAATAGATATAGAAAAAGATCAACCTAAGAAAATTAAAACTCCTCCTCCTGCAGTTGTTAAGACAACTACAGGTACAAAATTAGCTAGTCCTAAAGTTAGAAAATTCGCAAGAGAATTAGGAGCTAACGTATTAGAAATTCCTGGCTCTCAAAGGTCAGGGAGAGTTTCTGAAGAAGATGTAAAAGAATTTGTTCGATCACAAGTAACAGTCAATAAAGGAACGGTCGAGAAAAAAGAATATAAAGAAGAGTTTTCTCACGAGGAATTCGGCCAGATTGAAACAAAGGAAATTCCTAGGGTAAAAAGATTATCTGGTCCTCATTTAGTTAGATCTTGGACTGAGATCCCGCATGTTACTCAACATGATGAGGTAGACGTAACTGAGATGGAGCAATTTCGGTCATCATTATATGACTATTACTCTGGTGAAGTTATTAAAGTGACTCCGTTAGCATTTATAGCTAAGGCTTTAGTCAGTGCTTTAAAAGAGTTTCCTAATTTTAATGCCTCAATTGATCCAAATCAAAATAAGATTGTATATAAAAAATATTTTCATATAGGTTTTGCCGTTGATACACCTCATGGATTAATGGTGCCTAAGATTAGGGATGTTGATCAAATGAGCATTAAAGAAATTGGTGAAGCATTAAAAAAAACAAGTAAGCTTTGCAGAGAATTAAAAATTGATAAAAAAGAGTTTTTTGGTGGTTCGATGACAATTTCAAGTTTGGGGGGGATAGGTGGAACCTTCTTTACTCCAATAATTAATCCACCGGAAGTAGCTATTCTTGGTGTTGGAAAAACTTTTGATAGATTAATGAAATTAAAAGGGAAAATTGTTTCAAGAAAAATACTTCCTCTGTCATTATCTTACGACCATAGATTAATTGATGGAGCTGAGGGTGCAAGATTTTGTGTTTATTTAGGAAAATGTCTAGGCAAAGACTTTGCTTTTAAACTTGCCGTTTAATCAATTATAAAATAGTACAAAGCATGAATAAAAAAGTTTTCTCTCTTATTTGTGCAGTTAGCTGCTCTTTAATTTGGGGATCTGCTTTTGTCGCACAAGATATGGGTATGGATTATAACGGCCCATTCACTTTTACTTTTGGTAGACTATTTCTTGGATTTCTCACGTTAATCCCTTTTTTATTTATTTTCGAATATAAAAAAGTTAATTCGATAATTTTTAAAAAAGAAAATATTTTAAACCTTTTACTTATTGGATTTCTTCTCTCGATGGGAAATGTTTTACAGCAGTTTGCTCTTCTGTATACAGATGTTGCAAACACGGCGGTTTTTACAATTTTTTATGTAGTTTTAGTTCCATTTGTGGCTTATTACTTTTTTTCAAAAAATATTCATAAATCTGTTTGGCTATCTATCATTATTTGTTTATTCGGTGGTATCCTTTTAACTGAGTTTGATAACATTCAAGTAAGAATAGGAGATAGTATTGCAGTTTTTAATGCATTGTTTTGGGCATTTCACATTGTTTTTATTTCAAGATTTTTAAGAATATTTAATTATCCAATTACTATTGCATGCCTCCAATGTTTAATTGCATCAATGTTTGCATTAATGCCTGCTGTTGTTTTTGAAAGTGTAAAATTTTCTAATATGATTTTGGATGGAAAAGAAATGTTATACGCTGGAGTTCTATCTAGTGGGATTGCCTTTCTACTACAAATTTATGGGCAGCAAAACCTTTCTCCAGCACCAGTAGCTATTATATTTTCACTTGAAGGTGTGTTTGCATCAATTTTTGGATGGATTATTTTAAGCCAGTTTTTAAACGAAATAAAAATTTCAGGAATAGTTCTTATTTTATTTGCAGTTATTTTTTCACAATTAGCTCCGTTATATGATAAAAAAAAGTATGGACGAGTCTAATCAAGGGTTTATGAAACATCTTGGCGGTTTAGAGCTAAAAAAAATTAACGAAACTCAATATGAGTTTTCAGTAGAGGTTAAAGAAATACATTTGAACACTGGTAAAATTGCTCATGGTGGATTTCTCTCTACTATCGCCGACACAGGGATGGGAACCGCCGCACATAGAGTCGCTGGTGACAAGAGATGTGTAACAATTAATTTAGATATGAAATTTATCTCTGTTGGCCAACTAGGTGATAAACTTATTGGCAAAGTTAAAATTTTAAAAATAACTAAAACACTAGTTTTTATTTCTTGCGAAATTTCTAATTCAAGCGACATAGTTGCCTCTGCAAGTGGTACTTGGAAAATACTAAAGTAGGACTTAATGAAATCAAAATCTGTCCTAGTTTCAGTATTATTAATTTTTATTTCAATAAAAAGTGCGTCAGCAAATTTTTTTAATAACATTACGAATTTAATAGAAAACAATTATGAAAGTCTTAGATATGGTATTTCTGTAGCTGATATAAATAATGATGGGTCTTACGAGTTTATAGTAGCTGGTTTTGGAAGTGAAAATTTAGCTTTAACTTACAAAAACAACAAACTAACAAACATTATAAACGATGCAAAATTTAATGATAAAAGAAGTTTTACTATTGGTGTGGCTGCTTGTGATATTGATTCTGATGGTTACGAGGAAATTTATTTTTTAAACACGGATACTTATAGCGGTGAAAAGAAATATTCTGATCGTTTAATAGATCTAAAAAATGAGAAATTTTTTGATATTTTTGAACAAAAGAAAAATCAAATAGATTTAAACTTTACAGCGGGCCGCTCAGTTGTTTGTGTAGACAGAAAAGGAAATGGGAAATATGGAATTTATGTTGCTAATTATGGTGGTCCAACAAGATTTTATGAACAGTTTAAGGGAAAAATTAAGGATAGAGCGGCAGAATTTGGTTTAGATAAAATAACCGGAGGAAGAGCAGTAGTCGCTGGTCATATATTATCAAACAATATTGATATTTTCGCAGCTAATGAAAGAGGTGTAAACTTTTTGTATAAAAACGTTGATGGTACTTTTTACGATGTAGCATCTGGGTACAATGTTTTAGACCCTTATGAAAATGGAAGAGGAACAGCATTAAGTGATATTTTGTACAGAGGTCAACTAGATATTGTAAGTGGAAATTGGGATGGGGAACACCGTATATTTATAAAAAAAGAAAACTCTTTTAAAGACATTGCTGATAGAAATTTTAAAAGGCCATCTAAAATTCGAACAGTTATCACAGCTGACTTTGATAATGATGGATATGATGAAATATTCTTAAATAATATCGGTGAACCAAATAAATTATTTAAAATTAGAGAGAATGGAAAACTAGAAGAGATTGATATTACGTCTAATTCTGAAGCTAATGGTCTTGGAACTGGTGCTGCTGTAGCAGACATTGATAAAGATGGAATTTTAGAATTATTAATTGCACATGGAGAGACAGGAAATCAAATTCTTACACTTTACAAAGCAAACGTAAAAAAAAATAAGAACTACTTAAGAATAAAAGCTTTAAATAAAAATGGAGCTCCAGCCAGAGGAGCAACTGTAACACTTTCATCTAATTTAAGAAAACATTCTAAAACAATCGACTCTGGTTCGGGATATCTATGCCAAATGGAACCTGTTGCGCACTATGGAATTAGAAATGGTGAAAAAGAGTTTGAAGTACAAATTAAATGGACAAACGGAAAAACCAATAAATATAAAATAACAGAAACGGGAAAAACCTATATTTTCAAACAAAGTAAAATGACTATCTCGCCATCTTAATAAAAATATCACCCATACCAATATTTATATCCTCTAATGGGATATCGTTTTTAAAAGCACAAAATCTACCTGTTATTTCATTAGCTTCTATTTTTTTAACTTCAGATTTGTTACATTTTTTTGCTTCATAGAGAAGACCTATTACGAGTTTACCATCAACTATAAATACTTCATCAACATTTAGTCTTTGCTGTTTACAAAAATAATTTCTATTTACTTCTTTAGGAAAATCTTTTTTTGAGCAAGGATTATCAATTAATAAAACATTAATTTTTTTAGAACCATCTTTAAATTTATGATTAATTTTTTTGACTTTTGTATAATTCATGAGATCACAAGAGCAAGGCCAACAACATCTATAAAGTTCGCCACAAATATTTTTTTGGGTTCTTAATTCTTTAACAAAAATATAGTCAGGTTTTTCACCAGGGTTAATAAGTGAACCTGAAACAGGACAATAAAGTTTATTATACTCTTTGAATTCCTCATAGGTTAAATCTTGGTCTATTAAGTATTTGAAAAATCTTGGACCTGCTGCGTTCCTATTGCTGTCTGGAAATATTTTAGACCAATTTTTAACTAAATTTTCGTAGTAAAATTTTTTTTGCTGCAAATTAACCTCAGCAATACTTGATGTATATAAAAATAAACTAAAAAATAAAGCTTTTAAAATAATTCTCATTTAATTATTTAATAAGATCTGAACATAAATGCACTGCGCTTTTATGATGCTGTAGAGGTCTTGTTTCGGTAGTTAAAATAACCAAATATAAATAGAAGTAATAAAGCTATAGGGTAAACAACTGCTTTATTTGGTCTATCTGGATTTTCAATTTTAAAATTACTTATAATGTCACCCATTTGAATACCAGATTTTTTGGCCTCACCTTTCCAATTTAATTTATCAACTGTCAATTGATCGTTCTGGTCTGTTAAAGTCACGCCATATTCTTCTAAGTTATAGTTGTTTTCAAATTTACCTTTATCGATAACAAATAATTTATATCTTTCTCCGTATTCAGTAACTCGAGTGACTTTAATATGAACCTCCTTTGACGGGTCAAAAGATAAACTTTGAATACTTTCCGCCGAAAGTTTTTGCTCATTATATTTAGGGTAGAATTTACTTAAAACATAGTCTGGAGCTAAAAACGATAAAGATATAACTAAGAAAGCTATGATCTCGTACCATCTTAATTTATTTATAAACCATTGTTGTGTTGCTGCAGTAAAAACTAAAATTCCGATTAATGATGTAGCTATCACCAATAAAGCTTGCCAGATACTCTCTACTCCAATTAATAACAGCTCGTGATTAAACAAAAAGACAATCGGTAAAATTCCAGTTCTCAAGCTATACCATATAGCTTGTAAACCGGTCCTTAGCGGATCTCCACCTGAAATAGCAGCTGCTGCATATGAAGCTAAACCGACTGGTGGTGTTACATCTGCCATTAAGCCAAAATAAAATACAAATAAATGAACTGCGATTAGTGGAAAAATAAATCCTGAGGCATTGCCAACATCAACTAAAACCGTTGCCATTAGAGAGGCCACAACAACATAGTTTGCAGTAGTTGGTAGACCCATTCCAAGTAGCAGGCAAAGTATAATAGTTAATAAAATTAGTATAATTACATTATCTCTTGCAATCGTCTCAATAACTATAATTAAGTTAGTGCTAAGTCCTGTTGAACCTACTGCGCCTACAATTATTCCTGCTGTAGCGATTGCGATTCCTACCCCTACCATATTAATCGCACCTTTTTGAAGACCAACTATTGTTTGATTATACCAGTCAATTAATCCAGTTTTTAAATTTGAATTTTTGATTATACGGCTTACCAGGTTTACTAATATTAAAGATAAGGTTGCGTAAAAGATGGAAAAGCCTGCTGTATATCTCATATAAACAAGTAAAAAAATCAAAACAAAAATGGGTATTAAAAAATGTAAACCAGATAAAAAAGTTTTCTTTAAGTGAGGAACATCAGCATCATTCATTCCTTTCAATCCTAATTTAAGGGCCTCTAAATGAGATATATAGAATAAAGCTATGTAAGAAATGATAGCAGGTAAGAAAGCGTGTTTAACAACTTCAAAATAAGTAACACCAATAAAGCTTGCCATAACAAATGCAGCCGCTCCCATAACTGGAGGCATTATTTGACCATTAACTGATGAAGAAACTTCTATAGCCCCTGCTTTTTCTTGGGAGAAACCAGTTTTTTTCATAATAGGGATTGTGAAGGTTCCTGTTGTTACAGTGTTCGCAATTGAAGAACCTGAGATCATACCAGTCATTCCAGATCCTAATATTGCTGCTTTAGCTGGGCCTCCTCTCATTTTTCCAACCATTGCAAAAGCTAAATCTAAAAAATATTTTCCACCACCTGCTGTTTCTAATAAAGCTCCAAATAATACAAATAAGAATATGAAATCTACTGAAACACCTATTGGAATTCCAAATATTGCTTCTTGATCGAACCATTGAAATCCTACTAATCTTTTTACAGAAAGCCCTCCATGAGAAATTATTTCAGGCGCATATTTTCCAAAATAAGAAAATAAAAGGAAACAAACTGCAATTATAACTAGAGGTAAACCAATAGCTCTTCTAGTTGCCTCTAATAAAATAAATATGCCTGTAGCACCAATTATAAGTTCAATTGGGACTTTAAAACCAAATATTTCTTTTACTAAAAGAATCCCACCTCTATTTACTAAATCATCATAAAAAATATAAATATATAGGCAACATAATGCGCCAGTTATACTTATTAGAATATCAACTAATGAAATCTTTTTTCCTCTCACTGCAGGAAAAATTAAAAAAGCTAAAGTTAAAGCAAATCCTAAGTGTATAGCTCTTACGGGTAATCCTTTGAACATTCCAAAATTAAACCAAAAAGGAAACGGAGAAGCATACCAAAGTTGAAAAAATGTCCAGAGTATTGCGATCCCAAAAACTATTTTCAAATGAACCCCGGACAAATTTCTTGTTGGAGAAATATCTTCTTGAATTTTATCTTTTATTTTACTTTGAATGTTTTGATTCATCCTAAATAAGATACCTTATTCTAAAAAAAAAGGCCCAAGAAATATTGGGCCTTTTTTAATAAAACTAAAAAGTTGAATTACATTAATCCAGCTTCTTTGTAGTACTTTATTGCACCTGGATGTAATGGAGCCGATAAACCATCAGCTATCATATTTTTCTTTTCCAGTGGTCCAAAAGCAGGGTGTTGAGCTCTGAAATCATCAAAGTTTTCCATTACCGCTTTTGTTACTAAGTATACAAGTTCTTCAGAAACATCTGCGCTTGTAACAACTGTAGCTTTTACACCAAATGTTGTAGCGTCTTTTTTCTGATTTGAATAAGTTCCTTTTGGAATAACAGCTTTTGCATAGTAGTCGGCTCCATCAATTAAGCCTTGAATTGGCGCACCAGTTAAATTAATTGGGCTAGCTTTTGCTTTACAAGTCGCTGCTTGCTCCATAGCTCCATTAGGAAATCCTACTGAATATCCAAATGCATCTATTTTTCCATCACAAAGTGCTTTTACTTGTTCAGAAGAAGTAAGTTCAGTAGTTGCTTTGAACATACTCATGTCTGCTCCCATCGCTTTCATTAATTCTTCCATAGTTCCTCTTTGACCAGAACCAGGATTACCGATGTTTACTGTTTTTCCTTTTAAGCCTTTAAAATCTTTAATTTTAGATTTTTTACTTGCCCAAATTTGGAAAGGTTCATTGTGAACAGAAAACACGGCTCTTAAATTACTAAATTGTTTTCCTTCCCATTTACTTGAACCATTGTAAGCATGATACTGCCAGTCTGATTGTGCAACACCAAATTGAAACTCACCATCTTTGATTTGCCCAATGTTATAGTTTGAACCACCTGTTGATGGTGCAGTACATCTGTAAGCTTTAGCTGTACCTTTTTTTCTACCATGATCAGCACTTATTGCTGATTTATGTAACATTTTGCAAATTGCGTTACCTGTTTGGAAATATACTCCAGTAGGTCCGCCTGTTCCTATTGTAAAGAACTCTGCTGATTTTGCGATCGAAGTAATAGGGCTTGAAAAAGCAAACATTACTAGCACCGCAGAAATCAATGACATCATTTTTTTCATGTGTACTCCTCTTGTTATAATGATTAATTTAACTACGTTATACGTTAGAGGTCAAAGAGATTCTTATAGATTTTTGGCCCAATTTGACAGTTTGGAAACCCCTTCTACTACATTTGGAGCAAATTTTTTTATCATCTCATTATCTATCTGGCTACAATCAGTAACATTTTTAAAAAATTCTTTTCCGTCAAAATCAGTATAGCTTAATCTTGTCAACATCTTTTTTGGTTTAAAGCCAAAATCTGAACCTGGCAACATGGCTACTCCGGTATCCCTCAAAATTGCTTCACATAATTTTGCTGAGCTTTTATATTTTTTATTTTTAAATTCAGGCATTAAATAAAAAGCACCTTGTGGCGGTGCCATTAAAATCTTATTTGATTTTAAATTATTGTAAACATAATTTCCAACAGCTTGAAGAATAGCCCTCACTTTTAACTTATATTTTTTATGTTCATATGCGTAAGCTTCAACTGAGGCATATTGCGTTGGAGTATTTACGGTTGAATAAGACTCACTTGCTAAAGATTTTAGGCTTTTTAGAAATTCAGTAAGTTTTTTTGGTACAGCTAGAAATCCAAGCCTCCATCCACCCGCGCCGCACCATTTACTTAGACCACCAGTGATGAAAGTTAATTCTGGATAGTACTTTGATATAGATTTGTAATTATTACTAAAAGTTAAATCTGTATAAATTTCATCTGATAAAACTAAAATTTTATATTTTTTAGCTATTTTAGCTAATTCTTCTATGTTATTACAAACAGTTCCAGAAGGATTGTTAGGTGAATTAAGTATTAAAATTAAATTTTTACCTTTTCCTATTGATTTAATTTTTTTTTCAAGTTCTTTGCTTGATGGAAACCAATTATTTGATCTAGAAGTTTCTAACCAATGAACTTTATTAGATCCAATTTCTGCTTGAGGTTCATAAGAAACCCAGCCTGGCGCAGGAATTATAATTTCACCATTAAATGCTATATGAATTAGTAACATTGCTTCTTTTGAACCAGGTGTTATCAAAATGTTTTCTTTTGGATAGTCATTTCCAGTTTTATTAAGTAAATATTTTGAAATTTTTTCTCTTAATTCAGTTAATCCTTGAATTGGCAAATATTCTTTTCTATGAGCATTAATTTTCAATGCTTCGACAATTTTTTCTGGAACTGGAAAGGGAGACTGACCAAAACCAAATTGATAAACTTTTTTTCCTTTAGAAATCAGTTCTTTAGATTTTTCATTAATTACAAGAGTCGAAGATTCTTTTAGCTTAAGAATTTTATTTTTAACTTTTGATGTCATTTGAACTTAAATTACCTATACGGGGACTGTCTATTGGAAGTCAAATCAATTGTTTAAAATAGGAACATTTGACAAATTGATTCGGTCATGTTTTAATCCTACTTTGTTCTCAACTTTGATCTACATATAGTATAAATAAATTTATCAAACACAAAAATGGAAAAAAAATCAGATAGAATAATTGCATTACTTGGACCTACCAATACCGGCAAGACACATGTTGCTATAGAAAAAATGTTTGAATTTGAGACCGGGATATTTGGACTACCTTTAAGACTCTTGGCAAGGGAAGTATATGATAAATGCGTAAATAGAGTGGGTGGTGAAAAAGTGGCATTAATAACAGGTGAAGAAAAAATAATCCCAAGTTCAGCAAATTATTTTATTTGCACCGTAGAGTCGATGCCAAAAGATAAACAGGTTGATTTCGTCGCCATAGATGAAATTCAAATGTGTGCTGATAGAGAGAGAGGTCATATATTTACACAAAGATTACTAGAGTCACGTGGCAACAAACTTACAATGTTTTTAGGTTCACAAGTAATGAAAAGTATTATTAATGATTTAGTTGAAAATGTAGAATTTGAAAAAAAAGAAAGATATTCAAAACTAAGCTACTCTGGGGTTAAAAAAATTTCAAGATTAGATAGAAAAGTTGCAATAATAGCTTTTTCTATCGAGGAAGTTTATGCAATTGCTGAATTGGTAAGAAGACAAAAAGGAGGAGCGGCTGTAATTATGGGATCATTAAGTCCTAAAACAAGAAACTCACAGGTGGGATTATACCAATCTGGTGATGTAGATTATCTCATTGCTACAGATGCTATCGGTATGGGGCTTAATATGGATATTAACGAAATTTATTTTTCAAATTTAAAAAAATTTGATGGAAAAAAAACAAGAAGATTAAATCTAATCGAAATGTCTCAAATTGCAGGTCGAGCTGGCAGGTATAAAAATGATGGTGGCTTTGGTACAACTGGTGAATGTGAAACACTTAATTCAGATGAAATTGAAAAGATTGAAACCCATCAATTGCCTGATACAAAAACTATTTACTGGAGAAATTCTAATTTAAACTTTAAAAATCCTGAAAAATTGATTTCGTCCCTTGAGCTAAAGCCAAATAGAAAAAATCTTTGGAGAACAAACGACTCGCTAGATGAGAGTGTTTTAAGGTTTTTTATAAAAAAAGGAGCTAATAATATAATTTACCATAAAAATTTAGAATTACTTTGGGAATGTTGTCAAATACCTGATTTTGAAAAAAAGGCTTACGGACAGCACATAAATATTATTGATAAAGTTTTTCAATTCTTAACTACTAGAAAAAATAGGATACCTAGCACTTTTATGAAAGAACAACTTAAAGGTCTTGAAAAAGATCATGGTAACGTAGATTTGCTTTCTCATAGATTGTCTAATGTAAGGACTTGGTCATATGTTGCAAATAAAAAAAATTGGGTAGAAAATTCAGATTATTGGATTCAACTCACAAAAAATATTGAAGATAAATTGTCAGATAAACTACATGATGAACTGACGAAAAGCTTTATAGATAAAAAAATAAGTATTCTATCAAGAAGTTTAAAACAAGATCTTATTTTAAATACAGAGATAAATGATGAAAATAAAGTTCATATTGATGGACAATTGATAGGGGAACTTAAAGGACTTAAATTTATCATAGAAATTACCTCGAAAACTTTAGACACCGATATAAAGTCTATAAAAAAGGCTGCGAGAAAAGGTGTTGAAAAAGAACTAATAAAAAGAGTTGATGAGATTTTAGATAAAGGTGAAATAGATCTTAATAAAGATTGTAACTTTATTTGGAAAAATAACCCTATTGCAAGACTTAGAAAAGGCAATAGCTATTTAAATCCAGAAATAGATATTATTGCAGATGAGTCATTAAACATTGAGTCGAAATTAAAACTAATTAAATATCTGAGTGATTGGTTAGCTAAGTATATTAACGATATATTAGGTGATCTCGTCCTTCTCACAAAACATAAAATTTCAAACCAATATTTAAGAGGTTTAATATTTCAACTTTATGAAAATAATGGAGTAATTAAACGAAATGAAGTAGAAAAAATTGTAAAGTCTATTCCAGCAGATGAAAGAAGGAAATTATGGGGTATGGGAATTAAAATAGGAAGATATCATATTTATTTACCAAAAATGCTTAAACCAAAAGCAGTGGAGTTTAGAATTAGCTTGTGGAAAATATTTCACAATCTTCCAGATCAAAACTCAATTCCTAAATCAGGATTAAATTTTCTAAGTAACGTCAAAATGGAAAAAAAATTTCTTTTATTATGTGGATTTGAAAATTTTAAAGATTTTTATGTTAGAATAGATATTTTAGAGAAATTATTTATTAAAATTATTGAAAATACAAAAGAAAAAAAATTTAAAATTAATGCTGAAATGATGAATCTATTGGGATGTTCCAAAGAGAATTTTTATAAATTAATGAGTTACATGAACTATAAAAAGGATAAAGTAGCAGATACCTATATTTTTAAAGGTGAGACAAAGAAAAAAAAGAAAATAATACGATTTGACAAAAAAGATAATCCATTTAAAAAACTACTTTCTTTAAATATTAAATAAATGAATAAATTAGATAAAGAGAGTATTGTTGGTATATCTGCATTATTGGTTCACGCAGCAAACATTGATGAGATTTATTCTGATCATGAGAAAGATTTAGTAAAAAGTTTTATTAAATCTTACTTAAAGGATGAGGACCCTGATGAAATTTTACAGAAAGCCGAAAATTTAGAAAATGATTCAAACCAACTTTTAAATTATACAAATATTATTAAAGAAAATACTTTTGAAGTTAAAAAAGATATTATTGAACATCTTTGGAAAGTAATTATATCCGATAATTCAATTGACCAGTACGAGGCAAATTTGATGAGAAGAGTATGTGGTTTAATTTATTTTCCTGACAAAGAATGTGCCGAAATTAAATTAAAATTAATGGATTCTAAATGACTTATATTGTTAAAGACGAATGTATAAAATGCAAATTGACAGATTGTGTGGAAGTCTGCCCAGTTGATTGTTTTTACGAAGGTGAAAATATGTTGGTAATTAATCCTGACGAATGTATCGATTGTGGAGTTTGCGAACCAGAATGTCCAATTGATGCAATTAAAGCAGATAGTGATGAAAGTGTAAATGATAAAGAAAAATGGTTGTTGCTTAATAAAAAGTTTTCTGCAATATGGCCTAATATTTCAAAAAAAAAAGAACCTATGAAAGACCATGAAAAATTCAAAAATATGAAAAATAAATATGATAAACATTTTTCGGAAAAACCTGGAAATTGAATAAATGGTAAAAAAGAAAAAAACAAAAAAAACAAAAAAAATTAAAATTTCTAAAAAAGCTAAAGTAAAGGCTTCCAAAAAAATAATTGATAAAAAAAGTACCTCACAAAATCTTGATGAAAAACCTGAGATAAAAAAAATTAAAAAACAAGCCACAGAAAAAAAAATTTATAACTTGAAAGACTTTGTTGTATATCCCAAACACGGTGTGGGGAGAATTACTGCTATTGAAAAAGCTAAAATAGGAGATATTGATATTCAGTTTTATAAAATATTAGTTGAAAAAGAAAAATTGACTTTAACAGTACCTATAAATCAGCAATCAAAACTTAGACCCATAGCATCCATAAATCAAATTAATAAGTGTATTTCTATTTTAAAAACTAAACCCAAGATAAAAAGAACAATGTGGAGTAGACGTGCTCAAGAGTATGAACAAAAAATTAATTCTGGAAAAATATACGAACTTGCAGAAGTTGTAAAAGATCTAAATAAAAATACCGATATAATTGCGGATCAATCTTACTCTGAAAGGCAACTATTTGAAAAAGCTTATGAAAGACTAAAATCTGAGTTTGAAGCAGTATTAAAGGTAAATCCAGAGGACGTACAGAAAAAAATGGATAAGGCTTTAGGCAGAGTAAAAATTTTAGAGACGAATGAATAAAAAAACGCCCTTCTTAAAAATTTAAAAAGGGCGTTTAGTTAAAGAGAAAACTATCTTCTTTTTCTTCTTCTTTTTTTAGCTTTCTTTTTAGTTTTCTTTTTAGCTTTTTTTCTTCTTTTAGCCATCTTTTCTCCCTTGTTATTAAACAAATCTTAATGATTCGTTTGTTATTTCAACATTAATTATTAAAAGATTCATGTCAAATATAAATTAATTTGCAAATTTGTTTCAAAATTAAAATTTTTAATTAATTTTTTTTTAATTTTAGCAAAATTAAAAAAAGTTAGTAATATCAATGTTTTTTTAAGCAAATTAAATAAGTTTTAATTTAATTTTTAATAAAGATTTTCTAGTTGTTGTTTATAAATATTAATTATTTCTTTTCTTTTTAACTTTAAAGTTGGTGTAAGCATTCCGTTTTTAATTGAAAATTCTTCATGAATTAAGACAAATTTTTTAATTTTTTCTATTAAAGTTAACTTTTTATTTATATTTTCAATTATAAGTTTAATTTTTTCTTTATTAATTTCTTTATCGCTAACAATTAATGCAACTAAATAATTTTTTTTATCTCCGTAAACAAAAGATTGTTTAATATTTTCATTTAAACATAAAATATTTTCAACTTTACTAGGAGAAATGTTGTCACCACCAAAATTTACTATAATATCTTTTTTTCTATCTGTAATTTTTAAATAATTATTACTATCTAATTCTCCTATATCTCCAGTGTGTAACCACCCATCTTTAATTACTTTTTCTGTTTCTTCCTTTAAATTCCAATATCCCAACATGACGTTTTCACCCCTAATAAGAATTTCCCCATCTTTTGCAATTTTAACTTCATTAGTTCTGAAGGGAGGGCCTACTGACTCGACCTTGACTAAATTTGGTAAGTTACAACTCACGACTGGGGAGGCTTCTGTTAAACCATATCCTTGTAATGTAGGTAAACCAACTGCATTTAAAAATTCTCCAATATTTTTATCTAGTGCCCCTCCTCCAGATATGAAGGCTTGGAGATTACCGCCAAACTGATTTCTGATTTTTTTTCTTACTAATTTTTCACACAAAAAATTTGTAATTTTTTCACCAAATTTCAATTGCTCTTTATTGAGTGTTTTTTTACCTAATTTTAAAGTTTGATTTATCAGTTTTCTTTTTAACCCTGATTGCCTTTCAAAATTCATATTTATTTTTGTAAAAAGATTTTGATAAAATCTAGGAACAGCTGTCATGATTGAAGGCTTTGCAATTCCCATATTAGAAATCAATTTTTCTAAACTTTCGGCATAGAAAACTTTTGCTTCAACTATAATTTGTATAAATTGAACTGTATGTTCATAAGAATGTGATAATGGTAACCAGGTCAAAAATACCGGATCTTTTTTTTTAGTTAAAATTTCTAGTAATTCTACTGCACCTTCACAGTTAGACAGAATACCGCCATGACTTAAAACAACTCCTTTAGGATTTCCAGAAGTACCTGAGGTATAAATTATACAAGCAGGCATATTCCGTTTTAAATCTTTATTAACAATTTTTTCATTAACTTCTTCATTTAATATTTCTTCAATTAATAAGGTTTCAGCATCTACTTCTTCAAAGGATATTATTTTCTTAACATCGCTATTTATAAAATTTTTAATTTTAAGGAATTGATCTTGATTTGACACAAAGATCAATGAGGGCTTACAATCGTTTAAAATATATTCATAATCATTTGAAGAATAAGTTGTAAAAATAGGAACTGAAATCCCTCCTGCATTCATGATAGCGATATCGGTCATCAACCAATACGGTCTATTCTCAGAAAGAATTAAACATCTATCACCTTTTTTTATTAACGATTTAATTTTTGCAGTAAGTTTATAAATTCTTTGAGTTGTATCTTCCCAATTATAAATTCGATTATGTGGTTTTAACCATTTTAAGAATGGTCTTTTACCATCAACTTCTTCTGTTTTTTTGAAATAAAGTTCAACTAAGCTGTTTAATTTACTTATATCCATAACTTGGTGGGCGAAGAGAGACTCGAACTCTCAAGGTATTGCTACCACCGGATTTTGAGTAGTGTGAGTGCTTCATTAACCCAGTAAATCTTACGCAAATTACACATAAAATTATGATGTAAGAGTAATGTAAGACTATTCCTTTCTTTTATCAGTCTAATTTATACGCAACAGAAAATAAATTAAAAAAAAATATCAAATCCAGCACTCTGCTTGTCTAAATAGTTATGTAATGTTGAAGTATATTGAATGACCTGCGTAAGATACAATTAAATGCTCGTTTAAATAGTATCTTCTCTTGTCTTCTTACTGAAACATTTATCACTAGATAATTTTAGTCTACGACACTTTTATTGATGATGTGAGAAATAATAAAGTCGTCTTTGATGACTTACGCTGAAATGCGTTTAAACGAAAGATACGAAATGAGATACAAACGAGACTACGATAGAGAACAATTGAATAAGAGTTTTAAGTTAATAAAAGATACTGATGAGAATATACATTTAAAAGACAGACTAATTTCAGTATCAACTCAAAAGACTAATTACTCAAAGAAGAAACTGCTTAAAATATTGTCTGTTTTAAACGCAATGCTGAACAGACGATTTTTGACTAGAAATTATATGACTAGAACAGATAGAGTAATTTTTTACTCATTTTTAGAGAAGTCACCAAGTAAGAAATTGCTTCATTCTCATATGATTTTGAGAGTGCCAAAATTCATAATGACTAATTATGAAAAATTAAGAGAGTTTTTTAGATACTTTAAAAAGAAAGTATTGAACTTCAATATGACTTATACGAACTATAAAAGACGAGATATTGCTACTAGATATTCGTCAAAAGAGTTCAACTCAAAAAACGATAATTACTTCGTATTTTGATGAATGAGTACAACTACTCATAAATATCAAAAGAACTCATCTATGCGTTTCTGAAAAGATTTAACAAGATGAAAAAAAAGAGAACTAGATATGAACCCAAAGATAAAAGAACTACAAAGAAAAATAGACAACGCAATAAGTCAAAAGAAAAGAATGATGACCTTATCTTTATTAGACGAATTGCGTGCCGAACAAAATAAAGAAGAAAAACAAATTATACAGAAATTAAAACAAGAGAAGAAGTTATGACCTTAATAACAAGAAATTTAGAACAAATAAGAAGAGTTGCTAGTCAACATACAAAAGATTTAAAAAAACAAAATACTCAACCTGACTATTCAAATATTACAGATACAATGAAGATAGACATTGCGTCTATGAGAAAGTCTAAATTCCATAAAGAGACAAAGAATTACCTATCAACAGATGTTGCTGAAGAAGAGTTAATGATGACTTTAAATCATTATTCACTTCACTCTTATAGAGATAGAGTAATGTCGTTTATTACTAAAATTACTCAACAACAACCAAGTGCTTTTACTATGCGAGTTTGTGCTGAATTTTTGAGTGATATTTTAAACGAATATAAAATAAAGAAAAACATAAAGTAAAGATAAGACAATGAAACAAAGAAACTCCCAAAAAAAGAAAAATATAACGATTTGTGTTGACCCAGTTCAATACGAAATTTTTAAAAACAGAAGAACTAACAATCTTCAATCTGTATCGTCCTTCATTAACCAATTTATTACTTACTCAAATCAATCTACAATCGCTGAAAGTAAGATTTTGAATGCGATAAATAGTTAATGATTTAACATAACGAGTGTGTGTGCTTTTCTATCAGCAAACTTTGTATCGTATCTTGTAAAGTTTTCATTAACACACACACTCACTCATTTAAGTGTCTAACTTGTATTCAATAACAATATAACTTCTATACTTTCCACCTTGTACAAAAGTTTTATCATAAACAATTTTGTATTGATTTAAATTAGTCTCAAATATTTGTGCTACTTCATTTGAAGTATAAGATTTATTGATACCAGACTTTGTATCTTCTTTAATAGTTTGACTTTCATTTTTAATTAACGAATTAGACAAACTATCACTTACTAAAACCTTTGCTTGTAAAAGTGCTTTAGATTTTGCTAGTTCAAACGATTTGCTAGTAGAAGTACCGCAACCATAAATCTTGCTATCGCTACTTTTGTATTTACTACAAACTGCTTCATTAACTTTAAGAAAGTCCGACATATTGCTAATAGTAGTTTTATTCTTTGCTATATTGTTTGATGAACAACCAACAAGAACAAGACCGACTAATAAGACTAGAATAGTCCTCATTTATTTACCCCCTTTCAAAGATTTTCTAAAATTCCCATAAACACCATAATTACCGAGTTTTGATACCTCTCATCAGTTAACCAAGTGACCAAGAAATTTTGTTTGTTAAGTGTTTCTGTTTCAGTACAAGACTTGATGATTTTTTCGCTAATTACTTTACCATTTTCAATAACTTGTTGTGTTTGATAAACGCAATTGTCTTCTGCCTTTGCTACTGAAATTAAAAATAGAAATATAAAAACAAATCTAATCATAGATTTGCCTTTCAACATTCAACAATTCTTTTTGAAGTTTAGTACCTATCAATTTTAATAGTAGAATAGTCGCATAATCCGCCTCATTTTTAATGATTTTTGAACGACAATGACTATTACATTCAGAACTGAACATATGAGTAATTGTTGCCTCAAAATATGAAGTAGAACGACCAAATGCTACTGCTGTTGTTAATAGACAGAAACTAAAGAAAAGAATTGTTAACAATCTAAACATCACACATATTCCTTTCTAACTCTACATTGCTAATGTTTTTGATTAGTTGTTCTTCTCTATCTCTAGTTAAGAGTTTGTTAATGAAAGAAAAATGCCATTTTCTACTAGTATATTTTTCCATAAATGACTTAATCTCTTTATACTTTTTACCTTTTGCTCTTAACGATTTAACGAGATTAATTTCTTTCTGTTCTTTTTCACAAACAACAAGTTGACCATTTTCACCCAAGTCATAACCTTTTTTGACTTTGCCACCTGTGTATTTGCCTTGTTTTATCATTTTATCTTTTGCTATTTTTTGTTTTTCAGATAACGATTTTCTGTACCATTCAGACATAATAGAAAGTATCTGATAAAAGACTGACCCAAGACTATCAGATGAAATAACATCTCCTAAATCAGTAAAGATTAGTCTGATTTTAAGTCTTCTATATTTCTCAACATCATTAACTAACCCATAATGAGAACGAGAATATCTATCTAATGCTGAACAGATAATAGTATCGCCTTTTTTAAGTTTAGTAGTTAACAAACCACCTTGCTCTCTTTGATAAAGTAATAATCCACCAGAACACACATCTTCAAACCATTCGTTAACTCTTAAATTGTGAATATTACAATACGAATTTATTTTGAATTTTTGTGTATCAAAAGAACTTGTTTTACCTTCTTCACTAGACTTTCGTAAGTATCCATAAATCATAAAAAACTCCTTTCAATTAATTCACTATGATAAGACATAGTGAAAACGCTAACAAAAACCTAGTCCTAGTCAACCATTTGCTTGTATTGATACTCTTACACAATCCAATAGACAATTATGACTTACACAAAAAGAACGACTATTTGATGAATTTTTATGATTTTAAAGTGAGTGGTGCGAGAGATGGGACTTGAACCCATACGTCCTTACGAACAAAAGTTTTTGAAACTTTCTTGTCTGCCTTTCCAACACTCTCGCATAAAGTTTTATTAAAAAAATTAAGATACTGATTTTAGTTTAGTTCGTCCTGTAGTCAACCAGACATCTAACATACTTTCTATTGCTGAATTTGCTGTGTAATGATTATCAATCATTGCTGTACTTGTTCCACAATTCTTTGCTATTGCGTTTGAATGTACACCTTTGTCCAACATAAATTGAATAAACATATTTCTAAAAGACTTACTATCAATAGTAAGAACAGCATCACCTCTTTTGATAGTCTTTAATTTTGCCTCATTAAGTAAAGAGTTAAGTCCTTCTCTAAAAGAATTAACACCCCATATTCTACCTTTTAACTGACCAAGACCTGTTGTCTTATATAAAGTGATTAGTCGTTTGTATGCGAAATATGCTGATGAAACAGACTTACAAAATCGTTCATTAGTTTTAGATTTTCTGACCCATATTTTTAGATAGTACCTTGAGTTATCGTCTAATTTAATTTCATTCAACAATGCTTGTTTAGACTTTTGCCTATCAACCAAAGTCACATCTTCAAAGTGTAAATTAAGACATTCATCAACCCTTAAACCAGTACCGACCATAAACACTATAAATTGATGTAATCGTTCTCTTTCAAATCTAATTCTTAAAGTACGACCAGATTGATACCTTTTCCTAGAGACAGATTGTAAAGTTTTATATTGTTCATAAGTAAGACCTGCTCTTTTAGTCCTTTGTGACCTTAATTTTTTAGATAGTATTTTTGCTATATTCTCTAACTTATCTTTTCTGATTTTGTTATTATAACACCATTTATTAAAACCTGAGATTGCCATTAAATCTCCTTTTAAAGTTGCCCCTCTTAATACTTTAGATTGTGCTTTTGCTCTTGCTAATCTCCAAACCATATAAGTCTTTTGTAAATCAGTTGATGTATAAGTCGCTGCCTTTAAATTCATAAAGTCATTACATTTAGAAATGTAGTTCCATCTCTCTTTGTACCAAGTCTTTGTTCGTTGCTCTTTATCAGTTGAATTTTGAATATCAGATAAGAAACGATTTAATAAATCTTTGATTGAATTTTGATGTATTTGAATATTATGTTTCTTTTTAAATTGTAGTTCATCATACCATTTAAAAAGTATGTCTTTTGCCTTTGTGAAGTTAGAAGTACCAGATGATTTAATAGTTTGTTTAGATTGTATGAAAGTTCTACCTACCCAATTTTTAGACCTTAACTTACCATTGTATCTGTCTGTACGAACATAGATGTGTAATTTATTGTCTTTAAATGAGTGAATTTTGCCCATACTTTAGAAAAGTATAACACATTTTAATCAATGCGTGTATAGAATGATGTTAGAGTGATGTAAGATAATGCGTATTGCGTAAAACCTAGACCTAATTTGACTTATTTGAACTAATTAACACATTTTGAGTCCGGCGCGTCTACCAGTTCCACCATTCGCCCTTTTTTTAAACAATCTAATTGATTTTTCTTACTATGAGAACAAAAATAATAGAGGTACAAAGCATAACTAAAGCGTAGGCTGCTGTAGGTACCATAAACATAATATCATCAAATAATTGTGTTGTTACAAACACTGCTAAAGTTCCGTTTTGTAAGCCACATTCTAATGAAATACATTTTCTTTGCGCAATACCTGTTGTCCAAAATTTTGCAACATAATATCCAACAAAAATCATAGTCATATTTAAAATGAAAGCTATTAACCCTGCTTTAGTTATATAAGAAACAATATTATCCCACTCCTCTACATAAATTGCGATAAATACTACTAAAAATAAAATTACTGACAATCTTTGAATAATTAGAGTTTTGGAAATAATAAAATTAGGCATTAAGCTTCTAACAGTCATTCCAAAAATAACAGGAACGGTTACTACAAAGAACATTTTAATTGATATATTAAACATTGATATATCTTTTGCTGTCTCAATCCCTAAAAATTCAGCCGAATTAAAGATTATTAATGGAACGGTGAAAATACTTAATAAACTGACAATCGATGTTAGACTTACTGATAAAGCAACATCTCCATCAGCAAACTTGGTAAGAATATTAGAGGTTACTCCTCCTGGTGCTGCAGCTATTACCATAACTCCTAAAGCTATTTCTGGTGTAAGCGAAATAATGTTAATTAAAATTAAAGCAATTATTGGAAGCAAAATAACCTGACATAAAAAACCTACAAAGAAATCTCTTGGGCTTTTTAAGACTCTTGTAAAATTTCCAACCGTTAAGCCAAGACCTAAACCGAACATTATTATGGCGAGACATACGGGTGCTATTTTAGTTACGATTTCCACTGCTTTTTATTAATTGTTTATTCTACTTTAAATGATGAGTTCTTCATTAGGTCGAAAATTGTGGTTACGAAACCAGCTTTATGCTTTTGGTTATGCATATAATTTTGTTCAAAAGATTTTATGTTTTTAGGAGATGGTAAAAGCATATATTCTAGCTTTTTGTTTTTTGTAACTAATTTTTGTTTTAAAAGGTATTTTAATTTTCTAATCACAGTGGCTCTAGGGATCGTTGAAATTTCAGAAATAGAAGATGCGTTTATTCCATTTTTAGGAGTATGCCTTAAAAGATCCAAATATAAGTCAGCGTAAGTTCTTGGATCTTCAACAACTCTGCTTTTTACTTGTTTTGAATAATCGGTAAATTGTGAGATACCAATAGCACCCCAAACATTCCACGTTTCTAAATCACCAAAAAAAAATCTGTGTCTTACTAAAAAGGGAATCTGAAGCCTTAGCCAATGTTGCCAACATATAGTAAAGTAAGTGTCTATAAATTTCTCGATTTCTTCTTTTGTGAATGGTCTTCCAAACCAGTCCTCTTTCCCAAGGATGGAGCTGGTTTTTTCTAAGAAGTTCGCCATCATTGTTTTTGAATTAGATGGTTTTTGAACACGATTTATTGTGTTATTAAAAAATATAGTTTTCCCCTTTCTAAAAATTATATTTTGACTTTGTAAAAAATTAACTTTTCTTCTTATTGTTTCTTTAGGAATATTAAGCTCTTTTGAAATCTCAATAAGGTTAATCTTATCAATATTTAATTCGTTTTTTTCGTAGAATTCTTGAAATGAAAGATATTGAAAACGATCTGAATATTTTTGAAAAACTTGATTTACCAAATAAATTAGAATTAGATAACTATCATAATCTCTAAAGGTGCTATAAGCATTATTGCACCATGATTGCTGTAACTTAAACCACAAAGATACTGTATCATTGGAGTGTTTAGATAAAACTTCATAAACACTTTCAGAATTAAGAGTTTTGTATACTTTATTTTCAAGTGAAGGTTTCTTCTTTAAATGCTCGAATATTTTAACTGTTTTCAAATCTACCGGTTTAGACATTTTATTTTTTCCACGTTACACTTTGATTGATTAAAATAGCCATTAAGATCCATATAATAAATGTTCCTTCCGGCGAAAAACCGTAATCAGCCCCAAACATTCCTGCAACTATGACGATTGAATAAATAGCAACAGTAGATAATATTAAACTTGCCAGATACCTAAGGATTGTGCATTTTAAATTCATGATTTTGAAAAAATTATACGATAGATGTGTTGAGCTTGCTAGACATAAATTTTCAAAGCCTTTACTAGGTTTTGTAGCATTTATCGAAAGTTTCTTTTTTCCAGTTCCTCCTGATTTAATGATTGTACCAATGGTAGTGGCAAAAAGAGAAGATTATCTTAAAATTTTTTTTATAGCCACAACTGGATCAGTATTAGGTGGTTTGTTTGGGTATATGTTAGGGGTTTTCTTTTTAGATGCCTCAATGGTCATTATTGAATTTTATGGTTACGAAGAAAAAGTTTTTGAAATGCAAGATAAGATGTCTACAAAAGGTGGATTTTTAGCTTGGCTTGGAATTATGTTTTTAGCTGGCTTTACCCCACTTCCTTTTAAAGTTTTTACTATTACGAGTGGAGTGATCGCCTATAATCTTCCAGTATTTTTCTTTATATGTTTATTTACTAGAGGATTAAGATTTTTCTTAGTTTCTTATTTAACATTTCTTTTTGGTAAGAAATTTGGTGATTTCATCGAGAAAAGAGGGGCGCTGTGGTTTACTTTAACTGGAATTTTTATTGTGGTTTTAGCCGTCGTCCTTTATATAATTTTCACCTAATGTTGAGTAAAAACAAGTTAATTTTAAACAGTATATTAGCCTTAAGTTTTTTATCTTTGGCTTCAGCTTATTTTATTCAATACGTATTGGGACATGAACCTTGTAATTTATGCCTAATTGAGAGAATTCCTTATTTAGCCTCTTTAATATTTATTTCGTTAATATTTATAATCAATAAGTTTGAAAAATTGATTTCTAGTGTTGTGCTATTATTTTTTATATTTGGCTCAGTGGTTTCTTTTTACCATGTAGGAATTGAACAAGGATTTTTTAGTGAGTCTTTTGTGTGCGATTTGGGTTCATCTGGTGGAGATATTTCTAAAGAAGATTTGCTAAAACAACTTCAAAATAAAACTCCAATAAGCTGCAAAGACGTAACTTTTAGGTTTTTTGGACTTTCTCTTGCTACAATAAATACAGTTATATCGATACTGTTAAGTGGTATTATGATTAAGGTAATTAAAAATTATGGAAAAAACTAATAAAAAAATTTTAGAAGAAATTATAAGAGTAGATCATGCTGGAGAACGAGGTGCTATTAAAATTTACGAAGGTCAGCTACTTGCTCTAAAAACTTTCAAACAAAATGCTTCTTTAAAAAGAAAGATTGAAGAAATGAAAGAGCACGAAAGAGAGCATTACGAATACTTTGATAGCGAAATTAAAAAGAGAAATATAAAGCCGACTAGACTTTTGCCTCTGTGGGATTTAATGGGAGTTACTTTAGGCTTTGGAACTGCCATGCTTGGTGAGAAAGCAGCTATGTTATGTACTGCTTCGGTTGAAGAGGTAATAGATGGTCATTATAAAGATCAAACTTACAAACTTGGTAAAGATGAGGAAGAGTTAAAAAAGAAAATTATGAAGTTTAGACAAGATGAACTTGACCATAAAGATATAGCTTATGACAATGGTGCAACAAAAAAAGGTTTATTTGGAGTTTTGGACAAAGTAATTAAAACTTCATCAAGAATAGCTATTACAATTTCTGAAAAAATTTAATTACGGTTCTAATTCAATATCCCAATATAGATAATCCATCCAGCTTTCGTGTAAAAAATTAGGTGGAAAGTTTCTACCATTTCTGTGTAGATCTTCTACGGTTGGAGCGTAAGGTTTATTGGTCAATTTTAAATCACAATCTTTATAAAGTTTTCCACCTTTTTTAACATTACAGCTTGAGCAAGCAGTAACTACATTGTTCCAGTCTGTTAGGCCACCTTTAGATTTTGGAAGAAGGTGATCAAAAGTTAAATCTTTTTTATCGCCGCAATATTGGCAAGTAAACTTATCTCTTAAAAAAACATTAAATCTTGTGAAGTTTGGATTTTTTGATGGTTGTATAAAATTTTTTAAAGCTATCACGCTTGGTAGATTCATTTCGAAAGATGGACTTCTAATTTTTCTTTTATAATTCGAAACAATACTTACTCTATCTAAAAAAACTGATTTAACTGCATCTTGCCAGCACCAAATAGAAAGTGGATAATAGCTTAAAGGTCTAAAATCAGCATTTAAAACTAGGGCCGGGCATTTTTCTAACGGAACTTTATCTGCAGAAGAAATAATCATACATAAAGCTAACTGATAAAAAAAAATTTATCAAGTTATAATTATGTTACATGTAAAATAGTTATTAATTAAAATGTTTTTTAATGAATTGTAGACCCAAACTTGACCCTTCTGTTGGTATACGATGTTCGCAGTGTTTAAATATTTTTGTTTCTATTTGATAATTATTTTTTCCAAAAAATTCTTTAGCTTCAAGCAGTGACTCGATTGGAACAACTTGGTCAAGATCACCATGCATTAAGAGAATATTAGGTCTAGAAATTATATTTTTAGAAAGGTGGTTCGTGCTTATAATTCTCCCGGAATAACCAAGAATAGAATTTATAGTATCTTTTCTTTTTATTCCAGTTTGTAATGTTATCATACAGCCTTGACTAAAACCTCCAATAATAATTTTATTAGCTTTTAATTCATATTTTTTCTTTACTTCATCTATTAATTTATTAAGTTTATTTTCAGCTACCAAAGATTTAGATAAAATTTGTTCTGGAGTTTGATCCATTAAATCAAACCATTGAAATCCTGATGGGCTTGCTGCACATTTTTCAGGTGCATCAGGACAAATAAAAATTGTTTCTGTTAGATGGGCTCTCCAATAACTTGCAAGTATAGATATATCCTTACCATCGCCTCCATATCCGTGGCAAAGAATTACAGCGTTTTTTGGTTTTTCTTTAGAGAGTGGCTCTAAAATAATTGTATTTAATGAGAAGGTCATATAGATAAAATATCAATGTCTGAATTTTTATTTAATTTTATTGGTTTCACATTATTAGGAGCTGTAGCCATAGTTTTAATTATGGGTATTTATACTTTATTTAAAGGTGGAAGTACTAGTAAAAAATATTCAAACAAACTAATGCAGCTTAGAGTTCTTTTGCAATTTATCGCAATAATTGTTTTGGTATTATTGGCGTATTTTTTTAAGGACTAAATATACTTCTTCATTAAATTTAAGAAATCCTCACTTGCAAAATCTACCTCGCCTATAACTCTTCCAAATTCTTCTCCATTTTTATCGATCAGTATGCTTGTAGGAAGGCCTCTAAGTTTAAAAGTTTTAACTAAGCTAAGATCTGGGTCGTAGTAGGTATTTAATGTAGTTACTCCGACACTTCTAAAAAAATCTCTCGTCCTTATTTTATTTGGTTTTTCAGTATTAACTGCGAAAACCTTTATTTCAGGGTATTTGAAAGTTAACTTTTCAAGTGAAGGCATTTCTCTTTTACAAGGAGCACACCAAGTTGCCCAAAAATTAATAATCATGATATTGCCTTTTTTGTTAGTTAAATCGATAGCTAAAAGATCAGAATCTTTAAATTTAATTTCTTTAATAGCTATTGGTTTTTCGTGAATAACAACATTTTTTGAAAAATCTTCGGCTCCAATTAGATTTTGGTTAAAGAGATATAAAACTATTATGTGAATATAGATTTTAAAAGATTTACTAATTTTCATATTAATTTAAATTAGAAATAACATAGTAAAATGAAAAATAAAACAATTTGGTCTAATAGATTTAAATACAAAACGTCTCAATCTTTTCAAAAGATTGGGTCTTCAATTCATATTGATAAAAGACTTTATGAACAAGATATAGTTGCATCTGTTGTACACACCAAAATGCTCATGAAACAAAAGATCATTAAAAGTGAAGACGGTAACAAAATTATCAATGGGCTCAAAAAAATTAAAACTCAGATAGATAAGGGAAATTTTGAGTTTAAAGAGAAATATGAAGATATCCATTTAAACATAGAAAAAGCATTATTCGAGATCATCGGTCCTTCAGCAGGATTTCTGCACACTGCAAGATCAAGAAACGATCAGGTGGTAACTGATTTTAAATTATGGATTAAAGAAGCATCAAACGAAATTATAAAATGTATTTCAGTTGTTATGAAAAATCTGATTAAAAAAGCTGAAAAAAATACAGATACCGTTATGCCTGGATTGACGCATTTAAAAAATGCACAACCTATTTCATTCGCTCATTATTTATTGTCATACTATGAGATGTTAAAAAGAGATAAAAAAAGATTTGAAAATAATCTTGATCTTTTAGATGAGTGTCCGCTTGGATCTGCGGCGTTATCAGGAACATCTTATAAGATAGATAGATATTATACAGCAAAAAAACTTGGTTTTAAAAAACCTACAGATAATTCCATGGACTCCGTATCCGATAGAGATTTTGCAATCGATTTTTTATATGCTGCTGCCATTTGTGCAATGCACTTATCAAGGTTAGCTGAAGATTTTATCATTTATAATTCCGATGCCTTTAATTTAATTTCATTTAAAGACAGTATGCTTACAGGGTCTTCAATTATGCCTCAAAAAAAGAATCCCGATCCTGTAGAACTGATTAGAGGAAAAGTTGGAATAAATTATGGAAAGTTAAATGCTATGCTTACAATAATGAAGGGTCTCCCTATGTCATATTTTAAAGATATGCAGGATGATAAAGAATTAGTTTTCGATGGCTTTGATGCTTTAAAAGATACTTTAACTATTAGTGCTGAATTAATCAATGCTGTGAATGCTAATAAAATAAATATGCTTTTTATGGCTAACCAAGGTTATACAACAGCAACTGATTTTGCTGATTATCTTGCTAAAAATAAAAATTTATCGTTTAGAGAGTCTTATGTTATTTCAGCAAAACTTGTTAATTACGCAGAAAAAAATAAAAAAATGTTATCTGAATTAAATTTAGAAGAAATCAAAAAATTTTATAAAGATTTAGA
>CACAWY010000008.1 GCA_902536385.1 uncultured Pelagibacteraceae bacterium
ATTAGGTCAGGTCAAGTTAATTTCATAATCTCATGCAAAATTTAAGATATGTAGGTAAAAATTTATTTGTTGAGAAACTCTCAATTAAGAATATTTTAAAAAAAAATAAGACACCTTTTTATATTTATTCAGAAAATCAAATTGCATTCAATTTTCTAAAGTTTGCTAACACATTTAAAAAAACTGATCCTTTAATTTGTTTTGCTGCAAAATCTAATAGTAATTTAAACATACTTCGTGTACTTGGAAAATTAGGTGCTGGAACTGATGTGGTTTCAGGTGGTGAACTATTAAAAGCTTTAAAGGCAGGTATCAGACCCAACAAAATTGTTTTTTCTGGGGTTGGAAAAACAGAAGATGAGTTAAAAATTGCAATTAGTAAGAAAATTTTATTAATCAATTGCGAATCTGAAAGTGAAGCTAAATTAGTAAATAATTTGGCCAAAAAAATAAGAAAAAAAGTTTCAATTGGTTTTAGGTTAAATCCTAATGTTGACGCGAAAACACATAAAAACATATCAACTGGTAAAGCTGAAAATAAATTTGGCTTATCGATTAAAAATTTTAAAGTTTTCCTAAAAACTTTAAAATCTTTTAAAAATGTAAAATTAGATGCATTAAGTGTGCATATTGGTAGTCAAATTTTAAACGATGCCCCTTTTAGAAAAACTCTAAATGTAATGGGTAAATTAATAAAAGAATTAAAACTGAATTTAAAATATGTCGATTTGGGCGGTGGTTTCGGTATTAATTATACTGATAAAGAAAAACCAATTAATTTAAGTAAATATTCTAAACTTGTACATAATTTTTCTAAAAAGTTAAATTGTAGAATAATTTTTGAACCAGGTAGATCTATTATTGGTAATACTGGACTACTAATTAGTAAAATACAATTTATTAAAAAAGGCACTAATAAGAACTTTGTTATATTAGATGCTGGTATGAATGATTTTATGCGTCCTGCTTTGTATGAAGCTTTTCATAAAATTATTCCAATTTCAAAAAAATCATCAAGAATGAAAGGTAAAATAGAATTTGTAGGACCTATATGTGAAAGTACTTGTAAATTTGGAGTTTATAAAAACTATCCTAAAATAGATGAAAATGAGTTTGTTGCTATAACTAATGTTGGAGCATACGGTTCTTCATTGTCATCAAATTATAATACTAGACCATTAGTTGCTGAAATTTTAATTAATAAAAATAAACTTAGATATATTAGAAAGAGACAAAATTTACTTAAATTGATAAATTCTTAATGCAATTTATTAGATCATTAATCTTTAATATATTTTTATATGTTGGTTTGGTAGCAATTTTCATTTTTGCTATACCAACATTAGTTTTACCAAGTAAATATACAATTTTTTTTGGTAGATTATCAGCAAAATATATAGTGCTTATTTTAAGACTTATTTTAAATACAAAAGTAATATTTCATGGAGTTGAAAATCTTAAAAAGGAGGAGAATTTTTTTGTTGCTTCAGCTCATCAATCAATGTTTGAAACTTTTGCTCTTCAAATACCATTAGATGGTCCAATTTTTATATTAAAAAAGGAACTTCTTAGTATTCCATTATTTGGATGGTATTTGAAAAAAATAGGTGCAATAGCAATAGTTAGAGAAACAACCACAAAAGAAAATTTAAATTTTTTTGAAAAAGTAAAAGAAAGAATTGAAAAAAGTAGAAGACCGCTTCTAATATTCCCACAAGGAACAAGGGTAAAGCTTGATGAACAGCCTCCATTTAAGAAAGGGGTTGGTAGAATTTACAATGCTCTAGATTTACCTTGTATTCCTGTAGCTTTAAACACTGGAAAAGTGTGGCCAAAAAATAGTTTTATGAAATATCCTGGAGACATTCATATTTCGTTTTTGGAACCAATCGTTTCGGGTAAAGAAAGTGAAGAGTTTATTAAAGATATAGAAAATCAAATCTACACTGAAATAAAAAAGTTCCCTTAATTATTTTCTTCCAAAACCTGGTTTGCCTGTATCTTGACCAGCTTCAATAATTTCTTTTCTTACTTTTTTAGTAGAAGAAAAAATTTCTAGAAGTTTTTTGCTATCCTTATTTTTAATAGCTTCTTTTATTTCATTAAGATTCTTGTAGTAATTATCTAAAACTTTAAGAATATTTTCACTGTTATCAATAAATATATCTTTCCACATTAAAGGGTCTGATGCTGCTATCCTTGTAAAATCTCTAAGACCACCTGCACTGTATTGTATGACGTCATCTTTAAATTTATCCTCATTGTTTATAGCTGTTTTAACTATACTGTAAGCTACAGCATGTGGTAGGTGACTCGTAAGAGATAAAACATAATCATGATCTTCAAATGACATGATTTTTGTCTTACAGCCAAGTTTAATCCAAAAGTTTTCTAGAGCTTTTATTTTATCTTTAGTAGCTTTCTCGTCAGCAGATAAGATACACCATCTATTTTGAAATAAACTTGAAAAACCTGCTTCGGGACCACTATATTCAGTTCCAGCTATAGGATGTGATGCAATCCAATTTATATCTTTAAGATTAAGATTGCTAATAATTTTATTTACTTCCTTTTTTGCAGAACCTGTATCTGTTAAAATGGTATTCTTTTTTAAGTCAGATTGAATAGAAAGAAGTATTTCTTTATAACTACTCAAAGGAGAAGCTATTATTACCAAATCAGAGTCCTTCACTACGTCAGAAATATTTATACAGATTTCAGCTGAAAAATTTTTTTTCAAATAATTAGTTACGCTCAAGGACTTATCGTAAGCACTTATTTTAATTGCTAGTTTTTTTTCTTCTACAGCTCTTAAGATAGAAGATCCAATTAAACCACAACCGATTATACTTACTTTATTAAACATTTAATATTTTTTTCATTTTAGAAATTAATTTTCTATTTTCGTTGCTTTTTCCAATTGTAATTCTCAATGAATTCTTAATACCATATACATCCATTTTACGAACTAGAATTCCAGTTTTAGCTAAAAACTTAAAAACTTTTGATGAATTAATTTTTACTCTATCAAAATTAACTAATAAAAAATTACTATAACTTTTATTTGTTTCAATTTTCATTTTTTTAAATTCATCAAACATTTTTTTATTCCATGCATTCACATGCTTAATTTCTTTATTTAACCAATTGTTATCTTTAATTGCTGCAGATGCAGCAAATAAAGCTGGTCTGCTTACGTTGAACGGTGGTTTAACTTTATTTAAAGCATTAATTATTTCTTTTGAACCGTAACCCCAGCCAACTCTTAATCCTGCCAACCCGTAAATTTTTGAGAATGTTCTTGTCATTACAACATTCTTATAATTTTTAAAAATTTTTAAGCCTGAAAGATAGTCTTTTTGTTTTACATATTCAAAATAAGCATCATCAACAACTAAAAGAATATTACTTCTTAGTTTTCTTCTTAATAAAAGTAAATCTTTTTTTTCAATATAAGTGCCAGTTGGATTATTAGGATTTGCTAAAAAAACAATTTTAGTTTTTTTAGAAACTTTTTTTAAGATTTCCTTTACTGAAACTTTAAAATTATTTTCTCTTGAATAAATTACTTTGGCACCGTTCATTTTACTGTAAATCCTGTAAATTATAAAACTATATTTAGGTACAATAACTTCATCCCCTTTTTTTAAAAAACATTTACAGATTAGTTCAAAAATTTGGTCTGATCCTGATCCTAAGATAATTCTATTTCTATCTAATTTAAATTTATTAGATAAAGTTTTTCTTAAAAAGGTTCCATCTGAGTCAGGATATCTTAAGAAACTATTAGACACTTTAATGTATTCTTTTTTGGCTTTAGGACTCGGTCCTAGAGCTGACTCATTAGCTGATAATTTTATTTTAGCCAGCTTGCTTTTAAATAAACTCATTCCAGCTACGTACTTTTCAGCTACAATATTGTTTGGTTTAGGCAATGTCATTTTATTAAAGTATTATCTAAATTGTTAGAGTTTTTCTATAAGTCTTTATCTTATATAAAATTGACAAGTTTATGATGATCTAGTAAAAATACATCGCGCTGATTTAACCATATTGCAAGCGCATAATAAATGTAGCTAAAAAGGGGATGCCCAGTTTAGCTGGGCTTTTTTTTTGGATGAATGTAAAAATTGAAAATATAAAGAAATTAAATGTTATAAAATCACTTAAACTTGATTGTGGAAAAACTATAAGCAATTTTCCGCTAGCTTATGAAACTTACGGTACACTAAATCAAAACAAGGACAACGCTATTCTTGTTTTTCACGCACTTACAGGAGATCAATTTGTTACAGGAACTAATCCTATAACAAAAAAAGAAGGTTGGTGGATTACAGCTGTTGGTCCCGACAAAGCTATAGATACAAATAAATATTTTGTTATTTGTGCGAACGTTATAGGTGGTTGCATGGGTTCTCTAGGTCCAAAAAATATAAATCCAGAAACAAAAGTTCCTTATGGACTAGATTTCCCAGTTATTACTATTAAAGATATGATAAGAGCTCAAGAATCTTTGCTTGAGCATCTTGGTATAAAAAAACTTTTATGTGCAACTGGTGGATCAATGGGTGGAATGCAACTTTTACAATTTTGCACGACATTTCCTGATAAAACTTTTTCGGCAGTTCCAATAGCTTGTAGTTCTAGTCATAGCGCTCAAAATATCGCTTTGAATGAATTAGCGCGACAAGCGATAATGGCTGATCCCGTTTGGGACAATGGTAAGTATGTTTTAAAAGATGCTCAGCCGAAAAATGGATTAGCTGTTGCAAGAATGGTCGGTCACATAAGTTATTTATCTGAAAAAGGTATGCAGGAAAAATTTGGCAGAAAGTTGCAAGAAAAAGCAGACTATGAATTTAGTTTTAATGCAGATTTTCAAGTAGAAAGTTATTTAAGACATCAAGGTTATGCGTTTACAGAAAGATTTGATGCAAATTCTATACTATATATAACGAGAGCTATGGATTATTTTGATCTTTCAAAACAATTTAAGGGTGGTTTAATTGAAGCTTTTAAAAACCAAAAAACAAAATTTTTAATAATATCTTTTTCTTCAGATTGGCTTTATACAACAAAGGAGAATAAAGACATAGTTATAGCATTGAATGCGTCAGGAGCAGATGTTTCATATTCAGAAATTATAACTGATAAAGGTCACGACTCTTTTTTACTCAATGAACCTGAATTTTTAAAAACCCTAAAAAGTTTTATAGACTCAATGTATGAGAAATTTAAAAATGAAAAAAGAATTTAAAGTTATTGCAGATTTATTATCAAATAATACTAGAGTTCTTGATGTAGGCTGTGGAGACGGTTCTTTAATGAGTCTTCTTAAAAAAGAAAAGAACATAGAAGTTCGTGGTTTGGAACTTAGCCAGGAAAATGTACAACAATGTATTCACAAAGGTCTACCAGTAATTCAAGGAAATGCAGAAACAGAGTTACATCAATTTCCTGATCAATCTTTTGATTATGTTGTTCTTAGTCAAACACTGCAAGCTTTTTATGAACCTGAGAAAGTTTTAAAAGATTTATTAAGGATTGGAAAATCAGTTATAGTTTCAATACCAAATTTTGGTTATTGGAAAGTAAGAACAAAACTTTTATTTTTTGGTAAAATGCCGGTTACGAAAACACTTCCAAATACATGGTATAACACACCAAACTTACATATGTGTACAATTAAAGATTTATTTAATTTTTGTGATGAAAAAAATATAAATATTAAAAAAGTTGTTGGAGTCAATGAAGATAAAACATCTTTAATCTATAAAAATAATTTAGAAATTAAAAATCTTTTTTCAAAACTAGGCATCTTTTTAATCGGATAAAATGATAGTAGAAATTATTCCATGTTTAAGTGACAATTACAGCTATGTTATTAGAGAAAAAGAGACCAATACAGTCTCATTAGTAGACCCTTCTGAATTTGAGGCTTGTGATAAGGTAATTAATAAATACAAAAAGCTCGATTTTATTTTAAATACTCATCATCATGCCGATCATGTTGGCGCAAACTTAGAACTTAAAAAAAAATATAATTCAAAAATTTTAGGTTCAAACTTAGATAAAGATCGTATTCCAGGTATAGATATATTTCTTAAAGAAAATCAAAAGCAAAGAATTGGAAATTTGGAATTTGAGGTAATTTTTATTCCAGGCCATACAAAAGGGCATATTGCTTTTTTCTTTAGTAAGGAAAAAATTGCTTTTACAGGAGATACATTGTTTTCTTTGGGATGTGGTAGAGTTTTTGAGGGAACTCATGAAGAAATGTTTAAATCTTTAAATAAAATTAAAAATCTTCCACTTGATACAAAAATTTATTGTGGGCATGAGTACACAAAAACAAATTTAGATTTCTGTTTAGCTTACGACTCTAAAAACACCTTTTTAAAAGAGAGGGAAATCAATGTTTTAAAAAAATTAAATTCTAATCAACCAACGGTTCCTTCTACTTTAGGTCAAGAGATAAAAACAAATATATTTTTACGGTGTGATGACCCTGAAATTAAGTATGCTTTGGGCCTTAAAGATTCATCTGAAGTTGAAGTTTTTTCAAAATTACGACATTTAAAGGATTCTTTTTAGTTGTAATAATCTTGACTTGCTAGTGATGGAGGCTATATTGCGTAAAAATTAAAAAAAAAAATTTTATGTCATTTGCTATAATTGAAACAGGTGGAAAACAGTACAAAGTAACTGCGAGTAAAATATTAGAAATTGAAAAACTTAATGCTAAAGTTGGAGAAACTGTAAAATTTGATAATGTTTTACTTTTAAATGATGACAAAGGTACGGAAGTTGGAAGTCCAAAAGTTGAGGGTGCCATAGTAGAAGCTAAACTTTTAGATAATGTTAAAGATCGAACTGTGCTTATTTTTCATAAAAGAAGAAGAAAACATTCAAGAAAAAAAAATGGTCATAGACAACGTCATTCTAAAATACAAATCACAAAAATTTTAGCAAAAGGTGGAAAAGTTGTAGGTGAAGCGAAAATAGTAGAAAAAAAGAAACCAACAAAAGACGAAAAAAAGGTAATAAAAAAGGAATCAAATAAATAGGAAACTAAATGGCAACAAAAAAAGCAGGTGGATCATCGAAAAACGGCCGAGATAGTAAAGGCAGACGCCTTGGAGTCAAAAAATATGGTGACCAAATTGTAATACCTGGAAATATCATAGTTCGACAAAGAGGAACTAAAATCCATCCTGGTGATAATGTTGGCATGGGTAAAGACCACTCGATTTTTTCTTTGATAAAAGGAAAAGTAAAATTTAAAAAATCTAAACTAAACAGAACTTTTGTTTCTGTAATCCCCAATTAAATCTATATAAATAACTAAAGTTATTTGTATTATAATAAGTATGAAATTTTTAGATCAAGCAAAGATTTACATAAAAGCTGGAAATGGCGGGTCAGGATCTGCAAGCTTCAGAAGAGAAAAGTTTGTAGAGTACGGTGGACCAGATGGTGGTGATGGCGGAGACGGTGGATCTATAATTGTGCAATCTGATAGAAATCTTAATACATTAATTGATTTCAGATATGCACAACATTTTAAAGCTCAACATGGAAAGCCTGGAAGTAAAAGAAATAAGACTGGAGCTAATGGTGAGGATTTGATTTTAAAAGTTCCATTGGGTACTCAAGTATATGAAGAGGATAACAATACTTTGATTTATGATTTTACAAAAAATAAAGAAAAATACCTCGTGGCTTCCGGTGGTAAAGGTGGTCTTGGAAATGTAAGATTTAAGAGTTCCACTAATAGAGCTCCAAGGAAAAAAACAAATGGAAAATTGGGAGAAGAATTTTGGATTTGGCTTCAATTAAAAGTAATTGCAGATATTGGAATCATAGGAAAGCCAAATGCTGGTAAATCTAGTTTACTCGCAGCATTGACAAGAGCTAGGCCAAAAATAGCTAATTATCCTTTTACAACAATAAATCCAAACTTAGGAGTAACTTACTATGGAGGCAAAGAGATTACTTTAGCTGATATTCCTGGTTTAGTAGAAGGTGCACATAAAGGTATTGGTCTTGGAGATAAATTCTTAAGACATATAGAAAGATGTAAAATTTTACTTCACTTGATAGACCTATCAGAAGAAGATTTGATTAATTCTTATAAAAAAATTAAATCAGAGCTATCTAATTATGATAAAAATTTAATTAAAAAAAAAGAAATTATTTTTTTTAATAAGTCGGATTTATTGGAGAATAAGAAGATAAATGAAAAATTAAAGGAGTTTAAAAAAAAAATTAAAACTAAATTTGAAATAATTTCTGTTTATTCTACTAAAGATATTCAAAAGATAAAAAAAATATTGATTAAATATGCTAATTAAAAATGCAAAAAAAATAGTTTTAAAACTTGGATCTGCTACTGTAGTTGATAGTAAGGGTGTTTTTAAAAAGAAGTGGGTAACTTCTCTTATAAAAGATATAAAAAAACACGGAAAAGGGAAAAACTTCGTTATTGTTTCTTCAGGAGCAATTGCTCTTGGACAAAAGTATCTAAAAATTAAAAAAGGGAAAATTAAATTAGAAATGAGCCAAGCTATTGCAGCAGTTGGCCAAATTCATTTGGCAGGAGAATTTCAGAAACTATTCGATAAGTATAAGATTAAAACTGGTCAAATATTAATTAGTCCTGATGACACAGAGCAAAGAAGGAGAGCTATTAATGTAAGAAGAACTTTTGATAATTTATTTAAGCTAAAAGCTATTCCTGTAGTAAATGAAAATGACTCCACAGCAACAAGTGAAATAAAATATGGAGATAACGATAGATTAGCCGCTAGAGTTGCACAAATAATTGGAGCTGACATGTTGATATTGTTTTCTGATGTTGATGGACTATATGATAAGTCTAAAGATAAAGAAATCATAAAAGAGGTTTCCACAATTAATGATAAAATATTATCACTTATAGATAATAAAAAAAATAAATTTGGTTCAGGCGGAATAGTGACAAAATTAGACGCTGCTAAGATTTGTATGAATTCAGGTAGTCACATGTTCATTGCAAATGGTAAAGTAAATAATCCAATTTTAAATATGATTAAAAATAAAAAATATACTCATTTCTTGCCAAAAATTTCTACTTTAGATGCAAGAAAAAAATGGATTGTTGGTTCACTTAATTACAATGGAACTATATATATTGATAGTGGAGCAGCTAAAGCTTTAGCAAATGGTAAAAGTTTGCTCGCTGCAGGTATAACTAAGATTAATGGAAATTTCAAAAAGGGAGAAAATGTAATAATTTTAGATCAAAATAATTTTCAGCTAGCTCGAGGATTATCTTCTTTCAGTTCTTCTGAAATTGATAAAATCAAAGGTAAACAAAGTAAAGAGATCGAAACAATTCTTGGTTATCTTAGTAAAACTGAGGTAATTCACAAAGATGATATGGTATTATTATAAATGAAATATTTAGAATCGATTGGAAGAAACGCAAGAAAAGCTTTTGAAGATTTAAAAACCGTCAAACATAAAAAGATTAAAAAAGTTTTAGAGAATTTTAATCAATCACTTTTAAAAAATACCAATATAATAATCAAAGAAAATTTGAAAGATGTAAAAAATGTAAAAAGAAAAAATTTAGTTGATAGACTAATTTTAAATAAGAATAGAATTGAAGGAATTAGACATTCAATTAATGAGATAGCAAAGTTTAAAGATCCAATTGGAAAAGTTATGGAAACATGGAGGAGGCCGAATAACTTAACAATTAAAAAAGTAACCACACCGATTGGTGTTATTGGAGTAATATATGAAAGCAGACCCAATGTAACTGCTGATGTTGCAGCATTATGTTTAAAATCGGGTAATTGTTCTATTTTAAGAGGTGGGTCTGAAGCATTTAATTCAAACAGATTGTTAGCAAGTTTGTTCAGAGATAATTTAAAAAAAAACAATATCAATCAAAACTGTGTTCAATTCATTGAGAATAAAAATAGAAAAATAGTTGATCAACTATTATCAAAAATGAGTGCTTACATTGATGTGATTGTCCCAAGAGGAGGGAAAGGACTTGTAGCAAAAGTACAAAAATTTTCTAATGTACATGTAATTGGCCACCTTGAAGGATTATGCCACATTTATGTTGATAAAACTGCAAACATAAAAATGGCAAAAGATTTAATCTTAAATGCAAAAATGAGAAGAACAAGTATTTGTGGAGCAGTTGAAACTCTTCTGATTGAAGAAAAAGCTTTAAATTCACATGCTAAAGAAATAATTAATGCTCTTTTAAATTCAGGCTGTGAAGTTAGAGCTGATAAAAAAGTTAACAAAATTTTTAATGGAAAACTAAAAAAAACAATAGAAAAAGATTGGAGGACAGAATATTTGGATGCAATAATTTCAATTAAAGCGGTCAAAAATGTAGATTATGCTGTCGAACATATTTTGAAATATGGAACGATGCATACAGATAGTATTATTACTGAAAGCAAAAAAAATGCTGAAATTTTTTTAAATGGTGTAAATAGTTCAATAGCAATGCATAATGTTTCAACTCAATTTGCTGATGGTGGAGAATTTGGTTTTGGAGGTGAGATCGGTATCTCTACTAATAAACTTCCGCCAAGAGGCCCTGTGGGAATAAATCAGTTAACATCGTACAAATATTTTGTTTCTGGAAAAGGTATAGTTAGACCATAGTTAATGGCAGGTATCTCAAAAAAATATATAGGTTTATTAGGTGGCAGTTTTGATCCTGCGCACAAAGGGCATTTAGGTATATCAAAAATTGCAGTTAAAAAATTAAAATTAAAAAAAATTTATTGGGTAATCACAAAAAAAAATCCCTTCAAAAATAAACCTTTTTATTCTTTGGATGAGAGATTAAATTATGCGAGAAAATTATCAAAAGCTCAAAATAAAATCAAAACTATCTATATAGATGATATAATAAAATCCTCCAGAATGATTGACGTAATTAAATACTTTATAAAAAAAAAGAAAATTAAAAATATTTTCTTTATAATTGGATCTGATAATTTAGTAGAATTTCACAAGTGGAAAAGCTGGAAAAAAATTGTAAAATTAGTAAAATTAATAGTTTTTTCTAGAAAAGGATATGATAGAAAGGGAGTCAAATCAACTGTGGCTAAAAATTATAAAAATAGAATTATCTTCATAAAAAATAAACCAATACCTGTATCATCAACAGATTTAAAAAGACGAGCTAAATTAAATATTTAATGGTAATCATAGATATTAAAAATAATATTGAAAAAATATTAGATGATAATAAGGCTAAGAATATAAAGTGCATTAACTTAAAAAATAAATCATTCATTGCTGATTATATGGTCATAGCCTCTGGTACTTCTTCTAGACATCTTCAAGCATTATCAGAAATATTAGTAGCTGAACTTAAAAAGATAGGCTTAGAGAATTGCAGGATAGAAGGTAAAGAAAGCAATGATTGGAAACTTGTTGATGCACAAGATGTGATAGTACATATTTTTCATCCAGAAAAAAGGGAGTTTTATGATTTAGAAAAAATGTGGTCAGAAGAAATTCCTAAAGAAAAGGCTATGATATGAAAAAAATTTTTATCATTTTCTTTATCGCTACAACTTTTTTTTCTAATAAACTTTACTCTAAGAATGATCTTTATGAAAAAATAGATTTATTTGGGGAGGTCTTAGAAAATATAAAAAAGGATTACGTGGATGATGTTGACCAATCTGAAATGATGGACTCAGCTATTAACGGCGTACTTCAATCTTTGGATCCTTATTCAGCTTATATGAGCCCTGAACTTTTTAATGAAATGCAAACTGATACCAAAGGCGAATTTGGTGGATTAGGAATAGAAATAGGTATGGAGTCTGGTGTAGTAAAAGTAATTTCCCCAATAGACGATACTCCTGCAGCTAAGGCAGGTATTAAAGCAGGCGATTACATCGTAAAAATAGGTAAAGAGCAGGTTCAAGGAAAATCTCTTCTCGAAGCAGTGAAATTAATGAGAGGCCCAGTTGGAAGTTCAATTGATCTTACTGTGAGAAGAAAAAATGTAAAAAAACCTTTGGAGTTTAAAATTGTAAGAAAAATAATCGAAGTTCAATCGGTGAGCTCCAAAAAAATTGGTGATCAGAAAAATTTAGGCTACATAAGATTAAAATCATTTAATGAAAACAGCGATAAACAGTTTTTAAAATCTGTAAAAGAGTTCGAAAAATCTAAAATTAAAGGCTATGTACTTGATCTTAGAAATAACCCTGGAGGATTATTAACTCAAGCTATAAATATTACTGATTTTTTTTTAGAGGATGGAGAAATAGTATCGACAAAGGGAAGAAAAGTTTCAGAAACAAGAAAGTTTTTTGCAAGAAGGGGTGATGAGGTTAAGGGAAAGCCAATAGTCGTATTGATTAATAATGGTTCTGCTTCTGCTTCAGAAATTTTTGCAGGTGCGCTTAAAGATCATAAAAGAGCAATAATTCTTGGTGAGAATTCTTATGGCAAAGGTTCGGTGCAATCTATTATACCTTTAAGGAATGGTGGCGGTATGCGATTAACTATATCCAAATATTATTTACCCTCTGGTAAATCAATTTCGGAAGTTGGAGTAACACCTGATATATTAGTTGAAGAAGCCGGAGATAATTTCCTTATAAATTCAGATAAAGATAATCAATTAAATTACGCCATAAAACTTTTTAATTCTTAATTATATGATTATTAAAAAACTTCCAATGCGATCTGGCGTTGGGGTAGTTATCTTAAATAGCGAAGATAAAGTTTTTGTGGGAAAAAGAAAGGATAACCCTATAAATAAGTGGCAGATGCCACAGGGTGGTTTAGACTTTGATGAAGATCACCTATCAGCAATGAAGAGGGAACTTTTGGAAGAAACTAGTATTAAAAATATTGAAATTTTAAAGGAAATAGAAAAATTTTATGAATATGAGCTCCCAAAAGAGTTGGTTGGAATTATCTGGAAAGGCAAATATAGAGGTCAAAAGCAAAAATGGTTTATTGTAAGATTTACAGGAAGTGAAAGTGAAATAAATTTAAAAACTAAAAATCCAGAATTTATTGAATGGAAATGGATCACGCCAGACGAACTTCCTAATGTAATAGTTAAATTCAAAAAAAAAATGTATCTTGAGTTATTAAAAGATATTAAAGAAGTTATCGGCTAATCTTTTTTAAAACGTCTATTTTATGCGACAACAAGTACATTTCTTTGTCTGTAATTTTATTACTTCCAATTTTTTTTTCAGCATCTCGTATTAGAGTTTCTAAAGAGGCTTTATTATTAGCTGGTATCTCCAATGCAGTAGAAGTTAAAATTAAAAGATTATTTTCAGCAAATTCTACTGTCCCTTCCTCGACAAAAAATTTTTTCTCAGTTTTATCTTTTATCTTAATTATTCCAGGTCTTAAAAATGTAATAAGGGGTATATGATCTTTCAAAATCCCCATTTCACCTTCATAGGAAGGTAAAATTACTTCGGATGTTTCTGACTTTAAAATCGATTTATCAGGTGATATAATTTCAACTAAAAATTTTTCAGACATTATTTAGTTTCTTTGGATAATCTTTCAGCTTTTTCAATAACTTCCTCTATACCACCTACCATATAAAAAGCTGCTTCGGGTAAATGGTCATATTCACCTTTGCAAATAGCGTCGAAACCTTTTATTGTTGTGTCTAAATCAACTAGTTTTCCGGGTGAACCAGTAAATACTTCAGCGACAAAAAACGGTTGAGATAAAAATCTTTGAATTTTTCTTGCTCTAGCTACAGTTAACTTATCTTCTTCCGAAAGCTCATCCATCCCAAGTATCGCGATTATATCTTGTAAAGATTTATAAGCCTGTAAAATTTTTTGAACATCTCTAGCTACTCGATAGTGTTCATCTCCGACTATTCTAGGATCTAAAATTCTTGATGTTGAGTCCAAGGGATCTACTGCAGGATAGATACCGATCTCAGCTATCTGTCTTGATAGTACTGTGGTTGCATCCAAATGTGAAAAGGAGGTGGCAGGAGCAGGATCAGTTAGATCGTCTGCAGGAACATAAATAGCCTGAACTGATGTTATGGATCCTTTATCAGTGGATGTGATTCTCTCTTGTAAATTACCCATATCAGTCGCTAATGTAGGTTGATAGCCTACTGCTGAGGGTATTCTTCCTAGCAAGGCTGAAACCTCAGATCCAGCTTGTGTAAATCTAAAAATATTATCAACAAAGAAAAGTACATCTTGGCCTTCCTTATCTCTAAAATATTCTGCTACAGTCAATCCTGTTAGTGCGACTCGAGCTCTAGCGCCGGGTGGCTCATTCATTTGGCCATAAACTAAAGCAGCTTTTGATCCTTTACCATCAGTCTTAATTACTCCGGACTCTATCATTTCATGATAAAGGTCGTTTCCTTCTCTAGTTCTTTCTCCAACTCCTGCAAATACTGAAAATCCTCCGTGAGCTTTTGCAATATTATTTATTAATTCCATAATAGTAACTGTTTTTCCTACGCCGGCTCCACCAAATAATCCAATCTTTCCTCCTTTGGCATATGGGGCCAATAAGTCGATTACTTTTATACCTGTAACTAATTGTTCAGTCTCTGTTGCTTGATCAGTAAACTTTGGAGCAGCTCTATGAATTGGCCATTTCTCTTTAGTTTTAACCTCTCCTTTTTCATCTATTGACTCACCTACGACATTTATTATTCTACCAAGAGTCTCAGGTCCAACTGGCACACTTATAGGTGAACCAGTATTGATTACTTCATCCCCTCTTTTTAGTCCCTCAGTCGCATCCATAGCAATGGTTCTTACGTCATTTTCTCCTAAATGTTGAGCAACTTCTAAGATCAACTTATTTCCAGAATTTACTACCTCCAATGCTGTATAAATCTCTGGCAAATCACTCTCAAAATTTACATCGACAACAGCACCAATAATTTGTGTTATTTTTCCTTTTTTATTCATATTTATAAACTCTCCGCCCCAGATATAATTTCTATTAATTCTTTAGTAATTGAAGCTTGTCTGCTTCTGTTATAATTTATTGTAAGTTTATCTACTAAATCTCCCGCATTTCTTGTTGCATTATCCATTGCGGTCATTCTTGAACCTTGCTCGCTTGCGGCATTTTCCAAAAAAGCCCTGAAGACCTGAGTTGAAACATTTTTTGGAAGTAAATCTTCCAAAATTTCATCTTCATCTGGTTCAAATTCATAAGATTGGGATTTATCAACTTCTACATTTGAAGCATTATTTTTGGCAGGTATAATTTGCTGAGCTTGAGGTATTTGAGTGATGACGTTTTTAAAATTATTGTAAAATAATATACATTTGTCGAATTCATCGTTATTAAATAAACTTATAATTTCATTTCCAACTATTTCTGCTTCTTTAAAAGAAATGTTTTTATTTTCTTTGAAACTGAATTCTTTTATAACATAGTTTCCGTATTCTCTCTTAATTTGGTCTAGTCCCTTGGAGCCGACAGTAATTATTTTTAAATTTTTTTCTTCACTTATTATTTTTTTAAAATTTTTTTTTGCTAATTTACAAATATTAGAATTAAAACCTCCACATAATCCTCTATCAGCTGTTAATAAAACACATAAATATGTTTTATCCTTTCCTGTACCAACTAGAAGCTTAGGAGCATTTTCAGGATCGTTTATAGACTTAGTAAGATTGAGAATAATATTTTGCATTTTTTGACTATAAGGACGACTTTTTTCTGCATTCTCTTGTGCTTTTCTTAATTTTGCTGCTGCTACCATTTTCATAGCCTTAGTAATTTTCTGTGTTGATTTAACACTTTTAATTCTTTTTTTTAGGTCATCTAAACTAGGCATTAATTCACCTCTTTTTTATAATCTTCAATGATCTTTATTAGAAGTTTTTCGGTATTTTCCTCAAGCTTGCCGGATAATTGTATATCATCTATTATTTCTGGTTTTTCCGACTTTATTTTTTCTAAAACGTCTTTCTCGAATTTTTTTATTTTTCCTAGATCAAGATCATCTAGATAACCTTTTACTCCAGAATATACAGATATAACTTGCTCGGCTACAGTCATAGGCGAGTATTGATCTTGTTTTAAAAGTTCAGTTAATTTTGCACCACGATTAAGCAATTGTTGTGTCGAAGCATCCAAATCTGAACCAAATTGAGCGAAGGCTGCCATTTCTCTATATTGAGCTAATTCCAACTTTATTGAACCAGCAACTTTTTTCATTGCTTTTGTTTGAGCAGCCGAACCAACTCTAGATACAGATAAACCTACATTTACTGCTGGTCGTATTCCTTGGTTAAATAATTCAGTTTCTAAAAATATCTGCCCATCTGTTATAGAAATAACGTTTGTTGGAATATAGGCTGAAACATCTCCAGCCTGTGTTTCGATTATTGGTAAAGCAGTCAATGAACCTCCACCACTCTTATCATTAAGTTTTGCTGCACGTTCTAATAATCTACTGTGTAAATAAAAAACATCACCAGGATAAGCTTCTCTACCCGGAGGTCTTCTTAATAACAATGACATTTGTCTGTAAGCCACAGCTTGTTTTGATAAATCATCATAGACTATTAATGCATGCATTCCATTGTCTCTAAAATATTCTCCTATTGTGCAACCAGTGTATGGAGCTAAGAATTGTAGAGGTGCTGAGTCTGAGGCTGTAGCTGCAACTATAGTAGTATAGTTTAATGCACCAGCCTCCTCTAGTGTTTTTGTTATTTGGGCAACAGTCGAACGTTTTTGTCCAATTGCTACATAGACACAATATAATTTTTTCTTTTCATCAGATGACTCGTTTATTTTCTTTTGATTGATAATTGCATCTATTGCTACAGCAGTTTTCCCTGTCTGCCTATCACCAATAATAAGTTCTCTCTGACCTCTTCCAATTGGTATCAATGAGTCAATAGATTTTAATCCTGTTTGCATTGGTTCGTTAACAGATTGTCTTGGAATAATACCAGGTGCTTTAACTTCGACACGCTTTCTATTTTTAACAGAAAGAGTGCCTTTGCCGTCAATTGGATTTCCTAATCCATCAACCACTCTTCCTAAAAGTTCTTTTCCAACTGGGACGTCAACAATTGCATTTGTTCTTTTTAATGTATCTCCCTCTTTTATGTTTCTATCGTCTCCAAAAATTACTACTCCAACATTATCGTTTTCTAAGTTCAACGCCATCCCTTTTGAACCATCTTCAAACTCAACCATTTCTCCAGCTTGAACATTGTCAAGTCCATAAACACGCGCAATACCGTCTCCCACAGACAAAACTTTTCCTATTTCGGAAACTTCAGCTTTTTCACCAAAGTTTTTTATCTGATCTTTTAAAAGTTTTGTTACTTCAGATGGATTAATTGCCATTTTAGTCCTCTAACATTGCTTGTTCGTATTTTTTAAGCTTATTCTTGATTGATGTATCTATCATAATACTCCCTAATTGAAGTTTTAAACCTCCAATTAATTCTTTGTCCACTTTAAAGTCAAATTTTAAATTTAAACCCATTGATGCTGATAATTCTTTACTTATTTTCTCAAGTTCAGATGGTAATAATTCCTTTGAAGAAATTAGAGAAGCATTTACTTCGCCTCTTTTTCTTGAACACAATTTCAAAAAACTCTCGAAAATTTTGTTAACAAAAAAAATTCTTCTCTTTTCTACGAGAAGTAAAAGAAAATTTTTTAGGTTTTTTGAAAAATAAAGTTTTGTCGCGAATAAATTGATTGCTTTATTTTGTTGACTGATGCTTTGAGTTGGATCCTTAAAAAAGTTTTTAATTTCTAAATTAGAGTTTATTAAATTTTTAAAATTTTTAATATCCATTTCTATTTTATTTAATTCGCCAGATTCTTCTGAAATTTCAAATAAAGCACGCGAGTACCTTTCTGAAGCTTCAGTTGAGAAAGATTTGTTTACACTCATTTTTTGTTGTTTGAATTAAAACGTGAAAATATGTTGTGGTCGTACCATAAGAGTTTAGCTTGATCAAGTTGCCAATTTAGAGATTATGTAAAATTGATTGGATCGACATCAACTGTAAGTTTAATTTTTGATGAGATTTTTAGCCCATTTAGAACGTTTGTGATTTTTTTTTGCATTAGAGTTTGATTGTTAAACCTAATCAACAATCTTGATCTAAAATTTTTTTTAATTTTTAATAAAGGAGAGTCAACCGGGCCTAAAACCTCAAGATTATTTATTTGTTTTAATTTAACTTTGATTTCTCTTGCTCCCTGCAAGCTTAAACTTCGATCTCTTGAAGATATGATAATACCTATAAGCCTTGTGAACGGAGGTAGTTGGTTCCTTTCTCTTGATAAAAGTTCACTTCTTAATAATTCTTCTGATCTATTTTCAATTAATTCATTAAGGGTTCTATTTTGAGGCGTCAATGTTTGATAAATTATTAAAGACTCTGAACTAAACCTTCCAGCTCTTCCACTTAATTGGTGATACAGCTGAATATTTTTTTCGGTAGCTCTTAAATCATAACCTCTACCGGAAAAGTCAGCGTCAATTACTACTATACAGTTTAATTTTGGAAAATTAAATCCTTTTGAAATCATTTGAGTGCCTATTAAAACATTTACTTTATTTTCTTTTATATTTTTAAATAGTTCTTTCGTGCTTTCTTTTTTTGTTAGATAATCACTTGAAAATATATTTATCTTTTTGTCTGGAAAAATTTCTTTTGTTTCATCAAATATTTTTTCAACGCCAGGTCCATACATAATAAAATCACAGTAATTTTCTGACTTGCATTTAGTCATAATTTCTTTTTCAAATGAACAATGATGACAAACAGCTTTTTTTTTTAATTTGTGATAGGTCAGGTACAATGAACAATTTGAACAAACTATTTTATATCCACATTTTTTACAAATTAAGTATGGAGCAAAACCTCTTCTATTAATAAAAAAAAGAACTTGATCACCTTTATCTAAAAATTTTCTTACTAATTCTACTGTTTCAGTTGCAATAAATCTTTTTTTAAGTTTTTTAAGATTTAAATTTATTATTTTTGTCTTAGGCAACGGGTAATTTTCAAACCTATTTATAATTTTTACGTTCCTATATTTTTTTTTGCAAATATTATTATAGGTTTCTATTGAGGGAACTGAGGTGACTAAGTGTATGGGGATATTTTCAAAATTTGCTCTTGAGATAGCCATGTCTCTTGCGTTGTAAATGACCCCCTCATCTTGTTTATAAGAAACATCATGTTCTTCATCTACAACTATTAGTCCAAGTTTTTTGAAAGGTAAGAGTAATGCTGATCTCGCTCCAATTAAAATTTTAATTTCGTTACTTATTATCCCTTTCCAAATTAATCTTTTTTGTTTTGGAGTTATTTTGGAATGCCAAATCGCTGGTTCAAAACCAAAATAATCTTCAAACCTCGATTTGAAATCATTAGTTAAAAATATTTCTGGTAACAAGACTAACACCTGTCTATCTTTATTAATAATCTTTTTTATGCGCTCAAAATAAACCAGAGTTTTTCCTGAGCCTGTTGTGCCTTGTAAAACTGACACATCGAATTTGTCATCTACTTTTTCTAAGAATTTTAATGCATTTAGCTGTTCTGTATTTAATTGAAAGTTTTTTGTTTTGGTTTTTTTAATTTTTATCTTTTTATCATTAATTTTTGAAAATTTAAGAGAACCTCCAATTACCATTTTTAAAACAAGACCTATTGGCACTATATTATAAGACGAAAACCACTCTATAAAATTTATCAATTTTTTATCTAATTTATATTGTGTTTTTTTTGCAATATTCTTTAGTTTGATATTCTTTGGTTCAGAAAAGTTATTTTTCCAAATTACCCCAATTTCATTTTTTGAGCCAAATGGTACTTCCACTAGATTTCCAAGCTCGTTCTTTGAATTAGAATTATAAGTAAATGGAAAATTAAAAATTTTAGGCAACAAAACTTGTGCTTTCATAAAACAATAGTATTAGAATTATTTTTTTATTAAAAATGAATTGGTCTTTTATCAACAGCTAAAGCTGCCTCTTTAATTGCTTCCGTGTGCGTTGGGTGTGCGTGACAAGTTCTTGCAATATCTTCTGCACTTGCTCCAAATTCCATAGCTAGAGCCATTTCTGCGATCATGTCACCACAATGTGGTCCGATTATGTGAACGCCTAAAACTTTATCAGTTTTGCTATCAGCTAGAATTTTAACAAAGCCTTCTGTTTCATTATTCACTTTAGCCCTTGAATTCGCTAAAAAGGGAAACTTACCAACTTTATATGAAGTATTAGAATTTTTAAGTTGTTCTTCTGTTTTACCAACAGTTGCAACTTCGGGAGAAGTATAAATCACTCCAGGAATAACATCGTAATTCACGTGGCCAGCTTGACCAGCTAAAATTTCAGCTACAGCTATTCCTTCTTCCTCGGCTTTATGTGCTAGCATAGGTCCTTTAATAACATCACCAATTGCATAAATATTTTTTATTGATGTCTGTAATTTTTCATTAACCTCAATTCTTCCTTTATTATCTTTCTTGACTCCGACTTTTGAAAGATTAAGTCCTTCCGTGTAAGGTTTTCTTCCTACTGAAACCAGAACCTTATCTGCTTCTAATGTTTCATTTTTTGAATTTTTTGTGTCAGTATAATTTATTAAAACACCTGAGCCTTTGTCTTGAATAGACTCAACTTTTGAGCCCATTTTAAATTTAATACCTTGTTTCATTAAAATTTTCTGAAATTCATTTGAAATTTCTCTGTCCATTCCAGGAGTAATAAAATCTAGGAATTCTATAACTGTGACTTCTGAACCTAACCTGGACCATACAGAACCCATTTCAAGACCGATATAACCTCCGCCGATAACTGCTAATTTTTTTGGAACTTTTTTTAAAGATAGTGCCCCTGTCGAGGAAATTATATTTTTTTCATTTATTTCTATTCCAGGCATAGAAGCTACCGATGATCCCGTAGCAATTACAATATTCTTTGTTTTATAATTTGTTTTTTTGTTATTTTCATATACCACTACATCGTTTTGAGAAAATAAAACTCCTTTACCTTTAATATAAGTTACTTTATTTTTTTTAAACAAAAACTCTACACCTTTGGTAAGTACTTGGATTGATTTATTCTTGTTTGACATCATTTTATCAATATTTAATTTAATGCCCTCAATCTCAATTCCTTGATGATTGAAATCTTTTTTTGCTTTATGAAAATTTTCAGATAAATTAAGTAAACTTTTTGAGGGAATACAGCCAACGTTTAAACATGTGCCTCCTAACGCTCCTCTGGATTCAACACAAGCAGTTTTTAATCCTAATTGTGCGGCTCGTATAGCACAAACGTACCCACCAGGTCCACCACCGATTACTATTAAGTCAAAATTATCCATTATTAAATATTTAAAAATAATCTTTTAGGTTGCTCTAAAGATTCTTTAATAATTTTTAGAAAAGAAACAGCTTCTTTTCCATCAATTATTCTATGATCATATGACAAAGCTAAATACATTATAGGTCTTACTTCTATGTTGTCATCTACGACAAAAGGTCTTTTAATTATATTATGCATTCCAAGAACTGCTGATTGAGGGGGGTTTAAAATTGGTGTAGATAGCATAGATCCATATATTCCTCCGTTTGTTATTGTAAAAGTTCCACCCTGTAAATCTTCAATAGTTATTTTTCCATCTCTAGCTTTTTTACCTAAATCTCCAATATTTTTTTCAATATCTGCAAAGGACATTTCGTCTGTTTCTCTTAAAACTGGAACTACTAATCCCCTGTCAGTACCAACTGCAATACTAATATTGTAATAATTTTTATAAACTATTTCATCACCTTGAATTTCTGCGTTTATTGATGGATAATTTTTTAATCCAATAACACATGCTTTAACAAAGAATGACATAAAACCAAGTTTCACTCCGTAATTTTTTTGAAATTCGTCCTTATATTGATTTCTCATTGCAATGACCTCGCTCATATCTACTTCATTAAATGTTGTTAACATTGCTGCATTTTCTTGAGCTTCTTTTAGTCTTTTTGCAATTGTTAATCTTAATCTTGTCATCTTAACTCTTTCCTCTGGACCAAATTTTATTTTTCTCTCAGAGGGAGAAGGTTTAGATCCCATTAAACCCATTATGTCCTCTTTTAAAATTACACCGTTCTTACCTGTGCCCTCTATTTTATTTATATCGACGTTCGCTTCATAAGCCATTTTTCTTGCCGCAGGCGAAATTTTTGTCTCTTTTTTTGTTTGATCTTTTTTCTTAACAGGTTGTTTGTTGCTATCTTTGTGCACCTCTTCTAAAATTAATGGCATTTCGTCTGTATCTATACTTTCCTCATTTAATTTTAAAATTCTCTCTTCTGGTTTTATCTTCTCAATTTTCTTAGTTTTTGTAGTTTTATTAATATTTGAGTTATTTTGTTTTTTTGGAGGATTATATTTACTCACTTCATTTGGAATATTTTTATCTTTTGTTAGATTTTTATTAATGGTACCAAGTAAAGACCCAACATTCACTGTTTCACCCTCTTTAACAGCAATGCTGCCAAGAATTCCATTTGTAGGCGAGGGTACTTCAACGTTAACTTTATCTGTTTCTAGTTCAACTAGAGGTTCATCAGCGGTAACTTTATCCCCTTGAGATTTAAGCCATTTCGAAACTGTGGCCTCTGTGACTGACTCACCTAATGTAGGAACTGTAATTTTTTCTGACATTTAATCTTTAAGTATCTTTTCTAATATTTCTTTTTGTTGTGCAAGATGTTTATTGGCATTTCCAGTCGCAGTAGAAGAAGAAGCCTTTCTACCTACATATTTTACGTTGATATCTTTAAAATTTATTATTTCAAGTGTTCGGTCAATGTAATTTCTAACAGTATTCCATGCTCCCATATTTTTTGGTTCTTCTTGACACCATACAAATTCAGAATTTTTATATCTTTTTAATACATTTGCTAATGTTTTTGCTGGGAAAGGGTATAGTTGTTCGAGTCTAATAATTACTACTTTATTATTATTAATCTTCTCTCTAGCTTCTATTAGATCATAATAAATTTTTCCAGAGCAAATAACTACCTTTTTAATATTTCTATCTTTTTCTATTCGGATGAGTTTATTTTCTTTAAGATAAGCGTCATCTTCTAAAACTCTATGAAAAGAACTTTTAGATGTAAACTCAGAAATTTTTGAAACACATCGTTTATGTCTTAATAAAGATTTTGGAGTCATAATCACTAATGGCTTTCTAAACTCTCTGTGCATTTGTCTTCTTAAAACATGAAAATAGTTTGAAGGGGTTGTGCAATTTACTACTTGAATATTTTCTCCTGCGCAGAGTTGAAGAAATCTCTCTAATCTAGCTGAAGAGTGCTCTGGGCCTTGACCTTCGTATCCATGAGGTAACAACATCACGAGTCCACTTGCTCTTCCCCACTTAGACTCCGAAGATGTAATGAATTGATCAATTATCACTTGACCTCCATTGGCAAAATCACCGAATTGTGCTTCCCATAGCACTAGTGTTTCTGGCTCTGATAAAGAGTATCCAAATTCAAATCCTAATACTGCTAGCTCTGAAAGTAAGCTATCAATCACCTCAAATTTCATTTGGTCTTTTTTGATATTATTTACAGGAATATATCTGTCATGATTTTCTTGATTCCTCAAAATTGCATGTCTTTGACTAAATGTTCCTCTACCAGAATCCTGACCTGATAACCTTACTGAAAATCCCTCTGTTAATAACGTACCAATAGCTAAGCTTTCTGCAGAAGACCAATCAATTTTACCAGATAAAAGCATTTGATTTCTCATTTCAAATATTCTTTCAAGTGTTTTATGAGCTTTAAAATTAGATGGAATATTAAAAATTTTTTTTCCAACTTTATTTAATTTCTCTACGTCTACACCACTAACACCTCTTTTATCTTTTCCTAGTCCTGGTTTAAATCTTGACCAGGCGCCATCAAACCATTTAAGCTCTGATTTGTAATTTTTTGAAGTAACGAATTCTTTTTCTAAAAAATTTTTAAAGTTAATTTTTTCTTTTTGAATTTTTTCATTTGATGTAAGTCCCTCTTTAGATAATCTTTTTCCATATAATGATAGTGTTGTAGGATGAGATTTAATCTTTTTATACATTATAGGTTGTGTAAATGAAGGTTCATCTCCTTCATTGTGTCCAAATCGACGATAACAAACCATATCAATAACAACGTCACGATTAAATTTCTGCCTATATTCAGTTGCAATTTTAGCGCAATGAACTACTGCTTCTGGGTCATCACCATTAACATGAAATATAGGTGCTTGGGCAATCTTTGCCACATCTGAAGGGTAAGGTGATGATCTAGCAAATCTAGGTGCTGTTGTGAACCCTATTTGATTATTCACAATTATATGAATCGTTCCTCCAATATTGTGACCTGGTAAACCTGACATCGCAAAACACTCTGCAACAATACCTTGGCCAGCAAAAGCTGCATCGCCATGCATCAAAACTGGGATAACTTTTTTTCTCTCTTTGTCTTTATGGAAAAACTGTTTAGCTCTTACTTGACCTAAAACTACAGGATTAACTGCTTCTAAATGAGAAGGATTGTCAGTCAAACTGATGTGAACAGAATTTCCATCAAATTCTCTATTAGAAGACGCACCTAGATGATATTTAACATCACCCTCAAAGTCTTTACTTGCGCTTACTGATTTTCCAAAAAATTCACTAAAGATCGCTCTAAAAGGCTTTCCCATCACATTTGCCAAAACGTTAAGTCTTCCTCTATGGGGCATACCAATTTTAATTTCTTTTGCACCTAAATTTCCTCCCCTTTTAATTATTTGCTCTAACGCGGGTATTAATGACTCTCCACCGTCCAAACCAAATCTTTTTGTTCCTACGAATTTTACATGCAAATATTTTTCAAAACCCTCTGCTTGAATAATTTTATTTAAAATTGCTTTTTTACCATTTTTTGTAAAAGTTATATCTTTTTCAGGACCTTCAATTCTGTTTCTAATCCAAGCTTTCTCATCTGGGTCTCCCATATGCATAAATTCATAACCGATGGTAGAGCAGTAAGTTTTTTTCAAAATTTTGAGAATTAAATTTAAATTAGCATATTGAAGCCCTAGAACACCATCTAGAAATATCTTTCGGTTAAAATCCTTTTTAGTAAAACCATAAGTTTCGGGTTTAAGTTCAGGATGTTCTTCTTTTTTTTGAATAGATAAAGGATCTAAGTTGGCAATTAAATGGCCTCTAATTCTATAAGCTCTTATTAACATTATAGCTCTGACAGAGTCTTTTGATGCCTCTTTAACAGAGTCTAAATTAACTTCTTTATTTTCTTCGTCTTGATCAGTTTTATCAGTTTTTAAAAAATTTAAATTTTTAATTTTTTTCTCTGGAGACCAACTTGGACCATTTAGATCATTTAACACTAATTTTTCATCTTCACTTAAACCCTCGAAAAATTTTTTCCAGCCTTCCGGAAGAGATTTTGGATCAGTTAAAAAATCAGAATAAAATTGATTTATGAATTCTGAGTTTATACCTGATAAAAAAGAGGTTTTTTTAAATGTTATATTATTATCTGAAGAAGACATTAATGATTCATTTTAACACAAATAGACAGGAATCAACCACTAAGTTTATTGAACAAAGTTTTGCCAATATCTGCTGGAGATTTTGATATAGTTATTCCTGCAGATTTCATTGCTTCAATTTTATCTTCAGCCCCACCTTTGCCTCCTGATATGATTGCTCCGGCATGTCCCATTCTTCTACCAGATGGCGCGGTTAAACCTGCAATAAACCCAACTATAGGTTTCTTGATTTTTTGTCTTTTAATAAACTCAGCTGCCTCTTCCTCTGCGGAACCACCTATTTCTCCAATCATAACTATAGATTTAGTTTCATCATCTTTTAAAAATAACTCTAAGCAATCAATAAAATTAGTTCCGTTTACAGGATCTCCACCAATTCCTACGCAAGTTGATTGACCCATTCCACTTGAGGAAGTTTGAGCAACAGCTTCGTAAGTAAGTGTTCCCGATCTAGAAACTATTCCTACAGTTCCCTTCTTGTGAATATTACCGGGCATGATACCTATTTTACATTCATCAGGAGTAATTATACCAGGACAATTAGGTCCAATTAATCTAGATCTACTGTTTCTTAAATATTTCTTGACTTTAAGCATGTCTAGAACAGGAATTCCTTCTGTTATACAAACAATTAATTCCATTTTTGCCTCTATAGCTTCAATTATTGCTGCACCTGCAAATTTTGGAGGTACATAAATCATCGTAGCATTTGCTGAAGTTTGATTTTTAGCTTCTTCAACGCTATTAAATACAGGTAGATTTAAATGTTTTTGCCCACCTTTATTTGGCGTCACACCTCCCACTAATTTTGTACCGTACTTTAATGCTTGTTCTGAGTGAAAAGTTCCATGAGTTCCAGTAAACCCTTGGCAAATTACTTTTGTTTTTTTGTTTACAAGTATTGACATTTATTTTATAGCTTCAACGATTTTTTTAGCTGCATCATTAAGATCTGAAGCAGATAATATTTTTAAATTTGACTTATCTAATATTTCTTTACCCTCTTCAAAGTTGGTCCCAGCTAATCTTACAACGAGTGGAACTGATAAATTAACTTGTTTAGCAGCTTCCACTACTCCTAGTGCGAGCACATCACACCTCATTATGCCTCCAAAAATATTAATTAATATTCCTTTCACATTCTTATCAGCTAAAATAAGTTTAAAAGCAGCAGTAACTTTCTCTTTAGTTGCTCCACCTCCAACATCTAAAAAGTTTGCAGGCTCTTGGCCGTAAAATTTTATAATATCCATTGTGGCCATAGCTAATCCAGCACCGTTTACCATACATCCTATTGATCCATTAAGTTTTATATATGCTAGATCGTATTTACTAGCTTCAATCTCCGCTGTCTCTTCTTCATTTAAATCTCTTAATTTTGAAATTTCCGGTCTTCTAAAAATTGCATTATCGTCAAAATTCATCTTTGCATCTAAACATATAATTTTTTCATCTTTTGTTATAATAAGAGGATTTATTTCAATGAGGCTCGCATCCTTATCCAGTAAAATTTTATAAAGAGATATTATCAACTTCTCAGCCTCTTTTTTTTGAGAATCATTTAATTCAAAAATTGAAATAATTTTCTCAATTTCACTCTGATTTGGTCCTTCCTTATTTAAATCTATTTTATTTGTAATTATTTTTTTTGGATTTTCTTTTGCAACTTTCTCTATATCCATACCTCCCTCAACACTGCTAATGAAAGCAATTTTTGATGTTTCTCTATCTACTAAGCAAGATAAATAAAATTCTTTATGAATTGTAGAGGCTTCCTCGACTAAAAGTCTTTTAACTTTTTTTCCTTGAGGTCCTGTCTGATGAGTGATTAGCGTTTTACCAAACATTTTTTTGACTTCATTTATAAGGTTTTCGTCATTTTTCAATATTTTAACGCCTCCAGCTTTTCCTCTTCCTCCAGCATGTATCTGCGCCTTTAATACAATATTTTTGCTCTTAATATCTTTAATTTTTTCCTCGATTTCATTTTCCGAGAAAATTACTACACCTTTGGATACAGGAACTCCATATTCTCTCAAAATATCTTTTGCTTGATGTTCGTGAATATTCATAATTTATCTTTGTATATATATTCTATCTTCCCATGATGTAAATGGAAACTTAAATACTTTAGTTAAAAAAAAATTATTTTTTAAGATAAATCTATGTATTTTTGAAGAATGATAATTTTGATAAACTTTGTCTCTTCTGAATTCAATTAAAATTATTTTGAATTTTTTTAAAAATTTTTTGCTTCCCTTAAGAACCTCAAATTCATGACCCTCTGTATCAATTTTTACAAAATCTATATCTTTTAATTGAATTTTTTCTAAAAGATAATCTAATTTTTTCACCTTAATTTTCATTTTTTGTTTAATCATATTTTTCGATTTTAAACCGAATAATTTTGATTTTAGTCTTAAAAATTTATTTTTATGATTTATTTTATTCAATGATGAGGTTAAATCATGATGATTTATATAAAAATTACTTAAGCCATTTTTATTAGAAATAGCATAATTGTAAATTTTAATTTTTTTAAAATTCTTATACTTAAGCTTCAAATATTTATAATATTTTTTCTGTGGTTCAATTAATATAGCTTTACTTATTTTAAAATTTTTTATGAATAAATCGAAATACTTTCCTTGATGGCATCCAATATCAACTAAATTTGAAATATTAATTTTTTTCCTTTTAAGGTAATTTAATATTTTTCTTTGATGATAAAAATCTAAGACATCAAAAAAAAGAATCGCGAAATATTTTAATAAACCCATTTATTTATTTATTTGTGATAAAAATAGTTTATAATTTTTGTAATGAAGACTATTACTATAAAATTTTTAGATTATTGTCATTACATCTTTTTTATAATTTTTTCAATAATTGGATTTTATATATATAAAGATTATGGATTTAATATTGACGAAACGTTTACAAGAAAAAGTGGGTTATATTGGTTAAGCTATTTAGCCGATATTTTTGGTTTTGATCAAATTTATGAAATATCATTAGGAAAGATCAATTCATCAGACGACTTTACGATACCTTGGAGTAATGCTTATGGGATAATTTTTGATGTTCCTGCAGCAGCTATCGAAGTTTTATTTTCAATTAACGAACCATTAAAGATTTATGAAATGAGACATATGCTTACATTTGTATATTTTTTAGTCGGTTTGATTTTTCTTTTCAAAATTTTAATTAACAGATTTAAGAGTAAGTTTTTATCTTTGCTCGGTTGTCTTTTGCTAATTTTAACACCAAGAGTTTTTGGAGAAATATTTCATAATAATAAAGATATTATATTTTTGGCAGTTTTCATAATAACTATCTATTTTTATTTTAAATTAGTAGATAATGAAAATTATATTAATTTAATTTTTTTTTCTCTATTTTCAGCAATAGCAACATCTACAAGAATATTTGGAATTATCATTCCAGTTGTATATGTTTTTTTGTATTTTTTATCAGTAATCTCTCAAAAAAAAGATTTAAAAAATATTAAATTTTTAATTCTATATTTGTTTTTATATTTATCATTTTTAGTAATACATTGGCCGTACCTTTGGGAAAATCCAATAGATAATTTTCTAGATTATATTTTTAATCTAGATGTATTTGGGCCGAATACAGTTTATTTTTTAGGTAAGTTTTATAAAACCTCTCTTGTGCCATTTTCCTATTTACCAATTTGGATATTAATTTCTACTCCAATACTAAATACTGCACTATTTATTTTTGGTTTTTATTCTACAACTAAATTTTTTTTAAAAAGATTATTTCTTATTGATAAAATAAAGTCAAAATATGACTTTTGGACTAATAATAATGAAAAAAAAGATTTTTTTATCTTAGTGCTTTTTATCGTTTATTTAGTTGCAAGTATATTTCTGAGCCCAAAACAATATAACGGATGGAGAATTTTTTATTTTTTAAATTTTTTTATAATTTTTTATTCAATTTTTTTTGTTGAGCGATTTATAAAATACAATTTTTTTAAAAAATATTTTAATTCTATAGTTTGTATTTTAGTTTTTTTGTTAACAATAAATATCTATAAAATTTTTATTTATCACCCTTATCAATCATATTATTTTAATGATTTAATCTCTAAAAGTATGAAAAATAAATTTGAAGGAGATTACTCGGGATTGTCAGGAATAGAATTTTTGCGAGAAATCACAAGTAAAGATAAAAATCTCAATATTAAAATAGCTGTCAATTCATGGTACCCACTTTGGAGAATGCAAGAACTGCTACCTCAATCTGATAAAAAAAGAATTGAATTTGTTTTTGAGAAAAAAATTAATGCAAACTATATATATTCTAACAAAATATATGATGTAGATATACGAAAAAGTAAAAAATACGAATTAGATCCTAGTTTTAAAATTTATAAAAGATATATTGTAGATGGTGTAACTATTTATGAAATTTATAAAAAGGACTAAATAATGAAAATATTTGTTTACAAAAGTTTGATAGTTTTTTTTCTTGTTTTCTTAGCTTTTCATCTTACATTTAATTATGCACTTAGAAGTCTGGAAAGAAAATTAGTGAATTTCACTTCAAAAGGGAACATTGAATTTCTTAAAGAAGAATTAAGAAACCAATTAGAGGAGGCGGTTGAGAAAGAGGAACTTATAAAAAAAAGTGATGCTTTATTGTTAAGAAAATTTTTAGATAAAGTAAAAAAAGAAATCTACAAATAAAAAACTAAGTTTCAGTTTTGAAAAATTATAAAGCTTCTTTGCAATTTGAAATATCGAGTTTAAAAGATATTTCATTTAGTTGTTTTTTAGAAATACAATCTTTTTTCATAAAAAGTCTATCTATATAATTTATTTTGTTTTCTCCTACAACAAAAATCACCTTTATCTTTTTCCTCTTAATATTTTCAAGAAAAAAATTCTTATAATAATTAAAAAAACTACTGTCCACACTTGGTACACTTAAGTCGTCAAACCACTTATTTGGAGCAAATGTTGTAACTCCTGATATTGCTGGCAAAATTTGATAATCTGAGATTATAATTTTAACTTTTTTCTCTTTACTTATATGCTTTTTAACATCTTTAAGTAAAACAATTTCTTTGTTTGGGTTATTTGGATAATATTTTGTTATCCATTTTAATCCATTGAGCTTTGTGTCCAAAATTTTTCCATCTATTGCTTGGTTTAAATTAATATTATTTAATTCCATAAATTTTTTATCGACGTTAAATCTAATGTGAAATTTAGTCGTCGAAACTATAAGGATAAAAATCAAAAAATAAATAAATCCTTTATTTTTAGAATAATTGATGAAAAAATAATGAGTTAGACCTAAGCAAAAAGGAATTAAAAAAAATATTAAGATTTGATTTTTTGTCATAAGTTGAGAGTACAAAAATACTATGATAGAAATTAAAAAAGTAATTAGTATTAAAATATCAATCAAATTTTCATTTTTTTTTATTTTTATCTTTAATAAATTTAAAAGCGGAATAGGTATAAGTAATAAGGAAAAATAAATAAATTTAAATTGAAGAAAAACATTGTTTAAATCAAGGTTTAAACTTTCTCCTCTTTCTTGGCCAATACTTAATGGGTAAAGAATATACTGAATATAAATATTTTTAATTGAAATATTGTTAATATTCACAACAATTAAAATTATAATGATAAAGGATAGTGATCCTAATAATAAATAAATTAAAAAATTTATATCTTTAAATTTTTTTAAAGATAAATATATAAAAATTACTATAGCAAATAAAATAAAAAAGTATGCTGACGGAATTTGTTTTGAAAAAAAAGAAATTCCAAGAATTAAAGGAAGTGCGTACCAGTAAAAATTACTATTTTTCTTTAAAGCCAAAATTAAAGTCATTAGTGCAATCAATGAAAAAATTGATGCATGGTGATCCATGAATGGTGTTCCAGAAGAAGGATATCCAAGAAGACATATGCTTAATGAATAAATTAATGAGTAGCTTTTTCTTAAACCAATTTGATTAAAGAAAAAAAAGGTTACTAAAGATAATAGAGTGTTAATTATAGCCGCGTGAAAAATATAAGTTTTCCAATTTACTCCAAAAATACTAAAAAAAATATACTGTATATAATCTAAAAATGGCCCTGTAATAGACCAATAATCTTTAAAAGGATAATAATTGTTAAGCACCTTATAGCCGGAGTCAAAAATTAGAAAACTATCTATTGGAAATACGCCTCTGAAGCCTGAATAATAATTTACAGAGAAAGATAAAATGATAATTAATAAAATATAGAAATTTTTATTATCTACTAAATGTTTAAGTTTATTCAAGATATGGATCAATTTTTTTTGCAGCAATAAAAAGTTCTTCAACAGCCTTTATAGAGTTTTCGAAATCACTTTTCTCTGAGGATGAAAGAGGAATTTCAACGATTTTTTCTACTCCATTTTTTCCAATCACTACTGGGACACCAGCATATAAATCTTTTACATTATACTCACCGTTTAAATACGCAGCACAAGGCAGTTGTTTTTTTTGATCGTTCAAGTAACTCTCTGCCATCTCTACTCCTGAGGCGGCAGGAGCATAAAAAGCTGAGCCTTTTTCAAGAAGTTTTACAATTTCAGCTCCCCCTTTTTTAGTTCTTTCAATGATTTCTTCTAATTTTTCTTTTTTAATTTTTCCCTCTTTTACCAAATCATTAATGTTTCTCCCTTCAACCTGAGTAGCTCCTAACATTGCAACCATTGAGTCTCCATGACCGCCAAGTACAAACGATTTAATTTTTTTAACTGAAACTTTTAGCTCTTGTGAAAGAAAATAAATAAATCTCGAAGAGTCTAAAATTCCTGCCATGCCTACAACTTTGTTTTTTGGTAAATTAGAGTATTTTTGTAAAGCCATAACTATAACGTCTAATGGATTAGTAATGCATATTACAAAAGCGTTGGGAGAAGTATTTTTTATTCCCTCCGCAACTTGTTTTATAATCTTAAGATTAATTCCTAATAAATCATCTCTAGTCATTCCTGGTTTTCTAGGTACACCAGCAGTAATTATAATTACATCTGAATTTTTTGTATCTTCATAATTGTCTGTACCTTTTAAATTTACATTAAATCTATTTACAGGTGATGATTGAGCAATATCTAGTGCTTTACCTTTAGCTACACCCGCTTCAACATCAAATAAGACAACATCAGCTAATTCTTTCAAAGCTATTAAATGGGCAAGGGTCCCTCCAATTTGTCCTGCGCCTATTAAAGATATTTTTTTTCTCATGAAATCCTATTTCATTGTTGGCATTACAAATTCTGGATCTGACCTGAGTCCAGATGGCCACCTTGATGTTATTGTTTTTAACTTAGTGTAAAATCTAACACCTTCCGGGCCATGCATATGTTGATCGCCAAATAAAGATCTCTTCCATCCCCCAAAGCTGTGAAACGCCATAGGTACAGGTATAGGAATATTTATTCCTACCATTCCAATTTGAGCTTTGTTTGAGAAGGATCGTCCGGAGTCGCCGTCTCTCGTAAAAATGCTTACTCCATTCCCAAATTCATGATCATTAACTAGTTTTAATGCTTCATCAAAGTCTTTCGCTCTAACTACCGATAAGACTGGGCCAAATATTTCCTCTTTGTAAATCCTCATATCTTTTTTGACATGATCAAACAAACAGCCGCCAATAAAAAAACCGTTTTCATATCCTTGAATTTTAAAATTTCTACCATCTACAACTAGTTTTGCTCCCTCTTTTTCTCCAACATCAACATATCCCTTTACCTTTTCTAAATGTTCTTTGGTAACAAGTGGGCCCATCTCAGATTGCTTATCCATACCTGGACCTACTTTTAATGCCTCAACTTTTTTTGCTAAAGAGTCCACTAGTTTATCACCAATTGATCCAACTGCTACGGCAACGGATTGAGCCATACATCTTTCTCCAGCTGAACCATATGCGGCGCCCATCAATCCATTAACTGCTTGGTCTAAATCACAATCGGGCATTACTACACAATGATTTTTTGCACCTCCTAAAGCTTGAACTCTTTTCTCATTTTTTGCACAATTTTCATAAATATACTTTGCTATAGGTGTTGAACCAACAAAACTCATTGCAACCACATCTTTGTTATTAATTAAAGCATCTACCGCTTCTTTGTCTCCGTTGATAACGTTGAAAACACCATCCGGCAATCCTGCATCTTTTAGAAGTTCTGCAAGTCTGATTGAACATGAGGGATCTTTTTCTGAAGGCTTTAAAATAAATGTATTTCCGCAAGCTATTGCCATTGGGAACATCCACATAGGAACCATAGCAGGAAAATTAAATGGAGTAATTCCCGCACAGACTCCTAATGGTTGTCTTACGGACCAGCTATCAACATTTGAACCAACATTCTCAGTAAATTCACCTTTTAACATTTGAGGGATACCACATGCATATTCCACAACTTCTAATCCTCTTGTTAAAGATCCCTTGGCATCTTCAAAAACTTTTCCATGCTCTGAGACTATAATTTTTGTTAGTTCTTCGGAATTTTTTTCTATTAATTCTTTAAATTTAAACATAACTCTTGCTCTTTGAAGCGGAGGTTTATTTGACCAAGACACAAAAGCTTTTTTTGCAATTGATACAGCTTGATTTATATCTTTAGTAGTCGCTAACTTTACTTGTGCACTTTGCTCTCCAGTAGCAGGATTATAAACTTTTCCACTTCTTTTTGACTCACCAGAAAAATTTTTACCACCAACAAAATGTTGTATTGTTTTCATGAGGTAATTGAATAAATAAGCTTTTAGCTAGTTGCAAGCATTTTTTTTATTGAGCCTATAGCTTTTGCTGGATTAAGGCCTTTGGGACAAGAATTTGTGCAATTCATAATAGTATGACATCTATACAATTTTAGTTCATCAGCGACTTTTTTTAATCTCTCTTTTTTATCTCCATCTCTGCTATCATTAATCCATCGGTAAGCTTGTAATAATACAGCTGGTCCCAAATATTTATCGCCATTCCACCAATAACTTGGGCAAGACGTAGAACAACAAGCACATAAAATGCATTCATAATAACCATCTAATTTTTCTCTATCTTTTTGAGATTGTTTTAACTCTGTTTTTTCTTGCCCTGTTTGATCTACCTTTAACCATGGTTGAATTGACTCATATTGTTTGTATAAAGTTGTGAGATCACCAATTAAATCTTTCACAACTTTTAAATGGGGGAGTGGATAAATATTCAAATCTCCTTTGATATCTTCATGTGATTTTATACAAGCTAAACCATTCACTCCGTCAATATTCATTGCACAAGATCCACAAACTCCGTGTGCGCAGGATCTTCTAAAGGTAAGAGACGGGTCTATTTCATTTTTGATTTTAAATAAAATATCTAAAACTTTTGGGCCACAATTATTCATATCAACTTCAAAAGTATCAACGCATGGATTATTTCCTGTAGATGGGTCCCACCTATAAACGTTGACTTTTTTTAAATTTTTTGAATTGGTTTTATCTCTATAGTATTTACCTACCTCTATTTTAGAATTTTGCGGTAGGCTAAATTGAGCCATTTTTAGTAAACTCTCTCCTTAGGTGGAAAATACTGAACATCGTTAGTTAATGTTCGTGAATGTACGTCTCTATATTTTATCTCCACTTTTTTACCTTTTTGCCATGCTAAAGTGTGTTTCATAAAATTTTTGTCGTCTCTTTTCACAAAATCTTCCCTAGCATGTGCTCCTCTACTTTCTCTTCTATTATATGCAGAGTCCATAGTTGTCAAAGCTTGACTTATAAGATTGTCAAATTCTAAAGTTTCTACTAGATCAGTATTGAATAATAAAGATTTATCTTTTACAGATAGATCGCTCATACCCTCATATGGTTTTCTAATTTGATCAACGCCCTCTTTAAGAGTTTTCTCTGTTCTAAATACTGCACACTTAGATTGCATTGTTTTTTGCATATTGAGTCTAAGCTCAGACGTATTTGTCGAACCATTTGAGTTTCGAATTTTATCAAATCTTTCTAGACATTTATCAGTTTCAGATTTTGAGACTTCTTCATGAGGACTACCTGATTTTACTAGTTCTGCTGCTCTTTTGGCAGCTGCTCTTCCAAAAACTACTAAATCGATTAAAGAATTTGATCCCAATCTGTTTGCTCCATGAACTGACACACAAGCCGCCTCACCTATGGCCATTAATCCAGGAACAGTTTTTTCAGAACCATTAAGAGTTAAGACCTCTGCTCTATAATTTGTAGGTATCCCACCCATGTTATAATGAACTGTTGGAACAACTGGGATTGGTTCTTTGCTAACATCAACATTAGCAAAAGTTTTTGCTGCTTCAGATATACCGGGTAATCTTTCATCTATAACTTTTTTGTCTATGTGATCTAAATGTAGGTTAATATGATCTTTATTTTTTCCCGCTCCTCTTCCCTCGTTTATTTCCATCTCCATAGACCTACTCACAACGTCTCTTGAAGCTAAATCTTTTGCGTTAGGTGCGTATCTTTCCATAAATCTTTCGCCTTTACCATTAACTAAAAATCCACCTTCTCCTCTAACACCTTCAGTTATTAAACATCCAACTCCATAAATTCCAGTCGGATGAAATTGAACAAATTCCATGTCTTGCAACGGTAAGCCAGCTCTTAAAACCATTGCATTGCCATCACCAGTGCAAGTATGAGCAGATGTAGCTGAATAATAAACTTTTCCATATCCACCAGTTGCAATAATAGTAATATGAGATCTAAATCTATGAATTGTACCATCGGTTAAATTCCAAGCGATCACCCCTTTGCACTCACCGTTTTTCATTATTAAATCTAAAGCAAAGTATTCAATAAAAAATTCTGTATTTTGTTTTAATGCTTGTCCATATAGGGTGTGTAAAATAGCATGACCTGTTCTATCAGCTGCCGCGCATGTTCTTTGAGCAGTACCGTTACCATAATTCTTTGTCATACCACCAAATGGTCGTTGATAGATTTTACCATCGTCAGTTCTACTAAAAGGTACGCCATATCTCTCCAGTTCAACAACTGCTCTTGGCGCTTCTTTGCAAAGGTATTCAATTGCGTCCTGATCTCCAAGCCAATCAGAGCCTTTTACTGTATCATACATATGCCATCTCCAATCATCTTCACCCATATTTCCTAATGCCGCTGAAATACCTCCCTGAGCAGCTGATGTGTGACTTCTAGTCGGAAATACTTTTGATATGCAAGCTGTTTTTAAACCTGCCTCTGATAAACCAACAGCAGCCCTTAAGCCAGATCCGCCGGCTCCAAGAACTACAACATCATACTCGTGATCTATAATTTTATATGCATTCATTTATCTAAGATTATATATACCTATAATTGTTATTAATGGAATCAGTATAGCAAATAAATATAGTACTTTATTTGCGACATTTTTGATTTTCTCAACATGTAAATAGTCCTCAAAAATCTCACTTATTGTTAATGCCGAAAAAAAGAAAGCTACCACAACAAATATAGAAAATAATATTTTAGAAGGTTGTTCTAAAAAAAAATATAATATTTCAGAGCGATCTTTATCATAAATTGAAACAAAATTTATTAAAAACCAAATCATCAAAGGCATTAAAACTAATGAGCTAATTTTAGTAAAAACCCACTTCTTTGTAGATGTATGCATTTAAAAAAAATTTCTCCCTAAAATATAAAATAAAATTGTTAAAACAAAAGAGCCAATGAAAGCAAGTATGCCTGTAATTTTTGCTACTTTTAAATCAAATCCGTAACCTGCATCCCAGAATAAGTGTCTTAATTCATTTAAGATATGAAAGCTAAAAGTCCAACACAGGGAAATTACTAAAAATTTTCCAAAACTAGAATTTAGAATAAAATTTATTACTGAATAATTATTTTGACCAAAAACTATAAACATCGTCCAAATACAAATTAAGATTATAGCAAAAAAATTTATAACGCCGACTATTCTATGAGTAATAGATAGTAAAGATGATATTTGCCATTTGTAAATTTGCAGATGTGGACTTAAAGGATTATTATTTTTCATATTAGTTTTATAAACCAAAGTTACATTTTTTTCATTAAACACTCAGCTATTTGTACAGTATTTAAAGCCGCTCCTTTCAATAAATTGTCAGAAACAACCCATAAATTTATAGCTTTAATGTTAGTATTATCTTTTCTAATCCTAGAAATAAAAGTTGTATTATCATCTTCAGCTTCTATTGGGGTGATATAACCACCATCTTTTCGTTCATCAATTACCTTGCATCCGGGAGCTGCTTTAAGAATTTTAATTATATTTTCAAAATCATAAAGATTATCAAATTCAATATTAATAGATTCTGAATGACCTGTTCTCACTGGTACTCTTACGCAAGTCGCTGTTACTTCAATTTCGTTGTCCAGAATTTTTTTTGTCTCATTGGTCATTTTCAATTCTTCTTTTGTATATCCATCTCTATCAAAATTATCGATGTGAGGAATTAAATTAAAAGCAATTTGTTTTGTAAAATTTTTAGAAATAATTTTCTTTCCTTCTAAAAAATTTTTTGTTTGGTCAAAAAGTTCATCTGTTGGTGCTTTTCCCGCGCCAGATACTGCTTGGTAAGTAGAAACTACTACTCTTTTAATTTTATATTCATCATGCAAAGGTTTTAATGGCAAAACCATTTGCATTGTTGAGCAATTTGGATTTGAAATTATATTATTATGACTGTTAAGAGCTTCAGGATTTACTTCAGGTACAACTAACGGAACATTTTTTTGCATTCTAAAGTAACTTGAATTATCAATTACAATTGTTTTTTTTGCTGCTTTTGGAACCCACTCTTTAGCAATCTGACTCCCGGCTGCGAAAAAGGTAATTTGAGCTTTGGAGAAATCATATTTTTCTAAATTTTCAATTATAATTTCTTTGTTTTTGAATTTAATTTTTTTACCAGCACTTTTAGGTGAAGCCACCAAAAAAAGATTATCAAAATCTATTTTTGATTTTTCTAAAATCTCTATAGTTTTTCTCCCAACATTTCCTGAGGCACCAATTATTGCAAAATTCATAATTATCTACTTTATTTCAATTTTGCGATAATTGCATCACCCATGTCCTTTGTAGAAACCTCTCTCATGTTTTTTGACATTATATCTTTTGTTCTTAATCCCTCATCAAGAACACTTTGGACTGCTTTATCAATTTGATCTGCCTCTTTTCCAAGATCTAAGGAATATCTTAAAGCCATTGATAAGCTTAAAATAGTAGCTATCGGATTAGCTATATTTTTACCTTCAATATCTGGAGCTGAACCATGAACTGGTTCGTAAAGTGATCTCACTCTACCGTTTTTATCTTTTGAGCCTAACGAAGCGGAAGGCAAAAGTCCAAGAGAACCAGTTAACATTGCAGCTTCATCAGATAACATATCTCCAAATAGATTGTCAGCTAATATTACATCAAATTGTTTTGGGTATCTCAGAAGCTGCATCGCACAGTTGTCAGCCAACATATGATTAAGCTCAACTTTTTTAAACTCTTTATCTCTTATTACTTGAACTTCCTCTCTCCACAACACTCCTGCTTCCATAACATTTGATTTTTCACATGAAGTAACTTTATTTCCTCTTTTTTTTGCTAAATCAAACGCTACTCTAGCTATTCTATGAATTTCAGATGTTGTGTAAGTGTGAGTATTTACACCCTTCCTTTGATTATTTTCCATAGGTTCAATACCTCGTGGCTCGCCAAAATAAATACCACCAGTCAATTCTCTTACAATCATAATGTCCAGACCAGAAACAATTTCTGGTTTGAGTGTCGATGAGTCAACCAGTTGTTTAAAACAAATAGCTGGTCTTAGGTTTGCAAATAACTTCAGTTCTTTTCTAAGTTTTAAAAGGGCTCTCTCTGGTTTTTTTGAAAATTCTAAATTGTCCCATTTAGGTCCACCGCAAGCACCTAGTATTACTGCATCAGACTCTAATGATTTATAAAAAACTTCATCAGTAATTGGAACTTTATTTGCATCAATAGACGCGCCACCAATTAATTCTTGACTTAAAACAAAATCTAAAGATTTTGTTTTATTCATCCATTCTAAAATTTTTTTGACTTCCGCAATTACCTCCGGACCAATACCATCACCAGGTAAAAGCAAAATTTTCCTAGTTTTGCTAGCCATTATTTAGAACCCAAGGTTTAGAAGTTTGTAATTTTTTTTCATAATCATCTATTTTAGAAATTTTTTCCATTGAAAGAGCTATGTCATCTAGTCCTTCCATCAAACATTTCTTTTTAAAAACATCAAGTTCAAATTTTGCAACTTTATTTCCATATTTTATTTCTTGCTTATCTAAAAAAATTTCAATTTCTTCTTTTCTTTTTGAATAATCTGCCAGTTCTAACACAATTTTTTCATCAGTTTTAATTGGTAGAATTCCATTCTTAAAACAGTTGTTGTAGAAAATATCTGCAAAGCTAGAGCTTATTACACACTTAATACCAAAATCGGACAAAGCCCATGGAGCGTGCTCTCTGGATGAACCGCATCCGAAATTTTTTCCTGCTAAAAGAATTTTTGAATTGTTGTATGGTTCATTGTTTAGTATAAAATCTTTGATCTTTTTTCCACTTTCATCATAGCGCATTTCATAGAACAGACTTTTTCCTAAGCCTGTTCTTTTAATAGTTTTTAAAAACTGCTTAGGAATTATCATATCTGTATCGATATTTTGTAATGATAAATAAGATGGTATTGATTTTAAATTATTAAATTTTTCCATTCTAAATTTCTCTTACGTCTGTTAAATGTCCTTTAATTGCAGCAGCTATAGCCATTCCTGGGCTGACCAAATGCGTTCTTCCTCCTCGACCTTGCCTACCTTCAAAATTTCTATTTGATGTTGATGCACATCTTTCTTTGGGCTTCAATTGATCAGGGTTCATGCCTAAACACATTGAACAACCTGGTTCTCTCCACTCAAAGCCAGCGTCTTTAAAAATTTTGTCGATTCCCTCTTTTTCTGCCTGCTCTTTTACTAATCCAGATCCAGGTACGACCATAGCGCTAACATTTTCAGCAATTTTTTTACCTTTGAGAAGATCAGCAGCCAATCTTAGATCCTCAATTCTTCCATTGGTACAACTTCCTATAAAAATTTTATCAATTTTAATCTCTGAAATTTTTGTGTTAGCTTTTAATCCCATATAAGCAAGAGATCTTTTCATAGCCATTTTTCTATCCTCATTCTTTTCATTTTCAGGGTCTGGCACAACTCCAGTCACCGGTGAAACATCTTGAGGAGAAGTTCCCCAAGTGACTAATGGTTCTATATCTTCACCATTAATATTTATCTCTTTATCGAATTTACAGTTCTTATCGGAATATAAAGTTTTCCAAAATTCTAAGGCTTTTCCCCAATTTTCACCTTTTGGTGACATAGTTTTACCTTTTAAATAATTAAACGTTTTTTCATCTGGTGCTATTAAACCTGCTCTAGCGCCCGCTTCAATAGTCATATTACAAACGGTCATTCTCTCTTCCATACTTAAGCTTTTGATCACATCCCCTGCAAATTCAACTACAAATCCAGTTCCTCCTGCAGTTCCAATAGTGCCTATAATTTTTAGAATAACGTCTTTTGCAGTCACTCCTTTGGGCAAATTGCCGTTGACATTAATTCTTAAATTTTTTGATTTTTTTTGCATCAAAGTTTGTGTTGCTAGGACGTGCTCAACCTCGGATGTTCCTATTCCAAACGCTAATGCACCAAATGCACCGTGAGTTGCTGTGTGGCTATCACCGCATACAATTACTGTTCCTGGCTGAGTAAAACCTTGTTCTGGCCCAATAATATGTACTATGCCTTGACGTTTGTCATTTACATCAAACAATTCTACTCCAAAGTCTTTACAATTTTTTCTTAATGTTTCAACTTGTATTCTAGAGTCTTCATCATTTATACCTTTAGATCTATCAGTTGTTGGTACGTTATGATCAGGCACTGCAAGAGTTAATTCTGGTCTTCTGACTTTTCTTTTCTGTAATCTAAGTCCCTCAAAAGCTTGCGGGCTTGTCACTTCATGGACTAAATGTCTGTCAACATAAATTAGTGAAGTGCCGTCGCTTTGCTCATGAACAAGATGGTTTTCCCATATCTTATCGTATAGAGTTTTTGACATTTGTTTTATTTTTTTTCGCTAGTTGGCTTTTCAGCTTTAGCTTCGACTTTAAGAACTTCTTTTTTAGCTTCTTCTGTTGTCTCTTGCTTAACAGGCTCAATCGATTCTTTTTTTGGTTCCTCAGGTTTAGCTGAAACATCAACACCAATCTTCTTTTTAATTTTTTCAGCAATCCTAGCTGATTTTCCTTTTCTATCTCTTAAATAATAAAGTTTTGCTCTTCTTACCTTTCCTGATCTAATTACTTTTATTGAGTCTACGTTAGGACTGTAAAGCGCAAAAGTTCTCTCTACTCCCTCACCAAACGAAATTTTTCTTACTGTAAAAGAGGAATTTATATCCCTGTTTTTTTTCGCAATACAAACACCTTCGAAGTATTGAATCCTCTCTCTTTTTCCCTCTACAATTTTAACACCAACTTTAATTGTATCCCCAGGAAAAAAGTCTGTAATTTTTTTATTAGTAACTATCTTTTTGATTGCTGCTTTATTTATGTCTTCAATGTTTTTCATTTTTTTTATCTAAATATTTTTTCCAAAGATCAGGTCTCTGGCGACGTGTTATAGCCTCTGATTGGGACAAACGCCACCCTTTTATTTTGGCATGATCACCTGAAAATAAGACCTCTGGTGGGCTTTTACCTTCCCATTCTCTTGGTTTAGTATATTGAGGATATTCTAAAAGGTGATTTTCAAAACTTTCATCTTTTATAGACTCTTTGTTACCCAACACTCCTGGTAATAGTCTAACCAAAGCATCCACGAAAACAAATGAAGCCGGCTCTCCTCCTGAAAGGACAAAATCACCTAAACTATATTCCACAATATTTCTTGTCTCTAAGAGTCTTTGATCAACACCCTCAAAATGACCACAGATAAGATTTAAGTTTTTTTCTTTACTTAAAAATCTAGCGACATTTTGATCAAATTTTTTACCTCTTGGAGATAAGTAAATAATTTTTTCACCTTTTTTTACATTCTCATCAAGCGCTGAAGCTAATACATCTGGACGTAAAAGCATTCCACTTCCTCCTCCGAAAGGAGTGTCATCTACTGTACCGTGATTATCTTTAGAATAATCCCTGATATTAATTACTTTTAAATTCCAAATTTTGTTTTCTTTCGCCTTTTTATAAATCCCCATATCTAAAGGACCAGGAAACAAATCTGGATATAAAGTAAAAATTTTTACCTCTAACATCTCTAATTACCTCTTGATTAAGCCTTTTT
>CACAWY010000009.1:0-22500 GCA_902536385.1 uncultured Pelagibacteraceae bacterium
GAACCACTATTATCGATAAACCCAATTTATTAAGAACATTTATATCAGATATAAAGTTATTAAAAACATTTCTATCTATAAGTACATTCCCCCCATATTTAATAACAATTTTTTCTTTTTTATATTTTTTTACATATTTTTGTACGATATTAATATCTGGCGCTTTCTCAGGCCAAAATTTTTTAATCTCATCTAGAGAAATATTTTTTGACATTTAATTAGTTTTCACGGTAGTCTTTTTAACAATTACATATTGCTGAGCGATCGTAAGAATATTATTTATTGTCCAATAAACAACCAGTCCAGAGGGAAATGAAGCTAGTATAATTGTTAAAAATAATGGAAAGAAAGCAAATATTTTTGCTTGAATTGGATCTGCTGGTGCAGGATTTAATTTTTGTTGAACCCACATCGAGGCACCCATTAAAATTGGCCAAATTCCAATGATCATAAATCCTGGAGGGTCCCAAGGTATTAATCCAAACAAATTAAATAATGAAGTTGGATCTTGAGCTGATAAATCTTTTATCCAGCCGAAGAATGGCTGATGTCTCATTTCAAGGGAAATAAAGAGCATTTTATATATTGCAAAAAAGAATGGTATTTGAATTAGAACAGGTAAACATCCAGAAGCAGGATTAATTTTTTCTTTTCTGTATAAAGACATCATTTCTTGTTGAAGTTTAACCTTATCGTCTTTATGAAGTTCTTTTAGTCTCATCATCTCCGGCTGAACTGCTTTCATTTTTGCCATTGACCTAAATGAAAAGTTAGCTAGTGGAAAAAAAATTAGTCTAATTGCTATAGTTAGTAAAACAATTGCCGTGCCAAAGTTTCCTGATATTTTGAACAAATAATCTATAACGAAAAATAGAGGTTTAGTGAAAAAATAGAACCATCCCCAATCGATCACTAAATCAAATTTATTAATGTTTTGTTCAGCAGCATATCCATCAATTGTCTCAACTTCTTTTGCAGCAACAAATAATCTTAGCTCATTTACTCCAGTCGATGATTTATTAACAGTCGTGGGCTTATTAATTATGTAATTAGCTTTGTATCCATCCTCGTATAAAAAAGTTGATTTAAAATTTTTATCAGCCTGTGGAACAAAAGCTGTCATCCAATATTTATCAGTTATTCCTAACCAACCTTCATTAGACTCTCTGACAATTTTTTTTTCTTTGACATCATCGTAATCATCTTCTTTTAACTCATCATCAAATACGCCTATAAAACCTTCGTGCTGAATATAAAAGTTTTGAATATCATCTGGAATTTTATTTCTTGTCATTTGCGCATAAGGAAACAAATCAATTGAAGATCCAGAATCATTTTTCACTTGCTGAGATATTTTGAATAAATATTTGTTGTCTAATTCAATTTTTTTTTCAAAAATTATACCCTCTTTATTATTCCATTGTAAAATAATCGGCGAGCTATCACTTAAAGTGTTATTACCTTTTATTTTCCATTCAGAATCTCTAGTTGGAACCTTGACTTTATTTCCAACACTTGCCCAACCAGTTTCTATATAAAAACCATTTTCAGTATCAGAGGGACTTAGAAAGATAATATTTTTATCACTTTCAACTTTTTGTTTATGTTTTTTAAAAGATATATCATCTATTAAAGCTCCTTTTAAATTTATAGAACCAATGACACTATTATTTTCTATTTTAATTCTTTTACTTTTATTTATTGATTCCTCTCTTGTAAGTTTTTTAATTATTTGTGGTTGACTGACCTTTGGAGTAATCGAATTTTGCGTATCCTTTTGTTCCACTTTTTGGTTTGTTTGTAACTTAGTAGAATTTTTGGGAGTTTCAAAAAAAGCCCCCCAGAAAAGCAAAACAGACATAGATAGAGCAATTGCTACAAAAACATTTCTATCCATTTTTATTCCCCTTTTTTTTTGAAATCGGAACAAAATTTAAACCAGAATCACCACCTATTTTTTTAAAAGGGTGACATTTTAAAATTCTTATTATTCCTAATTTAAATCCCTCAATAAGACCATGAGTATTTAGTGCTTCAATAAAATACTCGGAGCAAGTAGGCAAAAATCTACATCTATTTCCCAGCAATGGGGAAATTAAATATTTATAAATCTTTATAATGAAAACAAAAATTTTTATCATTTTATTTTTTTAATTTACTAAAACTTTTCTCCATTTGTTGCAAAAGCACATCGTGTTTTTGAGTAAAAGCATTAGACTTTCCGAAAACTATATAAGTGTAATCTTTATTAATTGCACCCCTTTTTTTTAATAATTTTTGAGTAATTGCTTTTAATTTTCTTCTTATTTTGTTTCTTTTAACAGCATTTCCAATTTTCTTTTTCATGACAAAACTTATAAGTAAATTATCTTTATGTTTAGGTTTAATAAAATTTTTCGCAGCAAAAATAGAAAAATAATCTGTATGAATTTTTTTTTCTTTTAAAGCTTTTCTGAATTGGTTGCTTTCTTTTAGACTTTCAAGCTTAACCATTAAAATTTAAGTTGATAAAGTTTTTCTTCCTTTTGCACGCCTTCTCGCGATAAGTTGCCTTCCAGTCTTAGTGGCCATTCTTGCTCTAAAACCGTGTCTTCTTTTTCTTACTAAATTGCTTGGTTGATAAGTTCTTTTCATAAATATTTTAAGGTATATATTTTAATTGCCGTCTATTGTACAGGTAAATAATGAGCAAAAATCTGAAAATATTTTTAGGCATTTCCTATTTGCTCATATTGTTTACTTTTCTTTATTTTGTTTTTAACACAATTGAAATTAACAAGTTAAATGAATTTTCTTACTATAAAGAACTTCAGACCAATTTAGATAATTTCATAGGTGCTGATATATTTGTAAATACTATTTATTTTTTTATCTTCTCGGTAATTTGGGTAGCGCTTTTAGGTTTTGGATCACCTATTTTAATTATTTCTGGAATATTATTCGGTCAATATATTGGAACATTAATTTCAGTTATTTCAATTTCTGTCGGTTCTTTAATTTTATACTCTATAGGAATTTTCTTTTTTAGAGATTTGGTTAGGTCGATTTTAGAGAAGAAATTTGAAAAATATATTCAATTATTCCAAAAAAATGAATTTTTTTACTTTTTTATTTATAGATTAATTGGAGGACTAGGAGTTCCATTTGGATTGCAAAACTTAATACCGATCTTATTTAATATGAAAAAAATAAATTATTTTTTATCAAGTTTTTTTGGATTTATTCCAAGTATGTTTATTATGAATACAATAGGCGCTGGCTTAAACTCATATATAGAGGCGGCTGAAACGTTTAATATAATTGCTTTAATACGTACTCCTGAAATTAATATACCTATACTGCTTTTTATTGTTTTAATGATCATATCTTTAATTATAAAAAAAAAATATTTTGATAATGGAAATTAATAAAAATATTCTATTAAATGATTTAAGTCCTTACCTACAACAACATAAGGATAACCCAGTTCATTGGCAGACGTGGTCAGAGGAAGCACTAAAGTTTGCTAAACTAAATTCAAAACCAATATTACTAAGTATAGGATATGCAAGTTGTCATTGGTGTCATGTCATGGCTCATGAAAGTTTTGAAGATAATGAAACTGCAGAAATAATGAATCTATCATTTGTTAATATTAAAGTTGACAGGGAAGAGAGACCAGACTTAGATTTTATTTTTCAAAGTTCATTTCAATTATTTAATCAAACAAGCGGTGGATGGCCATTGACTATGTTTCTTGATGAGAATGGTGTCCCATTTATGGGCGGAACATACTTTCCCAAAGTGTCAAAGCATGGACTTCCATCTTTTAAAGAAGTTCTTAAGAAAATTTCGAGTGTTTACAAAAATGAAAGAGAAAATATAATTAAACAAAAAGATTTAATAATTAAAAATTTAGATCTCAAAAAAAATTCCGTTTTAAATCAAGATCTCAATCCTATTTTAGAAATGTCTTTAAATAATTTAGATCAATCAAAAGGTGGTTTTAGGGGTGCGCCTAAATTTCCAACATTCAATCTATATGAAACTTTGATTTATTTTTACAATAAATCAAAAGATAAAAAGTACTTAGACCCAATCACTCTTTTAATTAAACAACTTTGTTCGAAAGGAATATATGATCATGTCGAAGGTGGGATATCGCGTTATACGGTTGATGAAAATTGGATAGTGCCACATTTTGAGAAGATGCTTTATGATAATGCTCAATTTATTTTACTTTTGTCAAAATACTGTAAAATAATACCAGAAAGTTACTATAAAGATAAACTTGTCCAAACTATTGAATTTTTAAAAAAAAATTTTGTAAATAATGAGGGTTTATTAGGCTCTGCTTATGATGCCGACAGTGACGGCGAGGAAGGAAAATACTACGTTTATACTTACGATGAGGTCAAAGATATAGAAAATATTGAAAAGTACTTTGATATAAAAAAAGAGGGAAATTGGGAAAAGAAAATTATATTGATTGAAAAAAAAAAGCCAAATGATGAAATAATCAAAAAACTCTTAAAAATTAGATCTAAAAGATCAAAACCTTTTTTTGATGATAAAACTCAGTTAGATTTAAATTGTTTATGGATAAGTTCATTGGTTGCAGCAAGTGAAATTTTACCAGAAAAAGGGTATTTAAAATTAGCTGAGGATTTCTTTTCGAAAATTGAGAGAAAATACATAAAAAAAAATATTTACCATAGCTATTCGCAAGACATTGCTTTTATTGAAGATTATGCTTTTTTAATAAATTCACTCAATGACTTGTCTGATAAGACGATGAATTTTAAATATAAAAATTATGCAAGAATATTATCGCAAGAAGCCATAGATAAGTTTTTTTTAAACGACAAAAATATTTTTCAAAAAAATACAAAAAATAATAATGATGTTTTTTTTAAACCTATTGATATCGGTGATAATACAATACCTAATGGTAATGCTATAATGCTTATAAATTTAACAAGGTTAGGTATGCTAGACCAGGCTCAAAAATTATCTGATAGTCTTAATGGATATTTGAACATATATAAAAATCATATGATGACATCATTAAGAGCTATTGATTACTTTAATAACATTAAAGACGGAAAAAATTGTAATGAACAAGGTTGTAGAATAGATGATTAAAATAATTAATTGGATGATTTGGTTGTTTTTAGTGATTTTGTGGAATTATGGATTTCCACAAGCTACTCCTTTCGAAGATGTTGTAGTTGCCGTATTTTTGTCGATTTTGTTTATAATTATTCAATTGCTTCAATCAAGATACTTGAAAAAAAGTAGTTCAAGCAGTAAGTTTGATTGAAAATGAAGGAGCGCTTATTATGGGAATTCACTATGATTACAAATCAACACGTGGTGATAAAGCTATGAAAAAAGAAGCTAAAAGAAAAGCACGTATTGAGCAAAGAAGAGCTAAACGATTAAGCGCTAATCCAAAAGAGACAGAGCACGAAACAATGCACGATATCAATAAACCTATTACTCTTGAGGATTTAACAAATCCAGACAAAAATTAATTTTTTAATGAAATCTTTTGTTAAGAAAGATTTATTATCAAAAAAACGTGGGGCGGCTCTTAAAAAAAATTTAAAAAAAAGAAAGAAATACAAAACAAATTTAAAGTCGAGGAATGTCAGTACTATCAGATAAATGGATCAAAAAAAATGCTAAAACAAGAGGCATGATTAGGCCTTTTGTAAACAAACAAGTTAGAAAAGGAAAAATTTCATTTGGTTTGTCTTCATACGGTTACGACGCAAGAGTCTCTAATGAGTTTAAAATATTCACTAATGTAAATTCTGGTATTGTAGACCCAAAGGTATTTAAAAAAGAAAGTTTTGTGACAAAAAAAGGAAGAGAATGCATCATTCCGCCCAACTCTTTTGCATTAGCTAGAACTATAGAATATTTCAAAATTCCAGATAATGTGATGGTAATTTGCTTAGGTAAATCAACTTATGCAAGATGTGGTATAATTGTAAATGTCACTCCATTAGAACCTGGATGGGAAGGACATGTTACATTAGAGTTTTCCAATACAACCCCACTACCTGCCAAAATTTATGCAAATGAAGGCGTAGCACAATTTGTATTTATTAAAGGAAATGAAAAGCCCGAAGTCACGTATGCCAAAAGAAAAGGAAAATATATGAAACAAAAGGGCGTGACTCTACCAAAGGTATAAAATTTCTTTAATGAAAAAACTTTTAATTAAAGGAAAAAAAGAATTAATTGGAGCCATTTCAATTTCAGGATCTAAAAATGCAACACTACCAATTTTAGCAGCCTCTCTCCTAAGCAATAAAGTAAGTTTGTCAAACGTTCCTTTAGTAAAGGATATTTACACAATGCTAGAACTTTTGAAGTTTATTGGCTTAAAAATTAAAATAAAAAATTCAAAAAGAATAATTGAGATAGTAAATAATAAAGAAAAAATTAATACTTTAGCTCCTTATAGATTAGTAAAAACTATGAGAGCAGGTGTATTAGTTTTAGGACCACTCGTAACAAAGTACAAGAAAGCAAAAATTTCCTTACCTGGTGGGTGCGCTATCGGGACAAGGCCTGTTGATTTACACTTATTTGCTCTTAAAAAACTTGGTGCAAAAATTAAGATTAAAGATGGCTATATTCTAGCTGAGGCAAAAAAAGGTTTGAGGGGTACCAAAATTAAATTTCCCTCTATTTCAGTAGGCGCAACTGAAAACGCTCTTCTTGCAGCATGTGGAGCGAAAGGGAAAACAGTTTTATCAAATTGTGCTATTGAGCCTGAGATATTAGATTTAATTTCTTTTTTGAAAAAATTAGGTAGTAGCATAAATGTTTTTGGAAGAAAAATTGAAATTGTTGGTAAAAATTTAACTAAAAAAAAAATAAATCACAATATTATATTCGACAGAATTGAAGCTGGGACTTATCTAATTGCAGGAGCTTTGATTGGAAAAAAAATTACGATCAAAAAAATTGAAACTAAAATTTTAAATACAGAAATAAAAATCTTAAAAAAAATGGGAATTAATATTAGAGCAAGCAAAAACTCAATTTCAATTTCAAGCGCAACAAGTTTTAAAAAATCGAATATTATAACAAAACCTTATCCCGGTTTCCCTACAGACTTACAAGCTCAGCTTATGGTGCTAATGACACAGGCTAAAGGCGTATCAATAATAAAAGAAGATATTTTCGAAAATAGATTTATGCACGTTCCAGAGTTAAGAAGAATGGGAGCAAAAATTGAAATTAAAAATAAGACAGCATATATCTTTGGCCCTAGAAAATTAAATGGTGCTGAGGTAATGGCAACAGATTTAAGAGCTTCTGTAAGTTTAGTTTTGGCCGGTTTAATAGCTGACAAAAGGACAGTAATAAATAGAATTTATCATTTGGATAGAGGTTATGAATACCTTGAAAAAAAACTTAAAAATTGTAAAGCAAAAATTAAAAGAATTTAAAATGGATACTAAAAACTTAAAATTGATAGCTAGAACAGAAGATGATTTAAAAGTAGTCTCTGCGCATTTACAAGATGCAATTGGAAATGTTGCAGAAATTGCTAATTTGAAAAAAAATAAAATTTTTCTAATGCAGCTAAACAGATTTATGTGGGAAGATGTGGAAAAAGGGGTTTTTAGAAAGAATAAAAGAATTAGAACAGTCTTGAAATTTGATAACGTTATAAAAGTCCACTCAAAAAATATAAATAGACTCAAAAAAGATAAGTTTTTAGATTTTCTTACTATTGAAACTAATTTAATGCCTGATAATAACTACGAAATGAATATAGTTTTTTCTGGAGACTCAGTTATTAAAGTGATATCGGAAGTAATTGAAGTTACTTTAGATGACCAAGGGGAGTCTTGGGATACAAAAAATAAGCCAAAACATAAGGTTATATGATTCTTAAATTCTTTAACGCTAATCAAAATAATGCCTTAGATAAATTGCAAACTATTTTAAGTTCACGAAAGTTTCAGCAACAAAACGAGTCTTCAAAAGTAAAAGTAATTTTAAATAATGTAAAAAAAAAGGGGGATGAAGCAGTAATAAGCTATGAAAAAAAATTTTCAAAGATTAAAACGAATGTCAAAAATATAAAATTTTCTAAAGAAGAAATTAACAAAATTTCTAAAAGTGCTGATAAGAAACTTAAAAAGTCAATAGATATAGCTTTTAATAGAATAAAACTTTTTCACACTAAACAAAAAAAATTCTCTTTCAAATATAAAGATAAGTTTAAAAATGAACTATCATATAAATACTCACCCATTGAAAATGTTGGAGTATATGTTCCCGGGGGAACAGCTAGTTACCCTAGTACGGTTCTTATGAATTGTATACCTGCTTTAGTTGCTGGAGTAAAAAATTTATATTTAACTACACCTGCTTTAAAATTTCCTGTAAATCCAGCAATAATTTATGCAGCAAAAAAATGTAAAGTAAAAGAAATTTATAAAGTAGGTGGACCTCATTCAGTTGCAGCTTTTACTTATGGCACAAAAACTTTTAAAAAAGTTGATAAAATCGTTGGACCTGGAAACGCTTTTGTAGCTTCTGCAAAGAAAGAAGTATATGGTGAAGTTGGTATTGATATGGTAGCTGGCCCATCAGAGGTAAGCATAGTAGCTGATAAATTTTCTAACCCAGATTGGATTGCTTCAGATTTAATTGCCCAAGCTGAACACGATACTTTTGCTCAATCAATTCTAATCACAAATTATAAACCATTAATTAAATTTGTTAACTCTAGCTTAAAATTGCAAATTGTTAAATTACCAAAAAAAAAAATTGCATTGAAAAGTTTGAAAAAATTTGGTTTGGCAATCTATGCAAAAAATAATAAGCAGATTATTGATGTCATTAATACAATTGCGCCTGAACATTTAGAAATAGATATCAAAAAATATAAAGATTTAACAAAAAGGATTAAAAATGCTGGATCTATATTTATTGGAAAATTTTCACCAGAAGCAATGGGCGATTATATAGCAGGACCAAATCATGTTTTACCAACATCTGGATCTGCAAAATTTTCGTCAGGTTTGTCGGTTAACGATTTTTTAAAAAGACATTCGCTAATAAAAATAACAAAATCAGGTATTGAAAGATTAGGACCATCAGTTATAAATTTAGCAATGCATGAAAACTTAGATGGTCATGCTAATTCGATTAAAATTAGGTTAAAAAAGGATTATTAATTGGCGAAACAAGAGACTATAGAATTTAAAGGAAAAGTCACAGAACTACTCCCGAACGCAATGTTCAGAGTTAAATTGGAAAATAATCATGAAATTTTAGCACACACTGCTGGAAAATTAAGAAAGAATAGAATAAGAGTTCTTGCAGGTGATAATGTTATGGTTGAAATGACACCGTACGATTTAACTAAAGGTAGAATAACTTTTAGATTTTAGGCCTTGTAGCTCAGTAGTAGAGCAGTACCCTGAAAAGGTATGTGTCGTAAGTGCGATTCTTACCAAGGCCACCATCGAGCAATTTATACACATCGATCTTTTATTCTAAATTTGATAGTTTTTTTTAATGAATAATAATATCGGTCTTGTTTGGATAAGAGATGATTTTAGAATTAAAAAAAATTTAGCTCTAATAGAGGCGACTAAAAGTCATGAACAAGTAGTAGCTTTTTTCCTTTTTAAAAAAGCAAAATTTGAAAATCAAGAAGCACAAAAATGGTGGATAAGTAAATCTCTTAATCACTTTAAAAAAACTTTACATAAATACAACATAAATCTTGAAATTATTTACACTGAAAATTATAAATCTTTTTTCGAGAAAATTTCCAAAAAGAAAATTTTTACCATTTATTGGAATAAAATATATGAACCAAACTACCTGAGATTTGATAAATACTTATCAAAGTATTTTAACGAAAAAAATATTAATTTTAAAATATTTAAAGGAAATATTTTGAATGAGTATAATGAAGTAAAAAAAAAAGATGGTAAACCATTTAAAGTTTTTACTCCTTTTTGGCGGTGTGCAGAAAAATTTTATTTAGAAAAAATTCCTGCTAAAGAAAAAAAAATTTCAAGATGTAAAAAAAAAATTTCTTTCTTTAAGAATGCTATCAGTGATAATGAAATTTTTCCAGAGAACAAATGGTATCTAAAATTTGATAAGTATTGGGAACCAAGCGAAGAGAATGCTATTAAGGAGCTAAAAAACTTTATCAGTAGCAGAATTGAAAATTATTCGAATGATAGAAATTATCCAAATGTTTTAGGAACTTCAAAACTCTCTCCATTTATAAAACATGGTCAAATACATGTAGAGACCATTTGGGAAGAGTGTAACAAAATAAAAAAAAAGGGTATGAATAAATTTTTAGCTGAAATTGGTTGGAGAGAATTTAACCACTCTTTGATAAATTATTTTCCTCATATGTTAAGGGGAAATTACTCAAAAAAATTTGATAAATTTCCATGGGAAAAAAATTCAAAGTTTTTAAAAGCGTGGAAAAAAGGCTTGACCGGATATCCTATAGTAGATGCTGGAATGCGAGAACTTTATTTAACAGGCTGGATGCATAATAGAGTGAGAATGATTGTAGGATCTTTCCTCGTTAAACACCTACTGATAAATTGGAATGAAGGTGAAAAACATTTTAAAAACTGTTTATTAGATTATAATGAGGCAAACAATGTTTCGGGTTGGCAATGGGTAGCTGGAAGTGGAGCAGACGCAGCGCCTTATTTCAGAATTTTTAATCCAATTTTACAAGGCGAAAAATTTGATAAAGATGGAGATTATGTAAAAAAATGGGTTCATGAATTAAAAAACGTACCAAAAAAATTTATTCACAAACCATGGGAAATTAAAGATGATAATATTTTAAAATTAGGTTTAGACTATCCTTTACCCATTGTGATACATGAGAAAGCTAGAGAAAAGGCATTAAACGCATTTAAAAAAATTTAATTTCAAATATTTCCATGACAATGTTTAAATTTTTTTCCTGAACCACATGGACACTTTTCGTTTCTGCCTACTTTTTTAAAGTCGGCGTCCTTATTAACATTTTTTTTTTCTTCAGTTTTTTCGTTACTTGGTGAAACAACAATATTTAAGTTTAAAAGTAATTTGATCAAATCATTTTTAATTTTTGCAAGCAATCCCTCAAAGAGTACAAAGGCTTCTTTTTTAAATTCGGACAAAGGATCTTTTTGTCCATATTGTCTTAAGCCAATTACCTGTCTAAGTTGCTCTAAATACTGAAGGTGTGATCTCCATGAAAAATCTATTATCTGAAGAAAAATTTTCTTTTCCAAAACTTCATTCTGATCTTTACCTAAGATATATATTCTTGATTTTTGCTTCTCCGAAAATAATTCTTTCATTTTATCAATAAAAATGCTCTTTTCTTTTGTAACTAATTGAAGCAACTCCTCATCATTTAGAGAGCTGCCAGTTATATTCTTAATCGCAGTTAAGTGTCTATCGTCATTAGATTTTTTATAATTAATTATTGAAACTTCTAAGTCTTTTAAAATTTCTTCAAAAAAATCTGTTAATATATTTTTAATACTTTTTTCATTTAAAATTCTTAATCTTTGAGAAAATATTACCTGTCTTTGATCATTCATTACATCGTCAAATTTAATTAATGTTTTCCGGATATCAAAATTTCTACTTTCAACCTTTTTCTGAGCCCTTTCCATTGCTTTATTAATCCATGGATGGTCAATAGACTCATTTTCTTTTAACCCAAGTTTTTTTAGCATACCATCAATAGAATCTCCTCCAAAAATTCTCATTAATTCGTCCTGAAGACTAATAAAAAAAATAGTTGCACCAGGATCGCCTTGTCTGCCTGATCTTCCTCTTAACTGGTTATCAATCCTCCTGCTTTCATGTCTTTCAGTTCCAATAATGAAAAGCCCCCCTAAATTTTTTACAGTCGTCTCATTTTTTGCATGATCCTTTGTGTCTTTGGTTTTGCCTTCTTCAATGAAATCTTTATTTCCACCAAGCTTAATATCTGTGCCTCTTCCTGCCATATTAGTAGCTATTGTAACAGAACCTGTTTTACCAGCTTCAGCTATTATTTTCGCCTCTTTATCGTGTTGTTTAGCATTTAATACGTTATGTTTAATATTTTTCTGATTTAGATAATTTGATATCTTTTCTGATTTTTCAATACTTGTTGTACCAACTAGAACTGGTTGGCCTTTAGAATTACACTCAATAATTTTGTTTGTTATTGCATGATATTTCTCTTTTTCTGTTCTAAAAATTTGATCATTGAAATCTTTTCTTAACATTTTTTTATTTGTTGGTATCGAAACCACATTTAATTTATAAATGTCATAAAATTCCTCAGACTCTGTCATTGCTGTACCTGTCATCCCAGCGAGTTTTTTATACAACCTAAAGTAATTTTGATACGTTATGGAAGCTAGAGTTTGGTTTTCTCCCTCTATCTCCACATTTTCTTTTGCCTCTATGGCCTGATGCAATCCATCTGAAAATCTTCTTCCTCCCAAAACTCTGCCAGTAAATTCGTCAATAATTTGAACTTTTCCATCTCTGACTATGTAGTCTGTATCTTTTTTAAAAATTAAATTAGCTTTGAGAGCCTGATTTGTATGATGTACCAGTTCTAAATTTTCTGGATCATAAAAATTGTTATTTTTTAAAATTTTTTCTTGTATTGCTAACTTTTCTACCTTGTCGACTCCAGCATCAGTAAGTATTACATTTTTATTTTTTTCGTCTAACTCGTAATCATTTTTCTGTAAGCTTTTAATAAATTCATTTGAGGTGATATATAGAGTTGTTTTGTCCTCTAATTTTCCAGAAATTATCAATGGTGTTCTTGACTCATCTATAAGTATACTATCGACTTCATCTACTATACAGTAATTATGACCTCTTTGTACCATTTCATTTAATTCGTACTTCATATTATCCCTAAGGTAATCGAAACCAAGTTCATTATTTGTTGCATAAGTAATATCACATGCATAATTTTTTTTTCTATCTGCATCATCGAGACTATTAGTGATACATCCAGTGGATACCCCTAAGTATTTAAAAACTTTACCCATCCACTCCGAATCTCTTCGTGCTAAATAATCGTTAACTGTAACTATATGAACTCCTTTCCCTTGGAGAGAGTTTAAATAAGCAGGTAACGTTGAAACTAAAGTTTTTCCCTCACCAGTTTTCATCTCGGCAATGTTACCTTTATTAAGAATTAAGCCACCAGCTAATTGAACGTCATAATGCCTTTCACCAAGAGTTCGCTTGGCGGCCTCCCTTACTAATGCAAATGACTCAGGTATTATTTCATCTAATTTAATTGAACCATTTTGAACATTTTTTTTGAAGTTTGCAGTTTTTTCTTTGAAATCGCTTTCGGATAAAGACTTTATTTGGTCTTCTTTATTATTTATTAAAGAAATTATATTTTGAATTTTATCCAATTCTTGTTGATTAGAGCTTTTAAATATTTTACTAAAAGTTCTTGTAAAAAGATTCATTATATCTCTATATATGTATTTATAACTAGAATTAAATAGTAATTATGACAATAAATATTAAAAATTTCTTAAATGATAAATCCAAATTATCAAAAATGGGAGAGTTTCAGAGCCTAAAACAAATTGAAGGCCTTGAAATGTCTTCAATTTCTGCAGATTTATATAATGACGGGAGAGATGATTTAGCTTTATTTTATTTTAGCAAAGGGGCAAATTACGCAACACTTTACACAACAAACAGTATCACTTCTGAATTCATACCTTGGAATAATAGTTCTCACAAAAAGATTATTAAAGGCCTTCTTGTAAATACAAAAAACGCAAACACATTCACAGGAAAGCAAGGTAAAGAAAGTATTGATACTTTGGCTAAGAATTTATCAAGAATTCTAACAATTAAAGAGTCAAAGACACAAAAAGGAACAACCGAAACAGTAAAGATAAAAGATTTAATTTTTGCCTCCACTGGTGTAATTGGAGAGGAATTTCCAGTAGAAAAAATTAAAGATAGACTTCCAGATTTGGTAGAAAAACTTAGAAGTGAACAAAATAAAATGTATTGGTTGAAAATAGCATCAGCTATTATGACTACAGATACAAAACCAAAAGTAGCTTATGAAGAAATCATAATTGGTGATGAGTTGATCAGAATTTGCGGTATTGCAAAAGGTTCTGGCATGATTGCACCTAATCTCGCCACTATGTTATCTTTCATATTTACTAATGCTGATATCAATTCAAATTTGTTGAAAACTCTTCTCAAAAGAGCAGTGGCTAACTCCTTTAATGCTATAACTGTTGACAGCGATCAATCTACAAATGATATGGTGTCAATTTTCTCGACTAAGGCTTTAAAAATCGGTGAAAACTTATCTCTCAATGATAAAGTGATTCAGAAATTCGAACTTGCATTAAAAAAACTTTGTTTAAATTTAGCAAAACAAGTTGTTGTTGATGGTGAAGGAGCAAAAAAATTTTTGACGGTTAGTGTTATTAATGCAAAGTCTTTAGGCAGTGCAAAAAAAATTGCATTCTCAGTGGCTAATTCGCCTTTAGTAAAAACAGCAGTTGCTGGCGAAGATCCGAATTGGGGAAGAATAGTAATGGGAATTGGAAAATCTGGAGAGATAGTTGATTATAAGAAATTGAAAATAAAAATTGGTAACTTTATTGTTGCCGAAAATGGGAAAATTTCAGATAGCTATGATGAAAAAAAACTTAAGGAATATATGCAATGGGACTCAATAGAGGTTGAAATTAATTTAAAGCTTGGGAATGATGCCTTTAAATGTTTTACTTGTGATTTTACCCATGACTATATAGATATAAATGCAGATTATAGAAATTAATAATGATAAAATATAATTTAATTTGTGAAAACAATCATGAGTTTGAAAGTTGGTTTGCAAATTCGAAAGAATTTGAAAAATTAAACAAACGAAAATTATTAGAGTGCATATTCTGTTCTTCAAAAACTATTAATAAGTCAATTATGGCACCAATGGTCTCTATAGCTAGAGAAAATAATGAAGAATTAAAAATTTATGAAAGTTCTCTTAAGAAAGAAAAAGAAAAATTGATTAATATTCGAAAATACATTGAAAAAAATTTTGAATATGTTGGAGAAAATTTCAGTAAAAAAGTGAGAGAAATTTATTACGATAAAAAAAAGAAAAAAACAATTTATGGAATAACATCACCGGAAGAAAGAAGAGAACTGAAAGAGGAAGGTATTGACCTACTTAGTATTCCTTGGGTAGATAAAGAAAATTAATTTTTGGTGTTACAAAAAATATAATTTACAGATAAATCATTTGATTTCTTCCATTTTTTAATAAAGGGGTTGAACTTTAAACCCTTTATATCAATAGTTTTGAATTTTTTGCTCACAAAAATTTTCTCAAGCTCCTCAGGTTTAATAAATTTATCCCACTCGTGAGTGCCAATTGGTAGCCATCTAAGTATATATTCCGCGCCTATTATTGCTTTTATATATGATGTTAAGGTTCTGTTAAGTGTAGCAGTAAACATTAAGCCGTTTTTTTTAAGCAGTTTATAACAAGAGTCTATATAAAGATCTACATTATCTACATGTTCAACTATTTCTAAATTTAAAATTATATCAAATTTTTCAACTTCTCTCATTTGCTCAGGAGCTTTATTTAAATAAAGAATATCTAAGTTATTTTTTTTTGCGTGAAGCTGCGCTATTTTTATATTTTTTTCTGATGCATCTATACCAGTGACTGTAGCTCCCATTCTTGCCATTGGTTCACTTATTAAACCTCCTCCACAACCTATATCCAATATATTTAAATCTTTTAGGAAATTATTATTAGTTTTAATATTAAAATGTTTTTTGATATTCTCTGTTATGTACTCAATTCGAATTGGGTTGAACATATGCAATGGTTTAAATTTACCATTAACATCCCACCATTCCTCAGCTAAATCCGAAAACTTTTGAATTTCTTCTTTATTTATAGTAGTCATGTCGTTAATAATTAATTTTAAATACGTTATAATATAATCTTTAAAATATATATATAAATCTAAAATGGTTAAAAAAGTATTAAAGTTTGGTGGAACATCCGTTGGAACAATTGAAAGAATTCAACATGTGGCAAAAATTATCAAAAAGGAATATGACTTAGGCAACAAGTTAATTGTGGTTGTCTCTGCTATGGCTGGAAAAACTAATGAACTTATTGATTTATCTAATCAAATTTCTGAAAACTTTGATAAAAGGGAGCTTGATGTTTTATTATCCTCAGGCGAACAAGTTACATGTGCATTACTCACGGCTGCATTGATAAAATTAAAAATAAATTCAAAGTCTTGGTTAAATTGGCAAATACCAATTTTAACAGATGGAGATCATAATAACTCTAGAATAGTAAACATAAATGTTTCTAAAATTAATCAATATTTAAATGAAGGAGTTGCAGTAGTTCCAGGATTTCAAGGTATTTCTAAAAATGGAGATATTACAACTATTGGACGTGGTGGTTCAGATGCCTCTGCGGTTGCTTTCGCAAAATTGTTTGATACGGATTCATGTGAAATTTACACTGATGTTGATGGTGTTTTTTCATCTGATCCAAATAAAATTCCAGTGGCAAAAAAAATTGATAAAATTTCTTACGAGGAGATGTTGGAGTTATCCTCGTTGGGAGCAAAAGTTATGCAACCCTCAGCAGTACAAACAGCTATGATGTACGATATTCCACTTCAAGTAAGATCAACTTTTACTGACAGAAAAGGAACAAAGATATTTGACCAACAAAATATAGACTACACAAAAAGTGTTACTGGCGTTGCTTACTCAAAAGATGATGCAAAAATAACCTTACTTGGAGTTGAAGATAGACCTGGAGTGGCTGCAAATATATTTGAACCTCTTAATAAAGCTCAAATTAACGTTGATATGGTAATACAAAACGTATCATCTGACCAAAAAATTACAGACATAACATTTACTATAAAAAGAGACGACCTCATTAAAACAAAAGAAATACTCCAAAAAAATAAAAATATTAAATATGAAAGTATTACTCATAATGCTAATGTAGCAAAGGTATCAATTGTGGGCGCAGGAATGGTTTCTACACCAGGTATTACTTATAAAATGTTTAAAGCTTTAGCTGATGATAAAATTAATATCTTGGCAATTTCGACTTCAGAAATAAAATTATCTGTTATTATTGAAGAAGAAAATACTCTGAGGGCAGTAAAAAAACTACATACAATTTTTGAACTAGATTAAATGCATATTAGACCACATAGAATTATTAAAAGAAGAAAAACAAGAAAGATTAATGTTGGAAATATTTCTGTTGGAGGTGATTCCCAAATATCTGTTCAATCCATGACTAATACTCTTACGACCGACATTAAAAGCACGATAAAACAAATACAAAATCTAGCTAATGCTGGAGCAGACATCGTCAGAGTTTCTTGTCCAGATGAAAATTCAACCAATTCTTTAAAAGAAATTGTACGAGAGGTAGAACTGCCGATAGTAGCTGACATACACTTTCATTATAAAAGAGCTATAGAAGCTGCAGAAATGGGAGCAAGTTGTTTGAGAATTAATCCAGGTAATATTGGATCTAATGATAGAATTTTAGAAGTTGTTAAAGCAGCTAAGGATAATAATTGTTCAATAAGAATTGGGGTAAATGCTGGTTCATTAGATAAATCAATATTGGAAAAATATAAGGAGCCTTGCCCTGAAGCCTTAGTAGAAAGTGCAAAAAAAAATATAAAATTATTGGAAGATAATGATTTTTTTAATTTTAAAATTAGCGTAAAGTCTTCAGATATTTTTCTGACAGTCAAAGCTTATCAACAACTATCTAAAGATTGTGATTACCCTTTACATTTGGGAGTTACTGAAGCAGGGGGTTTATTTAGCGGAAGTATAAAATCATCAATTGGTATAGGCCAATTATTGATGGAAGGTATTGGTGATACAATTAGAGTCTCTCTATCATCAGATCCAGTCGATGAGGTAAAAGCTGGTTTTGAGATACTGAAATCATTAGGAATAAGATCTCGTGGAGTAAACATAATTTCTTGTCCCTCTTGTGCACGTCAAGCATTTCCAGTTATCGAAACAGTAAAAAAATTAGAAGAAAAGTTATCGCATATTAAAGAACCAATTGATCTCTCAATCATTGGGTGCGTTGTTAATGGTCCGGGAGAGGCGGCGCAAACAGAAATTGGGTTGACCGGAGGTGGACAAGACAACAATCTTTTATATTTGTCTGGTTTGCCCCATACAAAAGTCGCCAACTCTCAAATAATTGATAAGGTTGTAGAAATGGTTGAGAAAAAAATTAAAGAAAAAAATTAATGATACCTCTTCAAAAGGTTAAAGAAATTATCATTAGGCATGATGACTTAGAAAAAGAACTTTCATCAGGGAAAATCGAACCAAAATTGTTTGCCAAAAAATCAAAAGAGTATTCAAATCTCGAAAGTATAATTTCAACAGCTAAAGAATATTTAAACTTTGAAAATGAAAAAAAAGATTTAGAACAAATTTTACAAGATAAAAATAATGATTCTGAAATCATTGAAATGGCTAAAAAAGATTTAAATCAGATGGATGTTAAAAAAGTTGAATTTGAAAATAAATTAAAAATTTTTTTATTACCTAAAGATGAAGATGATGATAAAAATGCAATCGTTGAAATAAGAGCAGGAACAGGTGGATTAGAGGCTTCACTTTTTTGTGCAGATTTATTCAAAATGTACGAAAAAGTCTGTTCTAAAAAAAAATGGCAAATTGAAATAATAAATATTTCCAAAAGTGAAGCTGGAGGATTCAAGGAAGTCATTTTTTTAGTCAATGGAAACGATATTTACTCTTATCTTAAATATGAGTCAGGTGTCCACAGGGTTCAAAGAATCCCAAAAACAGAGACACAAGGAAGAGTTCATACATCAGCAGCTACTGTTGCAGTTCTTCCAGAAGCTGAAGAGGTAGACATAGAAATAAAAGACACTGATTTAAGAATTGATGTTTTTAGAGCTGGAGGTCCCGGAGGTCAATCTGTGAACACTACAGATAGTGCAGTTAGAATAACTCATATACCTAGCGGTGTTGTTGTAAGCCAACAAGATGAAAAATCTCAACATAAAAATAAAGCTAAAGCTTTAAAAATTTTAAGATCGCGAGTATACGAAGTGGAAAAAAGAAAAAGAGATCAAGAAAGATCCACTAATAGACGCAGCCAAATAGGCAGTGGAGATCGTTCTGAAAGAATAAGAACTTACAATTTTCCTCAAGGTAGAGTTACAGATCACAGAATCAATTTAACACTACATAAACTTGAGGAGTTTTTGAGCGGCGAAATACACGACGAAATGAATGAACAATTAAGACTAAAAGAACAAAATATAAAATTAGAAAGTCTTTAAATGAAAACATTTAAGTTACTAAATTTTGGATCAGATAAATTAAAACGACTTAATATTCTTTCTCACAGACTAGATGCTGAAATACTACTCTCAAAAGTACTTAATAAAGATAGAGAGGATATATTAATAAATTTACAAAAAGAACTTAAAATGGATAGTATTTTTGAGTTTAATAATTTAATTAAAAGAAGATTATCAAGAGAACCAATAGCATATATTACTGCAGAAAAAGAATTTTGGAGTAAAATTTTTAATGTGAATTACAATACTCTTATACCAAGACCAGAAACAGAATTATTGGTAGATAAGCTTGTAAACATTTTTAAAAATAAGAAAATTAACATATTGGATGTTGGAACCGGATCAGGTTGTATTATAATTAGTCTGTTAGGCGATATCAAAAATTCTAAGGGAATTGGTATTGATATTTCAAAAAATGCTCTGAAAATAGCTAAAAAAAACGCTGAGAAGCATAATATGCAGAATAAAGTTAAATTTTTAAATAAATCAATTTCTGATCTATTTAATTATAAATTTGATTTAATTGTATCGAATCCACCTTATATAGCTAAGAAAAATATTAAAAATCTAGATGATGATATTAAAAAATATGAACCACTTATAGCTCTGAACGGAGGAAATGATGGGCTTGACGTAATTAAAAAAGTTATCTACAAAGCGAAATATATCTTAAAGATAAATGGTATGCTCGCAATCGAAATTGGTAACGAGCAATATAAAAAAGTTTCAAGCATATTAAAGAGAAACAATTTTAGAATAAAATATTATATTAAAGACTATAAAGAAAACATAAGATGTTTAATCTCAAATTTAATTAAATGATTTAAATGAATAATAGAAGAAGAAATTTCAGACCTAGACAACAAAAAAACAATTTCATCCGAAGAAGAAATGGTTCAAGTAATTCCAACTCATATAGTGGTAATGGTAATATTAATTTTAATAGAAATGGATCAATGAATAATTCCCATAACGTTGAAAAAGCAATGCAAAAATTTCAACAACTTGCAAAAGATGCCCAAAGTAATGGCGACCCAGTACAAGCCCAAAACTATCTACAACATGCAGATCATTATTTAAGAAGATTGAATGAATTAATTGAAAAAAAAGAACATTTTTCTGAAAAAAGTAAAATTAATGAAAAAACCTCACCAGAAGAGAATACTTTAGAAAATAAATCATCCCAAAGCAATAATTAAAAATTATCTCAAATCAGATAATTTAAGATCAATCTTTATTCTCTCTATTTCAAATTCTTTTCTTGCCTCTCCTTTTAAAATTTTTCCAGAAGGTAATTTTAATTTTTGAGAATTTACTTTTTTACCGTTTACAATAACCTCATAGTGAAGGTGAGGACCTGTTGACATACCTGTAGATCCTACGTAACCAATTATTTGACCTTGCTTTACTTTTCTTCCTTCCTTTACACCTTTTGCAAAGGATTTCATATGAGCGTAAATAGTTTCGTATGTAGAGTTGTGTTTTATTTTTACACAATTCCCTCCACCGCCACACCATCTTGCTCTTGTTATAGTGCCAGAACCAGAAGCCATTATAGGAGTTCCACTGGGTGCCGCAAAATCTGTTCCTCTGTGCATTTTGTTATAACCTAGTATTGGATGTTTTCTCATTCCATAAGATGACGATAGCCTCGCTCCATTTATAGGTGTTTTCATAAGGGATTTGGTAATACTTTTTCCTTTTATGTCATAATACTCTTCATCATTTTTATATTTAAAATTGTAAAGATTAATTTCTTCTCCGTTTACATACATAGATGCAAAAATTATTTTACCAGTATCACGAACATTATTATTATCATCTAAAAATTTTTCGTAGTATATTTCAAACCAGTCACCTTTTCTGATATCTCTTTGAAAATCCACTTCAAATCCAAAAATTCTTGCAAATTCAACAATTATATTTGGTTCAATACCTACTTTTGTAGCAGAACTATACAGATTATTACTTATAGTATTTTTAACTACAATTTCTTTTTTATAAAGACGTAAAACATTTTCTTTTACTAAAAATTTATCCTGAGATTTTCTAACCTGAATACTACTAGTATTACTAATAGGAAAATCGAGGCTTACTAATGTATTATCTTCCTGCGAAATTTTTTTAAAAATTAGAGTTAGTTCTCTACCAGAATATATATTTGAAAGTTTTTTTCTTTTAAGTTGAGTTGATATTTCTTTAATATCCTCATTTCTTATCTCGTATTTTTTTAGTATTTTTTCGATTGTATCGTTATTTTTAATTAAATATTTTACTTCAGAATAAGGACTATTAATCCTAGATATAATAAAATTTTTGAAATCTAAAAACTCTTCTGAATTTTTAACGTCTTCGAGATTATTTTGATTTTCAATACTTTTTTGCTTGATCAGGTTGCTTATTGTAAAAAAAGCTATTGAAAAAAATATGATTAGTGAAAAAAAAATTACAGGGTTAAAATTCAAAACTCTGATTTTATTCGCTTTAAAAATTGACCCAAAATTTTGTTTTTTTCGTAAAAAATTTGTTATAATTTGGATTAACGCCATAGTTGTCTTCTACAAAAATAATAAGAAGTTTGCAACGCGAAGAAGCTAAAAAAAGCCTTATTTTACTGTCTATTTAAGCCAATATACACCTTGACTTATAAGCAAATTGTAATAAAACGGGCGCTCACCTCTACGATATTTAATATTGATAGCGCCAGAGGTGTGTAGATTTTAAAGACTAAAATCTTAGCTATTTTAAATTGTAAATTTTAGAAGAGAAGTGTGGACGGCTAGGTTGATAAAGAAATTGTCGTACACGCTTTAACGAAAAAATAACTTTAATTTACTTTAAAGTTATTAAAGCTAGTGTGCGCCGTTATTAAACTTGAGAGTTTGATCATGGCTCAGAACGTACGCTGGCGGCACGCCTAACACATGCAAGTCGAACGCAGTAGCAATACTGAGTGGCAAACGGGTGAGTATAATGTGGGAATCTGCCTTTTGGTTTGGAATAACACGGGGAAACTTGTGCTAATACCAAATAAGCCCTTACGGGGAAAGTT
>CACAWY010000009.1:25000-42865 GCA_902536385.1 uncultured Pelagibacteraceae bacterium
GCCAACCAAATTCGTAGATAGCTGGTTTTCCGCGAAAACTATTTAGGTAGTGCGTTGAGTAAATTGATGTTTGGAGGTAGAGCACTAAAGGGGCTAGGGGAGAGAAATCTTTACCAACCCTCATAAAACTCCGAATGCCAAACATTTTACCTCAGCAGACAGACTGTGGGTGCTAAGGTCCATGGTCGAAAGGGAAAAAGCCCAGATCACCAGATAAGGTCCCTAAATCATGATTAAGTGTGAAAGGATGTGGAGATTCCTAAACAGCCGGGAGGTTGGCTTAGAAGCAGCCATCCTTTAAAGATAGCGTAACAGCTCACCGGTCTAATAGAGTTTCTGCGCCAAAGATGTAACGGGGCTCAAATCATGTACCGAATCTGTGGATTTATAATTTCTTCGGAAATTATATCTGGTAGCGGAACGTTCTGTAAGCCTGCAAAGGGATACCCGTGAGGGATCCTGGAGGTATCAGAAGTGCGAATGCTGACATAAGTAACGATTAACAGAGTGAAAAACTCTGTCGCCGAAAATCCAAGGGTTCCTGCGCAAGGTTAATCCGCGCAGGGTTAGTCGGCCCCTAAGTCGAGGGCGAGAGCCGTAGACGATGGAAACAAGGTTAATATTCCTTGACCAGATGGAAGTGACGGATTTTGTAAGTTGTTAACTCTTAATGGATTGAGTTAGCCGCGAAAAAGTCCCAGGAAATAGCTCCATCATAAGACCGTACCCGAAACCGACACAGGTGGATTATTAGAGTATAATTAGGCGCTTGAGAGAATGATGTTGAAGGAACTCGGCAAAATGCCTCCGTAACTTCGGAAGAAGGAGGACCCATTTCTAGGCAACTTTAAGTGGGTGGCACAAGCTAGGGAGATGCGACTGTTTATCAAAAACACAGGGCTCTGCTAACACGTAAGTGGATGTATAGGGTCTGACGCCTGCCCGGTGCTGGAAGGTTAATGCGATTAGTGCAAGCTAATTTCTGAAGCCCCAGTGAACGGCGGCCGTAACTATAACGGTCCTAAGGTAGCGAAATTCCTTGTCGGGTAAGTTCCGACCTGCATGAATGGCGTAACGATATCTCCGCTGTCTCCAACATCAACTCAGTGAAATTGAATTCTCCGTGAAGATGCGGAGTTCCCGTGGTTAGACGGAAAGACCCCGTGCACCTTTACTACAACTTTATATTGGTGTTAGGAATGATATGTTTAGCATAGGAGGGAGACTTTGATGCTTTGGCGTCAGCCAGAGCGGAGTCGCCAGTGAAATACCTCTCTTATTATTCTTGACATCTAACTGCTTGCCGTAATCCGGCAGCAAGACATTGTATGGTGGGTAGTTTGACTGGGGCGGTCGCCTCCCAAAAAGTAACGGAGGCGTGCGAAGGTAGGCTCAGAACGGTCAGAAATCGTTCGTAGAGTGCAATGGCATAAGCCTGCCTGACTGCGAGACTGACAAGTCGAGCAGAGTCGAAAGACGGTCATAGTGATCCGGTGGTTCTGAGTGGAAGGGCCATCGCTCAACGGATAAAAGGTACGCCGGGGATAACAGGCTGATACCCTCCAAGAGTCCATATCGACGAGGGTGTTTGGCACCTCGATGTCGGCTCATCACATCCTGGGGCTGGAGCAGGTCCCAAGGGTTTGGCTGTTCGCCAATTAAAGTGGTACGTGAGCTGGGTTCAGAACGTCGTGAGACAGTTCGGTCCCTATCTGCCATGGGTGTAGAAGAATTGAGAGGATTTGTCCCTAGTACGAGAGGACCGGGATGAACATACCACTGGTGGACCGGTTGTAGCGCCAGCTGCAGTGCCGGGTAGCTAAGTATGGACGGGATAACCGCTGAAAGCATCTAAGTGGGAAACCCACCTCAAAACTAGTTCTTCCTATAGAGCCGTAGTAGACCACTACGTTGATAGGCTGGATGTGGAAGCGCAGCAATGCGTGTAGCTGACCAGTACTAATAGCTCAATTGGCTTGATTTATGCACTGAAAAAAATTTTTTGATTTAGGTAGAAAATATAGTAGTTTTAATTGTTATGAATTTTGACTACTTATTGGAGAAAATTAAAACAACTCCATTTCGCAAAGAACCATTCAAACATATTTATATTGAGGATTTTTTCGATCAAGAGGATTTTAAGAATATAATATCAAATTCAGAACTAAAGCTAAAGAAATGCGAAAACGATGAAGAACTATTTTTAGAATTATTTAAAAATAATTATAAAGTAATAGAATTTCCGGCATGCACTACTGATTATAAGGAATATATTAAAAAACATTCTAAAGGAATTCCTTTAAAACATTATAATAATACTTGTGAAAGTGAGGGTGTTACTCTACGTTTAAATCCAAAAAGTTCACTATTATCGGATTTAAATAAATTTTTTCTTTCTGAAGAGTTCAATAAAACAATAGCAGAAAAACTTGATATTGATTTAAGTTCTTGCATTATTGATGCAGGAATTCAGAAATATCTGGATCAATATGAGATATCTCCCCATCCAGACATAAGAAAAAAAGCTGCTACTTATATGATAAATATAAATCCAGGTCATGAAAGTGAAAACTTGAATTTTCATACACAGTATTTAAAATTAAAACCTGAATATTCTTATGTTAAAGAATTTTGGAAGGGAAATAAAGATGCCGAAAGAATGTGGGTTCCCTGGGATTGGTGTACAACAGAATTTTCACAGTCTAAAAATAATTCAATCGTAATTTTTTCACCATCTGATGATACGATGCATGGAGTAAAAGCAGACTATCAACATTATATTACACAAAGAACTCAAATATATGGAAATCTTTGGTATTCAAAAAGTGATATACTTTATTCACCAAGGTGGGAAAAGTTCGTTGTAAATAAGTCTGAAAATTTTCAGAATAATAAAAACCAAAAAAAAAGTATCTTAATTAGTTTACATCAAAAAATTAAAGCAGCTATCAATAAATTTCGTCCTAAAGATCCAAACGTAGCGGATAGAAAAAAAGTTATCTAAAATTTCAAAAGAAAATGAAATATTATTTAAGAAAAAACCTAAAGTACAGAGAAAATGATGGTGGATCAAATTCCCCAAATGTTGAAGATGCAATATTTAGGCTACAAGGAAAAGTATTAAAAAATATTTACAAACTTCCAAGTAATAAAAGAATTACTACATCTTTAGATTTCGGTTGTGGTCAAGGATCAACCGTTAACTTTTTTCATCAAGCTGGTTATGATGCTTATGGAATAGATATTTGCAAAGGTGACATTGAAATTGCCAAAAGACGTTACCCGTATATAGCTGATAAATTTAAATTGTGTAAACCAGATGTTTTTAAAACTCCATTAAGAAAGTTCACAGATAATAAGAAAATCTCACTAATTACTGGTCATCGATCACTCATGTATTTTGATAAAGAGGATTTTGAGAAACTCCTAAGAAATTTTAATAATTCTATGACATCTAACGGACTTTTGTACGCTTCTATGTTGTCAACTAAAAGCACATATTTTCAAATTATGAAAAAGTCCAAATTCGAGTGGTTAAGAGAGACTGTTTCGAAAAAAAATTTAAATTTTGAATACATGTTCTTTTGTGAATCAAAAAAAGATGTAATTAAAAAGTTTTCTATTTTTAAAAAAATGCTAATTGGATCTTACTATTACCAGCTTGATGAAAATGATAAGATTACTCATTATTATCAAATTTTATGTAAAAAAAAATAATTCACTTCAAATAATATGACAAAATTTTGTTTAGAGGCAGGCATAAATCACTTTGGTAGCATTAAAGAGGCAAATAAAATTTTAAATTATTATTTGAATTCTAAGTTTGATAAATTAACTTTTATGCTTCACACAGATAACTTTTATAAAAATCAAAAAAAGAAAAATATTAATTTTATTTTAAGTAAAAAATTTTATGAAAAAGCAATTAGGAGATGTCATGCCAAAAATAAAAAAATAGGTATTGCTATATGTTCTCTTAAAACTTTTAAAGATTTAATAAATTTAAGATTTGATTTTTATAAATTATTGAGCGTAGCCATAGATAATTATGATTTAATCAAATCTTTAAAAAAAAAAAGAAAACCTATTTTTATTTCTTTAGGAATAAAAGCAACAGATAATAAAATTAAAAATTGTCTAAAACACTTAAAAAATGAAAAGATAAATCTATTACATACACCAATGACTTATAATTTAAATGAGTTAAATTTTTCTAAGATAGATTACATAAAAAAAAAATTTAAATTACCTGTGGGATATAGCAACCATAATAACGATAAAGAAACACTAAATCTGTTAAACTTTTATAAGCCATCAGATATTTTTATCTATTGCAAACCGACAAAAAAAAAAAACAGACTTTACCCTGATAATGATCATGCTTTTTATTTTGACGAATTAGATAAAATTATTGAAAATTATACAAAATATTCTACAATTTTATTAAAACCTAAAAAAATTAAAAAAATAAAAATATTCAAGAATGAATTTAAATTCTAAAAAAAAAGCAATAATTATCGGCGGAAGCCAAGGATTGGGAAAAAGTATTTCTGAAAATTTAAAACTTGCTAAATTCAAAGTAGTTGCTTGTTCTCGAAAAGAAATTGACACTTCAAGTATTACCTCGGTAGAAAAATTTTTAAAAAAAAATAATTTTGCTGATATTGTAGTTCTAAATAGTGGTGGACCTCCTCCAATGAAATTTAATGATATAAAAATTAACGATTGGAAAAAATATTTTAATCAACTATTTTTAAGTTACTTTTTAATATTAAAAAATTTAAAGATAAAAAAAAATGGATATATTTTTTATATATCTTCCTCTATTATAAAAGAACCTGGTAATTCATTAATAATATCTTCATCATTAAGATCAGCAATGAGTAGTCTGTTAAAGTCATATTCATTAAACAATTTAAAAAGAGGTATCACGGTAATTAATATTGCACCTGGCCCTTTCAAGACTAAAAGAGTGAGAGAATTAGTTTCTAATCTTAAGAAATTTGAAAAACAGTTACCTACTGGTAAAATTGGTGATCCTAATGAAATAGGAAAATTTGTGAGATTTATTGTTGAAAATAAGATAAAATATATATCTGGTTCAACAGTCTACTTTGATGGAAATATTAACAAAAGTTTTTTATAAAACAAAATTACTTCAAAATGTACATTGGACTTAAAAAATTAATTCATTTAAAGTAATTTTATGGGAATTTTCTTTATCGCAGAAATAGGAATAAATCATAATGGCGACCTTAAAATATGCAAAAAATTAATTGATTTGGCCTCTTCAGCTGGCTGTAATGCAGTAAAATTTCAAAAAAGAGATATAGAAACTGTTTATTCAAAAGAATACTTAGATAGTTTTAGAGAAAGCCCTTGGGGAAAAACTCAAAGAGATCAAAAGATGGGTATCGAGTTTAACGAAAACGAGTATCGAGAAATTGATAATTATTGTAGAGAAAAAAAAATAGAATGGTTTGCCTCAGCTTGGGATTTAAAAAGCCAAGAATTTTTAAATAATTTTAATTGTAAATATAACAAAATTGCTTCTGCGATGTTGGTAAATATTGAACTTTTGAAAAAAGTTGCGGAAGAAAAAAAACACACTTTCATTTCTACAGGTTTAAGTACCTTAAAAGACATAGAAATAGCTGTAAATATTTTTAGAGAAAGAAAGTGTCCTTTTGAATTAATGCATTGTGTTTCTACCTATCCACTTAAAGAAAAACATGCCAATCTAAAAACAATTAATACTTTAAGAGAAAAATTTAAATGTAATGTTGGTTATAGTGGTCATGAATCGGGCTTAACATTAAGTTATGCCGCTGCTGCTTTAGGAGCTACTTCAATTGAAAGACACATCACACTAGATAGAGCAATGTACGGAACAGATCAAGCAGCTTCTTTATCTCCACCAGGTTTGAGAAAAATAGTTCCTCAAATTAAAAAAATTTCAATTGCATTAGGCGATGGTGTAAAAAGAATGATAGAAGAAGAGAAACCTATTGCAAAAAAATTAAGAGCTCATTTAATTTAATAAATTTTTTATTCTATCGTTTAATTTTTTTTATAAAATCTATATCTTGTGGATCATCAATTTGAAAAGAATTTTCTCTCTTCATTATATAAACTCCTACTTTTCCAAATATTCTACATTTATTTTTTATAAAACCTTTTGTTTTAAAAACAAATATTGATCCATTCTCAATAAATTGGTCCTTCATTTTTTGCTCTCTTAACCTTTTTTTTGGGTCATAATTTATTGGTTGAAGTTTTTTTTTATTAATAATCCAAAATAAATTTTTATTTGTGCAGCCACTAAACAATGAGTCTAATTTGTTTCTTATCAAATGCTGTATTGATAGATGAATATCTTTTTTTTCTCTAAAGGGTGAAGTGCATTGTAGCAAAACGATTAAGTCTGGTAGAATGATTTTATTTTTTTTTAAATAATTTATGAAATGAGAGACCGTCTGTTCGGTAGTACTATTATCTTTAGATATATTATTAGGCCTTTTAATAATAAATGCTTTTTTATTTACTTTTTTTATAATTTTTTCATCATTAGTTGATACAAATGTTTTATTAATTAATTTTGTCCTTAAAGCACTCTCTACAGAAATAGTAATTAGGGGTTTTCCATTTAATAAAATTAAATTTTTGTTTTTAATTCTTTTTGAGCCACGCCTAGCTGGTATTAAGCAATAAATTATCATTGTATAATAAATTGTCTCATAAGTTTCTCTATTAATTACTATATATAAATTTTTTTTAAATAAATACTTTTAAAATTAATTTAAGTCTATATTTCTTTACCTTATTAGAAACTCATTTATTTGATAGTTAAATAGAGACTTTGACTAAGAGTAATTTTTTATGTAACTTGAAATTTCTAAGAATATGAAAAAAAAGAATTTAAAAAAAATCATAGAACAATCTATATCTGCAAAAAAATCTTTATTATTAATTGAGGATAAAATATCTCAGGCTATTAATATGATATATAAAAGATTGTCTCTTGGAGGAAAAATTCTTCTATGTGGCAATGGAGGTTCAGCTGCAGATGCCCAACATTTATCTGCAGAATTTTTAGTGAGACTTGACCCAAAAAGAAATAGAACTCCGATTCCAGCTATATCTTTAGCAACAGATATGTCTACTATAACCGCATGCAGTAATGATTTCACTTTTGATAGAATTTTTTCTAGGAATTTAGAGGCTTTAGGCTCTAGGAATGATATTTTAATTGCCATAAGTACATCTGGCAAATCTAAGAATATTATAGAAGTTCTAAAAGTTGCTAAAAAAAAAAAAATTTTAAGCATAGGTTTTTTTGGTAATGATGGAGGAAATGCAAAAAAATTTACTGATCTAAGTTTAATAGTTAAAAGCAATAATGTAGCTAGAATTCAAGAAACTCACATTCTACTAGGCCACTTTATTTTCGAGCAAGTCGAAAATAAAATTATGAAGTTAAAAACATAAAAATGTTAAATAATAAAAAATATTTATTGATTGGGGACCATCGTACCTGTGAAAATTACGGTTCAATAGCAACTTGTGACCAACTTATTGAACTTATGAAGCCAAGGCGTTTATCGATAATTCCTATAACACGAATGGATCAGGACTATGACTATATGCCCTTAGAATTTAAGGAATTTGATGATTATGCAGAGAAAGTAAAAGTTGGAAAAGTCTTAAAAATGGAAAAAAGAGCAATCGAAGATTGTGATCGAGTTGTAATTAATTTTGAAGGATCTCTAACTCACCATACCAACGCTAGTAGGTGCGATGGAAAATACAGAGCAAGGACGAGGTATAAGCTTTTTTTGGCTTATTACTCATCAAAGTTTTGTGGAAAAGAAGTTTCAATTATAAATCATTGTGTTGACCCAGGTAACACATCTGCTGAAGAAATGATCAAAAACATTTATCCATTAGTTAAAAGATGCTGGGTAAGAGATAGCATGTCAAAAAAAAATCTTGAAAAACTAGGAATAGACACTGCGGAATTTGTTCCAGATGCTTTATTTAAATATCAACATTTAAAAAAATTTGATTATGAAAGGGAATATATTTGTATTGGAGACACTGCAACACTAGGATACGCAGACTGGGACGTTCCTGAATTCTTTGAGGGTCTTATAAAAAAGATAATGGATAAAGGACATAAAGTAATTCTGGTAGATGGAAATATGTGGAAGACCACAGATATTTTGCAATCGTTATGCGATAAATTAAAAATTAAATGGGTTCATGTTGATAATACGAGCTGGCAAAATTTAGCGGATATTTTTAGAAAATCTAAAGTTTTTTTTTCTGGGAGATGGCACGCCTCAATTTTAGCTACTATTAGTGGAACGCCATCAGTTTTGTATGGTACTGATAGCCATAAAACAAAAGCACTTTATAATGATTTGGGAGCCCAAGGAAGATTTTATGAACTCAATGAATTGCCAAAATATATGGATGAAATTGTTCAGCGACTTACTAATGAAAACAATATGGAGCATAGCCTCTTACGTTATGCTAATACTCAAAGAGAGATTTTGAAAAAATTTTATTCTTCTCTTTAATTCTTTAAATTTTAATATCTTGTATATTAATGAGAAATATATTAGAGGAATAAAATGCCTTTGTCTTTTAAATATAGATTTCTTTATATTCACGTCCCAAAATGCGCTGGAACATCAATCGGTAAAAGCTTAAGCAGACTTACTCCACTTTCCTTTTATAAATCTGGAGAATTAGATAGGACAAATCCAGATATTTGGAGACACGCTACTATGACAGGTAGTATACACCACAAAGAAAAACATCTTTCAGCTTATGAAATAAAAAACATGATAGGAAAAGAGAAGTTTGATAAACTTTTTAAATTTGCTTTTGTTAGAGATCCTAGCACCCGTATAGTTTCATTTTATAATTTTGCCCGAAATCATAAAAATCCTGAAATGAAATCTAAACATATCCGTATCGCTTTATCATCTAAAAACGTTAATGAGTGTATTTCGAGAATGGCTTTAGAAAAGGACTTAGATCTTTTTTTTAATCAGTGGAGATACATTTATGATTTAGAAGGAAAAAGTTGTCTCGTAGATTTTGTTGGAAAAACAGAAAATGTAAATAACGACTTTGAAAAAATTTGTAAGTTATCGGGACTAACTGACTTATTTAAACGTAAATTAATGAAATTTTTTTTTAAAGATCCATTGAGCATTCCTTTACTAAATGTTTCTAAGAATAAATTTAGTGAATATAAAGAAGACCTTACAAATGAAAGCAAAAATATATTAAGAGATCGATGCAAAAGAGACTGTGATTTATTTGATTATACTATTTAATTTTACATAATTAATTCTTTTAAGAGTAATAATACAATTACGAGATATAGATTGATGGATAAAAAATCATCAAAATCTAGCTTTGAGTCATAATTTTGTGAGGATTTATTTAAAAAACTCTTTACTGTTCAGAAAATGAACGTATATTGTTCAATGATTGAACATATGAAAAAACAAGATCATTTTGAAGTATTAAGAAAAATTCAAAAAAAACCAAATTCTACTCAAAGAGAGTTGGCAGAGGAACTTGGGTTTAGTTTAGGCAAATTAAATTATTGCTTAAAAGCCCTGCAAAGCAAGGGACTTGTAAAAATTGAAAATTTTAAAAAAAATCCAAACAAAATTAATTATTTTTACGTTTTAACTCCAGCTGGTATCGCTGAAAAAACTAAATTGACTATTAATTTCATGAAAAGAAAAATGCAAGAATACGATGAACTAAAAAATGAGCTAGATAACAATGTGGACAATTCTTAAAATTAATAAAAAAAAAATAAACTTACTAGAGGAAGATTTATCAAAAAAACTTGGTAAAAATTTTAAAATTTATAACCCAAAGATAATTTTAGAAAGATATTCTTTAAATAAATTAGTAAAAAAAGAAACAACAGTATTAGGTGATTATCTTTTTTGTTATCACGAGGACTTTAAGAAATATGAAACTATTAATAAACTCAAATTTTGTAGAGGTTTGAAATACTTTTTAAATGGATTTTTTGAAGCGCAAAAAGAAATTAACGACTTTATTAAAAAATGCAAAGTGTTAGAAAATAAAAATGGATATTTGAGCCAAAATATATTCAATTTAGAATTTGATAAAGACTATAAGTTTATCACAGGGCCTTTTGTTCAAAAAATTTTTAAGATTATTAGTTTTCAAAAGAAAACTATTGATATTGAAATGGGTAATTTAAAAACAAGAGTAAAAAAGGAAAAATTTTTATTTAACCCTGTATAATTTGAAAAATAATGTTAGAATCTGTGAAATCGATTTTTTACGGAGTGCGGAGCTATGAAAATTATTTTACAAAATTATAAAAAACCTTTTTTAATTGCTGAAATAGGAATTAACCACAATGGTTCGATCAATAATGCTAAAAAACTAATTGATCTTGCGAAAGCATGTGAATTTAATGCAGTTAAGTTTCAAAAAAGAAATCCAGATGTATCAATTCCGAAAGATCAAAAGAATAAGTTAAGGCAAACTCCTTGGGGAGAAATAACATATCTTGATTATAAGAAAAAAATAGAATTTGGAAAAAAAGAATTTGATGAAATTGATAGATACTGCAAGCGAAAAAAAATTTTTTGGTTTGCTTCAGCTTGGGATGTCGAGAGCGTAGTTTTCCTTAAAAGATACAAATTAAAATACAATAAAGTTGCATCTGCTATGTTAAAAAATATTGAGCTATTAAAAAAAATTGCTGGTGAAAAGAAATTAACATTCATTTCAACTGGAATGTGCAATTTAAAAGATATCCAAAAATGTATAAAAATTTTCAAAGAAAAAAAATGTAAATTTATTCTAATGCATTGCGTCTCAAATTACCCATGTCCTCTTGAAGATCTAAATTTAAATATGATACCTGTTTTAAAAAAAAAATTTAAATGTGAAGTAGGATATAGTGGGCACGAATCTCATGTTTCACCTTCTATTATGGCTTATTTTTTAGGAGCAAGATATATTGAGAGACACATTACCCTTGACCGAAGTATGTGGGGAACTGACCAAGCTGCATCTTTATCAGAAAATGGCATGAGAACTCTCTCAAACATTTTAAATAAAACAAATAAAGTTTTAGGAGATGGAATTAAAAAGGTGACTAAAAGAGAAAAAGAACTAATTAAAAAGTTTAGATATTGGGATTAATATGACAAATCTAGAAAATATTAAAAAAAGCTTTTATTCGAACGGATTTGTACATGTCGAGAAACTTTTTAGCAGAGATGAAATTCGTCAGGTTTTAAAAGAAATAAAAAAAGTTAAAAAAAAATTTACTAAAATTAAAAACAAAAATATGCACCTCACTAAAGATAAAAAATTTAATACTATTCATGATATAAATAAATTTATTAAAAAAGGAAAAATCATAGATTTTTCCAAAGATAGAAGATTAGTTAATATAATTGAAAAAATAATTGGAAAAAAAATAGCTCTTCGTAATATAGAATTTTTTTTAAAACCAAAAAAAACTGGAATGAAAGCCCCTGTTCATCAAGATAATTATTTTTGGAATATTTCAAATAAAAAAGCACTTAATGTTTGGGTAGCCTGTTCCGCTTCAAACTTTAAAAATGGAGGGATATACTATTTTCTTAAATCACATAAAGATGGAATAGTTAAACATGAGTTATCCTACCAACCTGGAACATCACAACAAATACCAAAAAATTATCTCAAAAAAAAAAAATATAAAAAAGTTTATCCAAATTTAAAACCAGGTGATTGTATCTTTCATCACTGTGAAATAATACATGGTAGCAATGCAAATCACTCAAGTTCTAATAGAATAGCTTTAGTAATGAGTTTTAAAAATAAAATGGCCAAAGTAAATAAAAAAAGATGGGATTCGTACCAAAAAAAATTAGAAAAAAACTTATCATTTTTAAGAAATACTTAATGAAGTTCATATCCGTTATACCAGCTAGAAAAAATTCGAAAGGGATTAAAAATAAAAATATAATAAATATTTGTAATAAACAATTAATTGAATATACTTTCAAAGAAGTAAAAAAATCTAATCTTAAATTAAATTTTGCAGTCACTGATAGCGAAAAGATAAAAAACGCAGCAGCAAAATACTCAATAAATTCTGATTATATAAGACCAAAACGTCTTTCTGGAAGCAAAGTGTCACTTGCTGAAACTTTATTTGATTTTTACAAATGGACTTTAAAAAAAAATATTATTTTTGATTATTTAGTGGTGTTACAACCAACTTCACCATTAAGAACTTACAACGACATAAATTCTGCAATAAAAATTGTTAAAAAAAATAAACCTTTAAGTTTATTCAGTATATCAAAGTCTTTAGAGCATCCTTATGAAACCTTGAAAATTAATAAAAATAAATTTGTATACGTTTTAAAAAAAGCAAAACACTTTTTTCGAAGACAAGATTTTGACTTTACTTCTTATTTTATCAATGGAGCTATTTATATTATTCATAAGAAATTAATAAAAAAAAAAAAGATTTTTGACCAAAAAAAAAATAATTTCTATAAAATGCCGAAAACAAGATCTATAGAAATCAATGATTTAGAAGAAGTTAAAATAATAGAATCAATTATAAAAAATAAAAAGAATTTATAGTTTTATGAAAATTAACTGGAGCGGCAGATCTCACTATTTTTCCAAAAATGATTTAAATTATTTTTCAAAAGTAATCAAAACCGCTGACCCACTTACACAAGGAACCTATCTAAAAAAATTTGAGTCTAGTTTTTCAAAGTATATAAAAAATAAAAATGTTTTAGCCGTGAGTTCTGCTGCCTCCGCATTAGAAATGATAGCCTCAATCATTGATTTAAAAAAAGGTGATGAAGTTATAATTCCAAGTCATACTTATTGTGCCTCAGCAATACCTTTTGCAAGAAACTCTGCAAAAATTATTTGGTCAGATATAGACCTTGATACAAGAGTAGTAGATATTCAAGATTTAAAAAGTAAAATTTCCAAAAAAACTAAAGCTGTTGTCTTCGTTCATTTATACGGTTACGCAATGGATTTATCTAAAATCAAATCATATTTAAAAAAAAAGAAAATAATTATTATTGAAGATTGTGCTCAAGCACTAGGCGCTAGAGTGAATAACAAAATGGTAGGTAATCAGGGCGATTTTGCTTGCTTCTCCTTTCATGCACAAAAAAACATCACTACACTTGGCGAGGGAGGAATGCTTCTGTTCAAAGATAAAAAATTAATGAAAACCCTAACCCAAATGAGACATAACGGACACTGTGATTTTAATTTTAAAAGAAAAAATTATTGGGTACCTGCAATGGGAAATTTAGATTTTGAACTTAAAAATAAATGGCCTTATAAGTTTACTTTAAGTGAAATTCAATGTGCCGCGGGAATAAGATTATTAAAAAAAATTAATCAATTTAACTCTTTACGGATTCAAAGGGCAAAAAAAGCAATCAAGGAATGGGCATCATTAAAAGAATTATCATTTAATAAAAACTTTATTAATAAAAGGCATGTATATCACTTGCTAAGCGCTTACGTAGACCCTTCGAAAAAAATAAATAGAGATAAACTAATTAAGACTCTTTTTCACAAATATAAAATTAAGTGTGCAGTTCAATATATTCCTTTAAATAGATATCCTCTTTTTAAAAAAAATGGTTTTGGAAAATCAAAATGTCCTAATGCTGATAAATTTTATGATAATATGATATCTTTCCCTTTTCATATTTGGATGTCTGACAGTCACTTTAACTATTTAATAAATTCTGTGAAAAAAGCAGTTTTAGAACTTAGACATGATTAAGTATTTACAATGAAGAGATTTTTCGATTTATTTTATTGTATTTTAAGATCTAAAAAAATTTTTTCTGTAAAAAAGAAAAAATTTGTTATCTTTGATTGTGTTAACAGTGATATAGTTTCTAAAATTTTACCAAATAATCAAACTTTTGTAGTCTCTGCGCGTTATAATAAAATAAATAAACTCCTGATAAATTTTAGGACTGTCTATTTTATGATGAAAAACATATTTTCAAGATCTATGCAATTAAATTATTTTATTGCTTTAATCAATCAAATTGATCCAAAATTTGTTATTACAACAATTGATAACTCTATCACCTTTTCAAAATTAACTAAATATTTTGAGAATAAAATTAAGTTTATTGCAATCCAAAATGCTACAAGAGGAGATTTTTACGAAAATTCAAAGGCTCATAACTCACTTCTATATTTTACCAATTATATGGGTATGAGTAATTTTGACCATGATCTAATGAAAACAAAAAATATAAAAGTTAAAAATTTCTTTTCAATAGGTTCTATAAGAAACTCATATTTTAAATATTTTATATATCCTCAAAAAAAACATTTGAAAAAAAGATATGATATTTGTTTAGTAAGCAAACATATTTTTAAAGAAGGGTCTCGAATAAATGTATCACATTCTAAAGCTGTTTTTAAAATAATAGATTTTTTATCAAGATATGTAAAAAAATACAAAAAAAGTATAGTTATCCAATCAAAGGCAACATCAAAAAATTTAATAGAAAAAGAATTTTATGATGAAAAATTTAAAGATACTAATTATGAAATAAGCTGGAAAGATAATGATAATTATAATTCATATCGAAGTATTTCATCTAGTGATTTAATTATCGGTGCTCCCTCTACATTATTAAGAGAGTCTACAGTTTATCCTAATTCTAAATTAATTTGTTTTAATTCAGAAAAAAAAGATAAAAAAAATCCCTTTTATTTAACAAATTTTATTTTAGACATGACATTTGAAGAATTTGAAAAAAAATTGAATTTGACTTTTGAAAATGGCAAAAACGATGTTTCAGCAAAAACTAACAATTCTGAATACATAATGGCAAAAATTAATAGTATTAACTATTTTTTAGAGCTATTAGAAAAAAAAGAAAACAGTTTAATTTAAATCAATGAGATGTATCGCTATAATTCCAGCTAAGGCTAAAAGCTCAAGATTACCGGACAAAAATATTAAAATTTTTTTAAAAAAACCAATCATTGGAAGGACAATTCAGATATTACAAAAAAGCAAAATTTTTGATCAAATAATAGTGTCTACGGACAGCAAAAAAATAGCAAAAATAGCAAAAAAATATGGAGCAATTGTTCCTTTTTTAAGACCAAAAAAAATTGCTCATAAGGTCATTTCCACAAGACCTGCAATTAAACATTGTATTAATTTTTTGATTAAAAAAAATATACAATTTGACTACGTCTGTGAAGTTTATGCAGCTAATCCATTCTTAAAAATTTCTGATTTAAAAGATGGAAAAAAAAAAATTAGTAAACAAAAAAAATATTTTGTTTTTTCTGCTACAAATTATGTCTTTCCTTTTTATAGGTCTTTTTTGTTAGCAAAAGGTTTCTTAAAACCGTTATTTACATCCAACATAAATCGAGGTTCGCAAAATTTAAAAAAAATCCTTTGTGATGCAGCTCATTTTTACTGGGCACACAAAAACACTTGGAGAAATGATAAAATTTCAATTTTCTCTTCTAGATCAAATATTATAAAAATTCCAAGCACGCGATATCACGATATAGACACAACAGAAGATTGGAATAGAGCAGAATTATTTTACAAAGTACTTAAAAAAGAAAATAAAATATAATGAAAATTTTTGTCAGTAAAAACTTATCGTTCAGTAAGAATTCTAGGCCACTTATAATCGCCGAAATTTCTTGTAACCACAAAGGAGATAAAAGAAATTTTCTACAACATATTAGATTAGCGAAGAAATCAGGAGCAGACTTAATCAAAATTCAAACCTATAGGCCTCAGGACATGACCGTTAATAAAAAATTTAAAATTAATTCTGGTATATGGAAAGGGATTAATCTATGGAAATTATACGATCAAGCTCACACACCTTTCGAATGGCATAAAGATGCTTTTAAATTAGCAAAAAAAATTAAAATTCCACTTTTTAGCACTCCATTTAGTATTGAAGCTGTAAATTTTCTGGAAAAAAACTTTAATCCTCCGCTATATAAAATAGCTTCTTTTGAAATTACTGATTTAAAGTTAATAAAGAAAATTGCGTCATTAAAAAAACCAGTGATAATTTCAACAGGAATGGCAAATTTTAAAGAGATAGATAGTGCAATAAAAGTTATAAAGAGTTTTCATAAAAATATAATTATTATGCATTGTGTGTCTGGATATCCCACTCCTAATTCTGACGCTAATATAAGATTTATTACAAAACTTCAAAAAAAATACAAAAGTTTGATAGGACTTTCAGATCACACAAAAGATATACATTCTTCCTTAGCCTCCATACCATTTGGAGTTGTTGCTATAGAAAAACATTTTATAAAATCCGACAATTTAAAAACTTTTGACTCACAATTTTCACTTAACCCTAAACAACTAGAAAATTTAAAAAATTATACTAAAGAAATTTTTTCTTGTTTAGGTCAAGAAAAAAAAATTGATATAAAATCTGAAAAGCATAGAAATTTGAGACGGTCAATTTTTATAACAAAAAAAATAAACAAAAATGAAAAAATTACAGAAAAAAAAATTGGAACTTTTAGACCAAAAATTGGTATTTGTGCCTCCAAATATTTTAAAGTTCTTGGAAAGTTCGCAAAATACGATTTAGCCCCCAATCAGCCTCTAAATTGGAAAGATTTAAAAAAATAAATTATAAAAAGGAGAAAATATGAAAAATATACTAATTACAGGAGGAACTGGAAGTTTTGGTCAAGCATTCGTCAAATTCCTACTAAACAACTATAAAAATAAACTCAAAAGAATTGTGGTCTTTAGTAGAGATGAATTCAAACAATTTCACATGTCTTTAAAATTTCCCAAATCTAAATATCCTCAGATGAGATATTTTATTGGAGATGTAAGAGATCAAAATAGACTAGAAAGAGCGCTTGAAAATATCGATTGCGTAGTTCATGCTGCAGCCTTAAAACAGATTTCAACAGCTGAATATAATCCTATAGAATTTATTAAAACAAATATTATTGGCGCCCAGAATGTTGTGGAAGCATGCATTAATAAAAAGGTAAAAAAAGTAGTAGCTTTATCAACGGATAAAGCAGTTTCTCCACATAATTTATACGGATCAACAAAACTTTGTAGTGATAAATTATTCATTTCATCAAATGTCTATTCTGGAGAAACGCTCAAATGCTCTGTGGTAAGATATGGAAATGTTTTAAAATCGAGAGGTTCTGTAATTCCTTTATTTTTATCACTAAAAGAAAAGGGTTATTTTCCAATTACAGATAAGGAAATGACCAGGTTTAATATTACTTTAGAAGAAAGTGTAAAAATGGTTGATTGGTCTATAAATAATTCAGTGGGAGGTGAAATTGTCGTTCCAAAACTAAACTCTTATAGAATTATTGATATTGCAAAAGCAATAAATCCCAAAAATAAAATAAAAATAATAGGCGTTAAAAGGGGTGAAAAAATTCATGAAGAACTCATCAATGAGCATGATAGTCCTTATACAGTAGATGTGGGGAAATATTATCTTATCTTACCCGATAATGATAAAAAAACGTTAAATCGTTTCAAAAAAAAGTTTAAATTTAAAAAAATTTCATCAAAGTTTAAGTACACTTCAGAACAAAAAAAATATTTATCAGTAACTGAAATTAAAAAGCTTATTTCAGAATAAATTTATAAAAAATTATGAAAAAAATTTGGTCAATTTTTGACAAACCAACAAAAATTGAGTTTATTTTCTTGTCTGTAATGTTGTCGTTTAATACAGTGCTTGAAACTATTTCTATTTCTTTACTTATACCAATTATCATATCCTT
>CACAWY010000010.1 GCA_902536385.1 uncultured Pelagibacteraceae bacterium
TTAGCTTAATTGTACAAAAAATTAGCAAAAAAAGTAAATGTAAATACAAGATTAATTATATAGCAAACGGTGAGGCTTTTTTGACAAAACCAGGAAAAGCTATATTCATTGCAAAAAAAATTATTAAAAAAATAACAAAAATTACACCGAAATTTTCTACTACTGGGGGAACATCTGATGCACGATTCATTAGAAAAATTTCTCCTTGTCTTGAATTTGGCTTGGTGAATAAAACTATGCATCGAGTAGATGAGTGTGTTTCTTTATCCGACTTAAAAAAACTTACAAAAATATATAATGAATTTTTAGTAGAATATTTTAAGTGAAAATTTATAAAATAAAAAAATCAAAGATTGACAACAATGGTTTGTATGCAAGCTGTAATATTAAGAAAGGTACAAAAATAATTGAATATAAAGGAAAGGTAATAACTAGAAAACAGTCTGAAGAAAATCCAAAATTTGATAATGGCAGGGCAATTTATCTATTTAATTTAAATAAAAGATATGATTTGGATGGAGACTTTAAATTTAACACTGCGAGATTAATTAACCACTCATGTGACCCTAATTGTGAAGTAACTGGGTCAGGTCTTAAAGTCTGGGTATATGCAATGAAAAATATTGAAAAAGACGAGGAGCTTTCTTATGATTATGGTTTTAGTTATGACAAAGACTATAAACAATTTCCGTGTAATTGCGGTGCAAAAAATTGTGTCGGATATATAGTTAGAGAAGGATCAAGGTGGAGAATAAAAAAAACAAAAATACATAAATCATAAAAAGTGAAAAAAATTTTATTTATATCTGTAAGAAATCCATTTTCTGGTAGATTTTCAGGAGATGTAATTAGATCAAAAAAATTTATACAATATTTTTCAAAGAGAAATATTGTTGAAATTGCTTGTTTAGGAGAGAACAACAAAATTACCAAATTTCATAATATTATATTAAGAACTTTCAAAAAAAGAAATTTTATATTTTTTTTATTAAATATTTTATTTTCATTTTTAAAGTTTCAACCAATACATTTATGTTTTTTCTTTTCACCTTACTTGAGAGATTTTGTTAAAAATAATTGTAATAAATATAATGTAATTTTTTGCCAATCAATTAGATCATTTCAATATGTGCCTAATCAAGTAGATAGTAGAATTATTCTTGATATGGGGGACCTGTATTCAAAAAATTATTTCCAAACATACAAAAGTCTATTTTACCTTAATCCATTAAAGATTATTTATTTTATTGAAAGTAAATTTGTTAAAGAATATGAAAAATATTGTTTGACGAAGGCGAATAAGGTTTTACTTTTTTCCAAAAGGGAAATTCAACAATTAAAATTAAATAGTAAAATTAAAAATAAAATTATTCAAATTAACTTTGGGGTCGATCGAATAAAAAACCTTTATAAATTCTGCTTAAAAAATAATAAAATCATATTTATAGGCAATAATAAATATACTCCTAATAGGCAAGCATGTTTAAAATTTATAAAAGAAATTTTTCCAAAACTCAGACAAAAATATCCAGATATTGAATTTCATATTCTTGGTGAAATAAATTTTATAGACAGATATTTTTTAATGAGAAAAAGTGGTGTAAAAATATTGGGGAAAATAAAAAATCTTGAGTCTAATCTTTCAAAAGTGATTTGTGGTCTAGCCAATTTACATATTTCAACAGGTATTCAAACAAAATTGTTAACTTACATGTCATACGGTATTCCATCAATCAGTAGTGAAATGGTTTACAAAAATTTTGATTCAATAAGAAAATTAAATATATGTTATTATAGAAGCAACGATAATTTTTTTGATTTAATTGTTAAATTAAAAGAAAATAAAGTTTTTAGTAAAAAATATTCAGAAAAAAGTATTAAAATTGTTAAAAAATTTAAGTGGGAAAAAACGCTAAAAATATTTGATAAAATTATCTAATTAGTAAGTTTTGTCTTTAACATTTCTTAAATCAGACTCAACCATCTCCACGACTAGTTCTTCAAACTTAATTTTTGGTTTCCAACCTAATTTTTTTTTTGAATTTATTGGATCTGCGAGTAATGTTTCTACTTCCGCTGGTCTAAAAAGGTTTTTGTCAATTTTTAAATAATCTTTAAAATTAAGCCCTACGTGTTGAAATGCTATAGACAAAAACTCCTCAACAGTGTGCTGTTCTCCAGTGCCAATTACGTAATCTAATGGTTTTTGTTGTTGTAGCATTAGCCACATAGCTTCAACATAATCTTTAGCATGACCCCAATCTCTTTTGGCCTTTATATTTCCAAGACTAATTTCTTTTTGTAAATTGTTCTTAATTCTTGCAACCGCTAATGAAATTTTTCTTGTTACAAATTCAAATCCTCTTCTTGGAGACTCGTGGTTAAATAATATTCCTGTAGTTGCAAAAGTATTATAAGCCTCTCTGTAATTTCGAGTAAGCTCAAAGCCTGTTACTTTTGAAATACCATAGGCAGATCTAGGGTAAAATTTTGTAGTTTCATTTTGAGGAGTTTCGACCGTTTTACCAAACATTTCTGATGACCCTGCAAAATAAAATTTTGATTGTGGAGCAAATTCTTTTGTTGATGCAAGCATAAAATGTGTTCCATTTATATTAGTGTTTAATGTTGAAAATTCATCTTCAAAAGAATTTGAAACATAACTTTGAGCAGCTAAATGATAAATTTCATCAGGTTGTACTTGGTTAATTATTTTTGCCAAGCTAGGAAAGCTTTCAAGGGAGCCGCTGTGTAAGTTTAAATCTTTTTTTATTTTTCTTAATCTCCAGAGTCTATGTGTTTCATCTTCTAAAGCAACTCTTCTAATAATTCCATGTACTTGGTAATTTTTTTTCAATAAAAATTCAGCTAAATAAGAACCATCCTGGCCTGATATTCCTGTGATAAGAGCTTTTTTCATAAATAAATATTATTCAATTATAATACTCTTGATAAACAATCTAGTAAATTACATATTTTAAATATAATCCGCAGGCAGGTGCTGGAGGCGCGCAAAGCTGTCTTTTTTTCGATTTGAAGATTTTATCAAATTTTTTAAGATCCCATTTATTGAGTGATAGATATTTTAAACTTCCCACCATTGACCTAACTTGATTCTGTAGAAAAGATTTAGATTTAAATGTAATCAAAATTTCATCTCCCCTTTTGACAACTTTAACAGAATTCATTTTTTTAATTGGACTTTTGGCAGAGCAAGATGATGACCTGAAAGTTGAAAAATCATGCTTTCCTGTCAATATCTTAGCCCCTTTTTTTAAAAGTTTTATATTCAATTTTGATTTGATATGCCAAGCTCTATTTTGATCTAATGATAATCCACCAGCTCTATTTATAATTTTATATTCATAAATTCTCTCTTTTGCAGAATATCTTGAGTTAAAATCTAAATTTTTTTTTTTTATTGTAACAATAGAAATTAAGTGTCTATTTAAAAAAAAATTTACCGAATTTAAAAATTTTTTTAAATCTTTAATTTGATAGTCTGTTTTAAAATTAGCGAACTGGGCTCTTGCATGAACTCCTTTATCCGTTCTTCCTGAGCCAATGATTTTAATCTTTGAATTTAAAATTTTTTGAAAAGTTTCCTCGATTCTTTGTTGAACAGAAATACCGTTCTTTTGACGCTGCCATCCTACAAATTTCGTTCCATCATACTCTATTTGCAATAAATAATTATTCATTAGTTAAAATTTTTCCAATAACGAGATTATGCCCTTTAACAAATTCAAAAGCTTTCATCTCTTTTTTTCCTTCTTTTTTAAGCTCAAGAATTTGGATAGCGTTATCTGCGCAAGCTATCGTAAAATTTTGGGATAAAATTTCCCCTGGTTTTCCCTTTTTCTTAACTTCTGATGCTTTGATAATTTTTATTCTTGAGTCATTTAACTTAAACCAAGTTCCAGGATTAGGGTTAAGAGCATTTATTTTACCAATAATTTTTTTTGCAGAGTCTTTCCAATTGATCCTGGCCTCTGACTTATCAATTTTTTTTGCATAAGTAGCTTCATTTTCATTTTGATCAATAAATTGTGCTTTATTTATTTCAATTAAATGCAGAGCATCTAAGATTTTAGAAGCTCCAAGTTTAGATAATTTTTTACTGAGTGTTTCATAATTAGTATCATTTTTTATTTCTATTTCTGACTTGATCAAAACTGGCCCAGAGTCGAGTTTAGGAATTATTTGCATAATAGAAATACCTGTTTTTTTATCTAGATTCATTATTGATCTTTGAATTGGAGCTGCACCTCTCCATTTAGGTAAAAGAGATGCATGTATATTAATAAATTTAATTTTTGTAGAGTTTAAAAATTTCGGTGGTAAAATTTTTCCGTAAGCAACAACAACTACAATATCAGGATTTAAACTTTTAAAAAATTCATATTCTTCTTCATCAAAAGTCTCGGGAAATCTGAGATTTAATCCTTGTTTTTCAGAATATTGTTGGACGGGAGTTGAATCAATTTTTTGTCCTCGATTCTTTTTTTTTGGTGACTGAGTATACACACTAAGTATCTTATGATTTGATTTATAAATTGATTCTAAAATAGGTACTGCGAATTCCGGAGTACCCATAAAAATTAATTTTAAAGCCATTTTTATAAAATAATTTTTTTTAATTCTTTTTTATTTTTTCTCAATTTTTTTATAATCATATCCCTCTTCAATTTTGAAATATGGTCGATAAAAAGCACTCCATTTAGATGATCTACTTCATGTTGAATACAAGTGGCCAACAGACCGTCTGCCTCTAATTTCTTTCTCTTACCATTATAATCTAGATAATTTATGTGACACTCTGTAGGTCTTTCTACCTCAGCATAAAATCCAGGAAGAGATAAACAACCCTCTTCATAAGTAGAAGTTTTATCGGATTGATATATAATCTCAGGGTTTACAAAAAATATTGGATTTTTTTTTTCATCCTCTTTTGAGATATCTATTACTATCAATCGCTTTAAAATTCCTACTTGAACTGCAGCCAAACCAATACCTGGTGCGGAGTACATAGTTTCTAACATATCATCCATGAGCTTTCTTAATTCATTATCGACTTTTTCCAGAGGTGAACTTTTTTCTCTTAAAATAGGATCGGGTTCAATTATAATTTTTCTTTTGGACATTTATTATTATATTAAACTTATGCTCTTTGGGGTAAAGCAGATATTAAAACTTTATTTCTAATCTTTATCAAATTCATTTCATTTAAAAGATTAGTAATAAAATATATTGTTTCAGGATCTAGTTCATGAGGCTCATCCTCTCCAATTATTTCAACTATTTTAAGAGTTACAAATGCATTTTGTTTATTCCTAATAAGTTGCACAAGATTCTCAGGTACATCATACTTTGAGGTTAATTCATTATAATTAATATAATTAGGGATTTTAAAACCATCTTTAATCAAAGAGTCAATTAATGCCAAATCTTTTGCAGAAAGAAAATATTTTTTATCTCTATTAATTTTTTTTAATATTTTATCTAAATCTTTTTGTACTTTTTTCTCGTTAATGCCTTGATCTACATAAAATTTTAATATTTTAGACTGGTGCAAAATTTTATCGTTATACTTTACTTTGCCTAAATTAATCTCCTCACTTGTAAGAATTTTAGTTGAGGCTATTTCTTGATATCTTTCTGATATATTTTCTAAACCGATTTCTTTCAATCTATCACTTAAAAATTTTGAATAAATCTTTATCAACTTATCTTTCTTAAATAATTCTTCTAATAAAAGAAGATATTCAACTTTAGTGTCATAATTTTCCACTAATAAATATTTTTGATAAATTAATGATCGAGCATCGCTAGGCTCAAAATTTTTATACAAGTTACGAGCATTGATTAAGGTATTTAAGTCAAACTCTATTTGTTTGTATATATCAAAAATAATTTTCTCATCAATCTGACCTTTATTAGCGGCTATTTCTAGATCTTTAATTTTTTCTTTATCATTAGTATTTTCTATCGTAATTAGGTTTGCAGCATTAAGGTATTTCCAAATTTCTTTTTTAGTTTTATTAGTTGGTATGTATTTGAAATCTTTAATTGTTATACTTGATAAATAAAAGTTTAGTAGATTTTTTTCATTAATTTTTTTGGAAGTTTTATCAGATATACCTAAAAGAAAATTAATTTTGTCATCAAAAAATTTGTCTGATTTTTTTTGTTCTCTTAATAGATCTAATAATAATTGAGCTTGGGTATTTCTATTATTTAATACCAAACAATAAATTTTAAATTTTTCTAGATAGGGGTCTTTAATGCTACTTCCAATAAATTTTATTTTATTACAACCCTCTTTTATATTAGCCTGTGCAATATTTTCATCTACTAGAAATTGAACAGCTTTGCTTTTATTTTCAAATTTTTCATTTTGTTTTAAAAAATCCTCTATTAAATCAGAGCGGTTATTTTCAATTAGCCAATTTACTTTTAAACTTGTAAATTCTTTTTCATTCATTCCTTTAGGTGGAAAAGAATAAGACAAAAGTACATTTTGAAATATGTCATTAGATGTTTTTGATAATTTTACTTTTTTTAGCCTTTTAATGCTTGCTCTAACGTCTTCTGCTGATGTCGAAGACCACATATTTAAATCGAAGTTATTATCTGCTGGGTCATATAACCCAAATATTTTTTCTTCCTCATTTGAATTTATTGGTTCACCTTCAATTTTGACATTGTCATTTTTGTTTAAAGACTTAATAATAGAGTTAGAATTTTCATTTATTTTATTTTCGTTATTTGTTTGAATTTCGGTTTGCTTTTTATTCGTATTATTTTTCCATATATCTATTTTATCTTCACTTTTTAATTGATTTAGTGAAAATATTATAAAGAAGCCAAAAAAATATTTAAAGCTTTTTAATTTCATTAGTGACGTCAATATTAAATTTTTTTTCTGGGCTAGGAAAATTTACTTTTTCAATTAAAAATATTGCCAAAATGAAAAAAACTATTGCAATAAGTAATTTAACTAAAATTTTTATTAGCGAACTGCCTAGACTAGATTGCCTGTTGTATTTAAGTTGCATACTTTTTGAATTAATTTAAACTCAATAAATAAGACATTATTATGAAAAATCAAATTCAAAAAAGAGCATTAAATTGAGCAAAAACCTAGTTTTAACCGGTATGATGGGTGTTGGTAAATCAACAATAGGAAAAAGTTTGGCCAATAAACTGTCGTTCAATTTTATTGATGTAGATCAAGTAATTGAAGAAAAGGAAGGAAGTTCAATCGATGTAATTTTTAAAAATAAAAGTGAAAACTATTTCCGATCTTTAGAAAGTAAAATAACTTTAATTGAACTTAAAAAACGTCAATCTGTTATTTCTCTTGGTGGAGGTGCATTTTTAAATAGATCTATTCGACATGCAGTTAGAAAATCATCTATTAGCTTTTGGCTAGATATAAATACTTCTTTGTTAATTAAAAGGTTAGAGAAATCAAAAAAAAGACCTCTTCTAATGAAGAAAAATTTAAGTGAAACGGTCAAAAAAATTTACTTAGAAAGAAAGAGTACCTATAATGAAGCCAACTTTAAAATTAAGTGTGAATATTTAAAGGCTGATGAAATAATAAACAAAATATTAAAATTATATGAAACTTCAAAAAATAAAATTTAAAGGATTTGCACAAAACTACTCAATAATAATTGGAAAAAATATTCTTGGACTATTGCCAAAAAAAATTAAATCTTTGTGTCCAAAAACTAAAAAAATTGCTTTAATAATTGATAAAAATGTCCCAAATAGACTTAAAAATAATTTAAAGAGAAAATTAAAAAAGTTTGATCTAGTTTTTCTTAACTTTTCTGCAAATGAAAAGTCTAAGTCGATGAGGACTGTAACATTTTTTTTAGAAAAATTGCTTTCTAATAACTTTAATAGATCTGATTTAATAATCGGTGTTGGAGGTGGAATTACTGGGGATGTAATAGGGTTTGTTGCAAGCACCTACAAAAGAGGAATTAATTTTATAAACATTCCTACTACTCTTCTTTCACAGGTGGATGCATCTATAGGTGGAAAAACCGGGGTAAATTCAAAATTTGGTAAAAATCTCATTGGTTCATTTTTTCAACCTAAATTAGTTTTAAGTGATACTGCATTTTTAGATACTTTATCAAAAAAGGAGATGATCTGCGGATATGCTGAAATATTAAAACATGCAATAATAAAAGATAAACAATTTTTTAATTGGCTCAAAACTTACTCGAGAAATATTTTTCTTAAAAATTCAAAGTATTTAAATTATGCAATTAAAAAAAGTTGTCTTATAAAAATTTTTTTCGTAAATAAGGATGTTAATGAAAATAATCTTCGTATGATATTAAATTTCGGCCATACTTTTGCACATGCTATGGAAATTAAAAATAAATATTCTAAGAAAATTTCTCATGGAGAAGCAGTTCTATCCGGCATGATTTTAGAAAGTAGGTTGTCATATTTAAAAAAAATTTGTAATCACCAAACTATTAAAGATATAAAAAAAATTTATGATCAAAATAATTTGTCATTTACATATAAAAAATTTAATTCAAAAAGTTCAATTAATGCACTTATCCCATTTCTTAAAAATGATAAAAAAAATAATGATGAAAAGATAAATTTTATTTTACTTAAAGATATTGGAAAAACTTCACAACCAAATAAAAATAAAATTTCATCAAACGAATTAAAAAAATTATCTAAATTACTTATCAATAGTAATTTCTAAAGCATGAATTTTAGTTTTTAAGTCTTCTTTTAAGACTTTCATTATCATTCTTTGGCTATCGATATAAGAAAGTGATTTCAAAAATTTGGATTTTATTTTTAAATGTAAATGTAACTTTCCAGGAATAAAAGATTTGTGGTGAGTATGCAAATGACTGTTGTCAACAAAAATTATTTCTTCAAAATTTATATTTTCTTTTAATTTTTTTTCTAATTCTTCAAAATAATTTTTCATTAGTAACAATTTATTATATAGATTGATTATATGAAAATTATATGTGATTGGGAAAATTGTAAAGAACAAGGGGTATATAAAGCGCCGCTTGAGAGGGATAATAGTAAAAGATACAGGCTTCTTTGCTTAAACCATATAAAAATATTTAATAAAAATTGGAATTATTTTGAAAATATGAATGATCAAGAAATAGAATATTTTATAAAGTCAGATTTAACTTGGCATAAATCAACAAAAAAATTTGGATCTTCAGAAAATTTTTTTAATGTTTTATGGAATAATGCCTTAGAAGATAAATTAAATATTTTTAAAACCTCCAGCTTTAAAGAATTTAAAAAAGCAAAAATGTCTCAAACCGATAGAGATGCTCTTCAAGTAATGGAGTTAAACGATGAGACAAAATGGGAACAAATTCACTTAAAATTTAAAGAACTTGTAAAAAAATATCATCCTGATAAAAACCAAGGCAGCAAAAAATATGAAGATAAGTTAAAAAAAATAACTTTAGCTTATAGCCAACTAAAAAAAACATTAGGAAAGAAATGAACTCTGAACAATTTTTACAAAAACCTGACATTAAACTTTCTGTAAAACAAACTTTTGGTTTTGACAGTGATATGGAAGTTGGTGCGTTCTCGAAAAAGAATGAGTATGTTCCTAAAATTGACTCAGACTATAAGTTTGATAAAGATACAACTCTAGCAATATTAGCTGGCTTCTCTTTCAACAAAAGAGTTTTGATACAAGGCTATCATGGAACTGGAAAATCCACACATATTGAGCAAATTGCAGCTAGACTCAATTGGCCCTGCGTAAGAGTTAATCTTGATAGCCATATTAGTAGATTAGACTTAATTGGTAAGGACGCGATTGTATTAAAGGATGGAAAACAAATTACTGAATTCAAAGAAGGTATACTTCCATGGTCAATACAAAACCCAGTTGCATTAGTATTTGATGAATACGATGCAGGTCGTCCTGATGTGATGTTTGTAATTCAAAGAATATTAGAAAGTGATGGAAATTTTACTTTACTAGATAAAAATAAAGTTTTGGAACAACATGATTTTTTTAGAATTTTTGCAACAACAAATACTGTGGGCCTCGGAGATACAACTGGCCTTTATCATGGGACGCAACAGATAAATCAAGGACAGATGGATAGATGGAACATTGTTTCTACCTTGAATTATCTTCCGTTTGATAAAGAATTAGACATAATATTAGCAAAAAACAAAAATTTTAATAGTAAAGATGGCAAAGAGGTTTTATCTAACATGATTAAAGTAGCAGACTTAACAAGAAAAGGTTTTATTAACGGGGATATTTCAACGGTAATGAGTCCAAGAACTGTTTTACACTGGGCAGAAAATACAAATATTTTTAAAGATAAAGGATATGCTTTTAGGATCACATTTTTAAACAAATGTGATGAATTGGAAAAAAAAATAATCTCAGAATATTATCAAAGATGCTTTGGTGAGGATTTGCCTGAGTCTTCTATTAATGTAACAATTTAAGTGGAAAATAAAAAAGAAAAATTAGAAGACTTTAAGGCCGCAATTAGTTCTACAGTAAGAAGTATATCAAATTCACAAAAAATTGAAATTGCTTTTGGTAATGAAATTTCAAAATCAAACAAAAATTTTATCAAATTACCAGATTTAGAATACAATAATCGCTCAAATTTTGAGAAAGTGAGAGCGGTAGCTGACTCAAAATCTTTAATATTTAGATTTTCTAATAATAAAATACTAAAAAAGAATGAACCAGACGGTAGAATATCAAAAAAACTCTATGAGATTTCAGAAAAAATAAGATGTGAAAAAATAGGTACAAGCTATTTTAAAGGAATTAAAAGTAATATTGAAAAATTTTATGAAAAAAGAGTTGATGGTCTTGACCTTAAAAATAGTGAAGATAGGATAGTTGAGTCATTTGAAAATTTTTTACGTGTCAATTTTTTAGATTTCATTAATAATACCAAAACAGATAAAAAGTTTAAATCTTTTAAAAAAGATTTAAAAAGTAAATTAGGTGGTAAGATAAATGAACTTAAAGATTTAGCACTAGATCAAGAAAAGTTTAACTCCTCTATTTCTGAAATAATTTCAAATATGAACCTTGATGACCCAAATGTGGAAGAGGAAGAAAAAAAAGATGATAGAAATGATAAAGATGAAAAACAGTCAAAGCCTCAAAATGAAGATCAAAGCACTAGAGAGAAAGAGGCCAAACAAGAGGAAATGTCAATTGATTCTGGGCTACCAGATTTAGAAAATCAGGCAAAAGACTCGGATAAACCGGATGAAGAACTTGAGATAGAAGATAGCTCAAGACCAGACTTAAAAAAAAGAAATAATTCAAAATTTGGAGATTTGAGTTACAAGACTTATACAGAGGAATTTGATGAAATTATTAAAGCAGAAGAACTTGAAACTCCTGAAGAACTTTCAAGACTTAGAAAAAATTTGGACCAACAATTATTACAATTAAAAAATTTTATCTCTAAGTTAGCTAATAAATTACAAAGAAAATTGCTTGCAAAACAAAATAGATCTTGGAATTTTGATTTAGAAGAAGGATTACTAGATACATCAAAATTAACTAGAGTAATTATTGATCCATTCAATTCTTTATCATTCAAAAAGGAAAAAGATATAGAATTTAAAGATACATTAGTAACTATACTTATAGATAATTCTGGGTCTATGAGAGGCAAGCCCATTTCAGTAGCTGCGATTTGTGCTGACATTCTATCGAGAACTTTAGAAAGATGTTCTGTAAAAGTAGAAATCCTTGGATTTACTACAAAACATTGGAAAGGAGGCTCATCCAGAGAAAAATGGATGAAAAATGAAAAACCTGTTTTGCCTGGGAGATTAAATGACTTAAGGCATATAATTTACAAGTCCGCTGATACTCAATGGAGATTGGCAAAAAATAATATGGGGCTGATGTTAAAAGAAGGTTTACTAAAAGAAAACATTGATGGAGAAGCGTTAAAGTGGGCTTTCAATAAAATGAGTAAAAGAAAAGAGGAAAGAAAAATTTTAATGGTTATATCAGATGGAGCTCCTGTTGATGACTCTACATTATCTACTAATTCAAGTGATTATTTGGAAACGAATTTAAAGAAAACGGTTAAATGGATTGAGAATAAGTCTGGAATGGAACTGCTAGCCATCGGTATAGGTCATGATGTAACAAGATACTATAAAAGAGCTGTAAAAATTACTGATGTTCAAGATTTAGGTGATGTAATGATAAATCAATTAACTGATTTATTCGTTGAAAATAAAAAAAAGACTATTCATTAAATTTTAGAAACTGATTGTTCTGAACAGTCTTTTACTTTACTTAATAGTAGTCTAAAAGGTACAAGCATTGCCAAAGCAATAAATAATTTTACCATTAAATCCCCAAGTGCCAAAGTTATCCATGGAACACCGGTTGCAAAAAACGCAATTGAAAAAAATAAGAATGTGTCAGTGGTTGACCCGATAATAGAAGAGTAAAGAGGTGCTATATACCAATTTTTTTTTCTCAATTTATCAAAAATTTGAACATCTAAGTTTTGAGCTATAAAAAAAGCTAATCCAGAACCTATTGCAATTCTTATTGAAATAATATCTGAAAAATTTGTTGATACTATTATCGTGAGAAATATTCCAATAAAAAAACCCACATAAACTACTTTTCTAGCAACAATTTTTCCATATGCTCTGTTAGCTAGGTCAGTAATTAAAAAAGTTACTGGATAAGTAAAAGCTCCGTAGGTTAAGATCTCGCTTAAATTGAAATAATTTATAGGAAATTGAACTAAATAATTAGAGATTACAACTACAATCCCCATCAAAATTGATAGTTTGTAATATAAGTTCATTTTATGATTTAGCAGAAATCGATGCTTTTATTTTTTTTACTTTTTTTGACAATTTGGACTTATTTGCAGATAGAAGAAATTTATCCAATCCGCCTTTAAAATCAACTGTTCTTAGTGCAGCATTAGCAACATTTAATTTTATGTCTTTTTTTAAAATATCGCTTCTGAAAGTAATCTTTTTTAAATTTGGCAAAAATCTTCTCTTAGTTTTGTTTTTTGCATGACTAACGTTATGACCTTTTAAGGGTGTAACTCCAGTTAATTCGCATCTTTTAGACATAATTTTTCCTAAAGTTATATAAGTCTAGTAATGGTAGTGGTCAAGCATTAATTCCAACCGCCTCACTTATATTTTTTATATTTTCTTTTTTTAAAACCGAGATTAGTTCCTTTTTTATGTTTTTTACTATTCCCGGACCTTTAAAAACCATACCAGTATATATTTGAACCGCGGTAGCTCCTGCAATTATTTTTTCAAATGCTGTGAGACCGGAGTCTACTCCACCAACTCCTATAATTTGAATCTTTCCCTTTGTCTCACTATAAAATTTCTTAATAAGATTTGTAGATAAATTTTTTATAGGCTTGCCAGATAACCCTCCCCTTTCATTTTTTTGTAAATCGGATAAATTTTCTCTATTACTATCACTTGTGTTTGAAACTATTATACCAGTTATTTTATATTTCATAATTAATTCAATTAATTCACTTATTTCGTTATTATTAATATCTGGAGAAAGTTTTACAACTATTGGTTTTTTTATATTTTTATCTTTTTTTACTTTATTTATACCTGAGAGTAATTTTTCAAATTTCTTTTTATTATGAAAATTTCTTAAGCCCTCTGTGTTTGGTGAAGATATATTGATTGTTAAATAACCTGCATAGTCTGCTAGTCTGGATAAACAGATTAAATAATCCTCTTCTTTTTTAGTTGTGTCTTTATTTGGACCAATATTTATTCCGAGAAAACCGCTGGGCAAGTTATTTGAAATTCTCTTAGAGATTATTTCGGAGCCGTGATTATTAAATCCTAGTCGATTAATTAGTGCTTTATCTTTTTCTAATCTAAAAATTCTCGGTTTAGGATTTCCTAGCTGTCTATTTGGAGTTACTGTTCCAACCTCTATAAAACCATAACCAAGTTTGAATAATGAGTTGTATACCTCTGCACTTTTATCAAAACCAGCTGCTAAACCAATAGGATTTGGAATTTTTTGATTTAAGAGATTAGTTTCTAAAACCTCTTCTTGTTCTACTCTAAATATACTTTTGGGTAAAATATTTAATTTTAAGGACTTAATAGCTAAATCATGAGCGGTCTCGGGATCTAGAGAAAAAATATAAGGTTTTAAAATCGAATACATCACTTTATTTTATCACTTATTAATTTAATTGTTGCTTGAAGTCCAAAAAATTTTATAAAAAATCCCATTCTTGGTCCATTTTCTTCACCAAAAACTACTTCGTAAATTAATTTAAACCAGTCTCTTAAGTTTTTTTCGTATCCATTTTCCTTTCCAACTGAATAAACATGGGTTTGAATTTCCTCTGGTTTTAAATTTTCATCAATTTTTTTCAATTTTTTTATTAAATTTTCTAAAGCTTTTTTTTCTTCAATATTAGGTTTTTTAAATTTCTTATTTGGTTTAACTTTATCTTTAAAATAATTAATTGCGTATTGTGTCAAGTCATCCAAAATTTTATGGTCTTTTGGTTTTATTTCTTGATGAAATCTGTTTATAAATTTCCATATAATATCTTTATTATCTGCATTACTAGAACCAACGAGATTTAGCAGCATTGAAAAAGGCATTATAATTTTTTCTTCAGGTGGTTTACCGTTATGAATATGCCATACTGGATTCATAATTTTATCTTTCATTTCTTGAGCAGGATATTTTTCAATAAAAGAGAGATATTCGTCTACTGTTTTTGGTACTACTTCAGAATACAATTTTTTAGCTCTTTTTGGATTTGGATACATATATAATGCTAAGCTTTCAGGAGAAGCATATCTTAGCCACTCCTCGATTGATATTCCATTACCTTTTGATTTTGAAATTTTTTCCCCTTTTTCGTCTAAAAAAAGCTCATATGCAAATCCATTTGGAGGATTTTTTCCAAGCACTCTACAAATTTTATTTGATAAAATAGCGCTTTCAGATAAGTCTTTTCCATACATCTCAAAATCTACATCAAAAGTAAACCATCGCATCGCCCAATCCACTTTCCATTGTAATTTACAATTACCGTTCAAGACGTTTGTTACAATTTTTTCACCTTTATTATCAAAAATAACCTCTCCAGTTTTTTTTTTCATACTTACTAAAGGTATTTCAAGAACTTTTCCTGTTTTGGGGCATAATGGTAAAAATGGGCAATATGTTTTTTTTCTCTCTTCTCTCAGAGTAGGTAAAATAATATTCATTATTTCGTCGTATTTTTCTAATACACGCATTAGTGAGTTGTTGAAAGTTCCCTGTTTATAATTTTCTGTTGAGCTTTTAAAATTAAATTTAAAATTGAATTTGTTTAAAAACTCTTTCAGCTTTGCATTATTGTGTTCTCCAAAACTTTTGTATTTTTCAAATGGGTCAGGTATTGCAGTCAATGGTTTGCCAATATTTTTTTTCAGGACTTCATTATTAGGAATGTTTTCAGGCACTTTTCTTAATCCATCCATGTCATCAGAAAAAGTAATAAGCTCGTAATCAATTTTTTTTATATGATTAAGAGCATTTATCATCATCGTAGTTCTGGCAACTTCACCAAAAGTACCAATATGGGGTAACCCACTAGGACCGTATCCTGTTTGGAAGGTAATTTTCTTCTTTTTATCGATAATTATTTTTCTATCTTTAAGAAGTTTTCTTACTTCTACGAATGGCCATGAGGAAGTTGATTGAATTAAGTTGTTATCAAGCATTATAATGGTTTATTAAATTTTATACGCAAAATACAGACTTTAATGTATGATATTAAGTTGAATTTTAGAACTATATAAATAATCTCTTTTTTGATGGCTACTAACAAAACTGTCTTTTTTTTGATAGGAATTCTGTTAATTGTTTTGGGTGCTTCAATGTTAGCTCCTTATACGCTTCAAATAATTTTTAATGAAGAAAGCCACAGCTTTATCTCTGCATCAATTGTAACAGTTTTTATAGGAACTTTGTTTGTATTAGGTAATCTTGATAGAGAATTCAAACTTAATTTAAGACAAACTTTTTTATTTTCCTCATTAGCATGGTTTATGGTGGCAATATTTGGAAGTTTGCCTTTTGTGCTTTCAACTCAAGAATTTAGTTTCAGTGAAGCATTTTTTGAGAGCATGTCAGGAATTACAACGACAGGAGCAACAATTATTTCTAACTTAGATGGTAGCCCAAAAAGTATTTTACTATGGAGAGCTATAATGCAATGGCTTGGAGGCGTTGGGATCGTAGTTATGGCAATTACTATTTTACCTTTATTACAAGTTGGTGGAATGCAATTGTTTAAAATGGAGGGCCCTGATAATACAGAAAAAATTTTACCTAGAACTATTGAAGTAGCTGCAACTATAATTTCAATATATATTTCTCTTACTTTTCTTTGCGGTTTCTTTTATTGGATTTTTGGGATGACATTATTTGATAGTGTGAGCCATGCAATGACTACTATAGCTACAGGAGGATTTTCTACTCACAACGATTCAATTGGTTTTTTTCAAAATCCAAATATAGAAATAGTTGCAAGTATTTTTATTATTTTAGGAAGCATACCTTTCATAGCATATTTAAAATTTGCACAAGGAAACAGAAAAATTTTTTTTCAAGATGTTCAAATCAAAGGTTTAATTTATTTATTGACTATTTCAATAACAATCATGTTTTTTTATTTATTATTTATAGATTACGAAAGTAATTTATTTGAAAAAGTTAGAATATCATCTTTTAATGTTATTTCAATTTTATCTGGAACTGGTTATGTAACTGATGATTTTGGTTTGTGGGGAAAATTTTCTTTGATTTTTTTCTTATTTTTAATGTTCATTGGTGGGTGTGCAGGGTCTACAGCATGCGGAATAAAAATTTTTCGATTACAAATGCTTTTAATATTTTTAAAAAATCAAATCAAAAAACTCATTTCTCCAAATAGTGTAATCATAACAAAGTATAATAATCAAAAAATTTCTGACGATTTTATAAATTCAGTTATTATTTTTATCTTTACTTTTTTATTTATCTTTTTAATAATAGCTATGCTTCTTTCAATAAGTGGACTTGATTTTATCACATCAATTTCTGGGGCTGCTAGTTCAATTTCAAACGTTGGTCCAGGACTTGGAGATATTATTGGTCCAAATGGTAATTATAAAGATATACCTGACCTATCAAAATGGATACTATCTTTTGGTATGTTATTAGGTAGACTAGAATTATTTGCGGTACTAGTTCTTTTTTTTCCTTCATTTTGGAGAAATTAAATTATGGAAATTTATAAAAAACAAACATTTTCTGAAACTTTCAAAGTTTATTTTGATCAAAGAATGATTAAAATATTACTTCTTGGAGTAATCAGTGGATTCCCTTGGGTAATAATTGGAAGTAGTTTAAGTCTTTGGTTAAAAGAAGACGGCTTAAGCAGAAGCACAATAGGTTGGGCAGGATTAATTTTTGCGGTTTATGCTTTTAATTACTTATGGGCGCCAATAATCGACCGAATTCGTATTCCTTTACTTACAAAAAAAATAGGCCACAGACGTGCGTGGATTGTTACAATGCAAACTATTATTTTGATAAGTTTAGTATGTTGGAGCACGATAAACCCAACTATGAACTTAGCTTTAGTAATAAGTATTGGTTTAGTAATTGCTATAGCATCTGCAACGCAAGATATAACAGTTGATGCACTTAGAATTGAACAAATTGGCGAAAGCGAGGGAAAATCAATGCAGGCAGGTGCCGCTATGGCAGTTGTTGGATGGTGGACTGGTTACAAATTAGGCGGAGTTATTGCTCTCAATGCAGCTGATTTTTTTCAAGCATCTGGATTTGAAAACTACTGGCAAATTACATTTTTAGTATTAGGTATTGTGATCATAGCTTGCAATATTGGTCTAATGTTCATTAACGAACCTCAATCAATAATTAAAAGTGACTTACAAAAACAAACTGACAGAATGATTGAGCATAAGCTAGGCGCTTCAAACTTAGTAACTAAATCTTTAGCATGGATAACTGGTACTGTAGTTGGTCCAATCATAAGTTTTTTTAAAAAAAACGGTTTTAATATCGCGTTATCAATTTTGGGATTTGTTTTTCTTTTTAAAATTGGTGAAGCCTTTTTAGGAAGAATGTCAGTAATTTTTTATAAGGAAATAGGTTTTACAAAGTCCGATATTGCGCTTTATTCTAAAGGCCTTGGTTGGATAACAACTGTAATTTTTACTTTAATTGGAGGTCTATTCGCTATTCGATCGGGGGTTATTAAAGCAATGTTTGTTTCTGGAATATTAATGGCTTCTACAAATCTTTTATTCTCATTATTAGCTTGGTACGGAAAATCAGAAGTATTATTTGCTATAGCAGTTATATTCGATGACATGGCTGCCGCATTTGCAACTGTAGCTTTTGTAGCTTTTATTTCAATGCTCGTAGATAGAACTTATACGGCAACACAATATGCTCTTCTTTCATCAATTGGTACTGCAGGAAGAACTACTTTAGCAGCTTCATCTGGAGCTTTAGTTGATTGGCTTAATGGAGATTGGGGAGTTTTTTTTATAATTACAGCTGTAATGGTAATACCATCTTTAATTTTTCTTTATATGATTAAAGATAAACTAAAGCTTGATGACTAAATATTTTTCAAACAACTTTGCTTTAACTAATCTTTATAAAAGACCTTCTTTAAAATCTGAAATAGTAACCCAGATGATTTTTGGAGATAGTTTTTTTGTATCTAAGAAAACAAAAAAATGGCTAAAAATAAAAATTAAGGATGATAATTACAAAGGATATATACAAAATAAAAATTTTTCTCATTTTGTTAAACCAACTCATAAAATTAGTATCTTAAAAGCAAATATTTATAAAAAACCAGGTAGATCAAAAAAAGCCTATCAAATTCCTTTTGGATCTAAAATAAGTGTTTTAGATAAGAGAGCTAATTTTTTAAAATTTTCAAAAGGTTGGATAAGTAATTACGATGTAAAAAAAATTTCATATAGGGAAAAAAATCTATTTAAAAAAATTAAAGATTTTAAAAATATAAAATACAAATGGGGTGGAAAATCATTCAGAGGGATTGATTGTTCAGCATTAATTCAAGTTTGTTTAAATTTTAATAATAAATTTTGCCCTCGTGATACAAAAGATCAATTAAAATATTTTAAAAGAAATGTACAATTAAAGGATTTAAAAAAAAATGATCTAATCTATTGGAAAGGCCATGTTGCCTTAGCGCTTTCAAAAAAAAAGCTTATTCATGCATACGGGCCAATGAAAAAAACAGTAGTAATGAATATTGATTATACTATTAAAAGAATTGAAAAATCTGCAAAATTAAAAGTTTTAGGTATTAAAAGGCTCTAAATAGCAAAGGCAGCTTCAGTCTCCCTCCACTGCCCTTGCTTAATCTTTACAAGATTCGTCAGAAAAAATTAATTATATTTTTAGTTGAATGTGGATTAATTTATATTGTTAAAAGGGCGTTAACGAGTCTTTTAAGTATTTTTTCTTTAATTTTCTGAGTGTGTAAACCAATAAAAAATCCTAAATTTTGGATTTCATCTGCATTAGGAAATTTTGTTTTACTATTATCTAACTTATAAAGCTTAGCAGCAGGTTGACGTAAAAAATTCCCACTTATTATGGGTCTAGACTCAACACCTTTTTTTGATAAAAATTTTAAATACTTGTTTCTTTTCCCCAAAAACTTTTTGTTAAGAATAACAGGAAAACCAAAAAAACTAGGTTTTACATTTTCATTTATTTGAAAAAAAGAAAACTGATTATTCCATTTTTTTGAATTTTTTAATGCTGAAATAATTTTATTTCTGTTAAAATTTCTTATTTTAATAAACTTATTTAATTTTTTAAATTGACTGTGCCCAATAGCAGCAGTGATATCTGTTGGTCTTAAATTAAAACCTGAATTAATAAAAATAAATCTAGGATCAAGATGTTTATACTTTCTCTCAATTTTTTTTTGATTTTGAACTCCACGTGACCAGCCGTGTGCTCTCATACTATAGAGAAGGTTATAATCTTCTTTGTCGTTACATACTACCATACCACCTTCTCCTGATGTTATTTGATGGGAAAAATAAAATGAGTAAGTTCCAAAATCTCCAAAAGTTCCTAAATTTTTTTTCTTAAATTTTGATCCTAAAGACTCACATGTATCTTCAATAATAATAATTTTTTTTCTTTTTGCTACCTTGAGAATTTTTTCAATATCGGTTGAATTTCCTAAAACATGAATTAATAAAATTACTTTAGTCCTATTAGTGATTGAAGAAATTAATTTATCCGAATCTACATTTAGAGTATTTTTTTTGACATCAATAAATTTTGGTTTTAAACCAGCTTGAATAAGGGGCCAAAGAGAGGTAGGCCAACACACTGAAGGTATTAAAACTTCATCTCCAATTTTAAATTTATTTTTTCTTAACGGGTTTCCTGCAGCAAAAGTTGCTAATAAATTTGCTGAGGATCCCGAGTTTACCATCAATGCATATTTGGCACCAATTTTTTTCGCAAATTGAAATTCAAAGTCTTTTGTTTTTTTTGACATAGTCAATTGCTCCGATTTAATTACATTTATACCGGCAGCTAGGTCATCTTTTGATAGCGTATTTTCTAATAAAGGGTAAAAATATTTCATTTGTAATAATAAGTTTAAAAATTTTATTTTTAAGGATAAAAATATATTTAATTTAATTTATGAAAAATGTAAAATTAAATTATGAATGTTGCTATTACTATTCCGGCTTATAATGAAAAAGACAATGTGGTGAAGCTTGCTATTGAACTGTCACAAATTTTAAATAATGCCCAAATAGTAATAGTTGATGATTCAATGGAGGACAGTATATCCTCAAAAATAAATAATATTCCTAACGTAAAACATATTTTTAGAGGAAAAAAGTTAGGTCGTGGATCTGCTGTTCTAGAGGGTTTTACAAGTTTAATAAAAACTTCAAAAGCTGATGTGTTTGTAGAAATGGATGCAGATTACTCTCATAACCCTAATGAGTTAAAAGAAAACTTGATTTTGTTTAATGAAAAAAAATTGGATTTATTAATTTCTAGTAGATATCTAAAGGGAAGCAAAATTATTAATTGGCCACTATCTCGAAGAATTTTTTCTTTTCTTGCAAATAAGTTAGCAAGATTTTTACTAAAAGTTCCTATTTCAGACTATACAAACGGCTATAGAATTTACTCAAAAACCGCGGTCACACATATCTTAAATAACTGTGGAAAGATAGGAGACGGATTTATAATTTTATCAGAAATTCTTGTTGAATTATATTTTAATAACTATGAAATAGATGAAACGAAAACAAAGTTCATTAATAGAGTTAGGGGTGAAAGTTCTGTTAACTTTAACGAAATTATAAATTCATTTTTAGGTCTTTTAAAAATTTATAAACTTAAAAATAAAATTAAACGAAATTCTTCGTAATTTTATAAATATTATTTAAAATAGCTGAAAAAAGATAGATAAAGAAATATAGATTTAACAGAAAAATATTTCTATAACTTTTTAAAATATTTTTTAAATATTCAAAGTTAATTACAGAAAAAAGTAATATTAAAAACATAGGTTCAAAATATTTTTGAAAAATTTGATAGGATGAAAATCCAAATATCAAAAGAAAAAATAGAAAAATACTTTTCTTGTCACTCTGAACTAAGTATAAAATCAAAAAAATGGAAATTATAGATGATAAATAAAAGAGGTATAAATTATCGAAGATTAAAATTGATAATTTTATGAAGAATCCTCCTCCTAAAGATGGATTGTAATTAAATCTTGTCAGTGAAAATATAAAAATTATTGTAGAAATAAAAAATATTAAAATATTTTTCTTTTCAAATATTTCTACTTGAATTTTTTTCAGATTATCAAAAAAATATAAAAAAAATATTGGTATTAAGTAAAAACCTATAATTGAAGTATTGACAATAAAACTATTAAATAAATTTAAGTCAAATGAAGTTGTTAACGTACTAGGAACTGAAAAAACGATAAAAATTCCTGGTATAGAAAAGATGAATATCAATAGAGAAGTCTTTAAGAATTGATCAAATTTTAAATTTAAAAAATAAATGTATAAAATATATAGAAAAATGAGTGCATATAGTTGCCTAGAATAAACTGCAAGTGATAGAAAGAAACATTGTAAAAAGATTTCTTTATTAAAATAATTTTGTTTTATATTTATCCACCTCAAATAATAAAATGTTGATATCATAAAAAAAATTAATCCGGTTATCTGCGCATTCGCCCAGATTGCACCTGATCTAAACGAAGGAAGTAAAAAAATGAGTAGTGAAAAAAAAAATAATTTGTTAATGTCGATTTTTGAAAATTTTTCTCTTAAAATTAAGAAAAATAAATATGGAACTATTAATGATATTAAACTAAATATTAATCTTACAAGATTTAGATTTTCAGTTATTAAAGATAAGCAGAATAAAATATAATAGTGAAGAGGAAAGTGAATTGTATATTTTGAAAAATCGTAATATTCTCCTTGGTTAATAATATCAACTAAAGGCCAAGTACTGTAAAAATCAGCAACAAAACCGCCGGATCCAGAAGAGTCCTCTCCAAAGTAAAATCCAATTAAAATAGTTATTGAAAGCGTAAAATATAAAATTAAATTTAAATAATGTATTTTTGATTTTTGCATATTTAGAATTTATGGATACTTTAAATTAACTTATTAACCAACCATAAACTTACAATTATAATGGCGGAGAGAGAGGGATTCGAACCCTCGAAACGGTTTCCCGTTTACACGCTTTCCAAGCGTGCGCCTTAAACCTAGCCTTTTAGAATAGTTGATTAGCGCTAAGTAATTTTTTCAAATCTCATAAGAGTAGATCGAGTGACGACCATACGGAGTCCAAATTAGCTTATTAACCAGCCATAAACTTTACATGTATGATGTACAGGATGTACTAATTTTTCAGCTATTGCCTCATATCTTTTTGAAATAGTGAAAAAATCCTTAGTAGCTTTTTCAAAAAGATTAATGGTTTTTTCTACAGGATAATCTGCATAATCGTATCCATAAATCAAAATGGATTTCTCGCCTTCGAAATTGCTTTTTAATAATTTAATTCCGTCGGTTAAAGCACTATTCTGTTTTTCGTAAGGTGAAAAAATATGCATGAATATGTTATCGTTAGCTTTATTATTATCTCCCATTATTCGCATCATTTTAACTTCAGTATAAATAACACGGTCATCAATATTAAATTTGATATCACATTTCTTACGAGAATTTGGGTAAGGAATTTCAGTATCTATAGATTGTATGTATTCTTTCTTCTGCAGTTCTTCTACTACAAGCTTATTGGTAGCTGTTTCAGAGTGAGGTCCTATTCCAGGTTTGTAAATATTCTTATTTTTCCGCTGACTTACATATACAGGTTTTTTGGCGTCGATTAATTTCATCGCCGATGCATAATCTGCAACAATTTTTTCAAAATAATCCATAATTATTATCGACGACCATGCGACGACCTATTTAATTTTGTTTCATATTTTCGATATTATCGTAAACTTTTTAACAATAGTTTTTGTCAAACTTATATTATAATTTTGCATACGTTTGTTGTATTTTTTATTTTCAATAAATTCATCCCATGTCAGCTCTAAAATTTTATCAACTTGAAAGCTTTTGTCTAATATAGGAATAATTAAGTATTTAAACTTTTGGATATTACTTTCGATAGCTTTTGGGTCCCAAAAAGATCCTGTAGTCCCTGAAGGGCTAGATACAGTTTTAATGCTGTAGCCATCTCCACTTTCACTTTTAGCATCAATGTCTTGAGAATTCTCATCCTCCTCTCTTTTAAGTTTCGGCAAATCTCTTGTACATTTGTAAAGATTTAGATTTAGGTTATTATAGAATTCTATTGCAAAATACTCACCGATATTTCCAGTATAATTTCTATTCGGTTCACCTCGTTTAGTTTTTCTAATCACACCTCTTCTGGTAAGTTCTTGAATTACAGGAGATGATGGGGATATTTGCTTAACTAATTCCTCTATACTTAAATTTTTCAAATCCATAAATTTATCGACGACCATACGACGACCATTTTATTTTAATATAAATTCAAGGTTGTACAAGGCTGTTAAATATGGCGGAGAGAGAGGGATTCGAACCCTCGAAACGGTTTCCCGTTTACACGCTTTCCAAGCGTGCGCCTTCAACCACTCGGCCACCTCTCCGGATTCTAATCTCTTTTTTTTTATAGCATATAGTCTATAAAATAGTATGGATAATTTAGTAGTATTAAATAACGAAAAAATTTCCAAAAAAAATAATAGATTTTACTGTAGAAATTTTAATTTTAAAATTCTTCCTGAAGGATTAAATAAGTTTTTCAATGTGTATTATATTGCTAGAAAATCTAAAACTGACGAACACCATGAATTAAATCTTCAAAATGTAAAAGTGGCCTCAAATATAATTCAATTTATTTATTACATTTTATCAACCTTTAAAAAAGAAAATACAAAGTACTATATCATAACTATTACTCCATACACTTTTTTCGCTTTCTTATTTTTGCTTCTATTTAGAAAAAAAGTATTTGTATATCTCATTAGCAGTGGATTTGAAGAGTGGAAGTACATATTAGGATCGTGGACAGTTTGGATTTATAAAATTATGTTTTCTATAGTTACTTCAAAAGCTACGGTAATCGCTTTACATGAGAGACTTTATCAAAAAAAAGACGGGCACGTGATAGAGTCTTCAACTTTAGATAAAGAATGGTTACAAAATTTCAAAAAACCAAACTTAGAGAGAATTAAATTATTAAATGTATCAAGGGTAAATCCAGAGAAAGGAATTTTTGAATTTTTAGAGATGTTCAAAAAGTTACAAATTAATGCTGAAATTTCAATTATCGGTAAAATAAAAAATCATGCTTTACAAAATAAGTTCAAATCTATTGTTCAAAATAATCCTAATATTCTATTTCCTGGATACATTTCTGATAGAAAATTATTGATAGATACTTACGATAATCATAATATCTTAATTCTTCCATCTTATACTGAAGGGCAACCTTATGTTGTTGACGAAGCTCTTGCTAGAAGACGACCAGTTCTTATATTTGAAGATATCAAGCATATCATTAAAGGTAGAAAGGGCATTTTTGTATCTGAAAGAAATATTGACTCACTCACAAGAACTATTGTGCATATTATGAAAAATTATATTGATATACAAAAGGAAATTGAAAAAAATAGATTTCCACTAGAAGGGAATATGTTTAAACAAATTTCAAAAATAATTACCGAAAACTAATTTTTTAAAAGTTGTTTAATTCCTGTTTCAATAGAAATCTCTGGCTTCCAGTTAATATCTTTTTTAACTTTTGATATATTTGCAAGAGAGTTTCTAGGCTCACCTGGTCTGATTGGAATAAATCTTTTTTTACCGTTGAATATCTTGGCAATAGAATTTATTGAAATTTTTTTTCCTGATCCCAAATTATATATTTTGCCAACATTTTTACTATTAATAACTTTTAAAAATGCATTTGCTAGGTCATCCACATGAATGAAATCTCTAGTTTGTTTTCCGTCACCAACTATAGTTAATGGTTTATTTTTTTTAATTTGAGATAAAAAAGTTCCGATAACGGCACTGTACTGTCCTGACGTATCTAATCGTGGTCCATATACATTAAAAAATCTAAATGAAATATTTGGCATTTTAAATATTGAAGAATATCTCATTACAATTTCTTCGCCAATAAATTTTGTTACTGCATAAGGATTCTTTAGATCAATTTTATCTTTTTCAGAAGTTGGGAATTTTTTTGGTGCGCCATAACAACTTGAAGATGCAGCGTATATTAATTTCTTTACCTTTGCTTTTTTTGCAGCTTCGACTACTTTTAATGTTCCAAGAACATTATTTTCAAAGTATTTTTTTGGATTTTTAATACTAGGAATAATTTGCGCGAGAGCTGCTAAGTGGAAAACATAGTCGGCTCCCTTAAAGTGTCTATTTAAATTTTTACTCTTAGAAATATCCATTTTCACGACTTTAACGTCTTTTTTATTTTGATGAGATAAATTAGATTTTTTTCCGGATATAAAGTTATCTAAAACAATTACTTTATGACCATTTTTCACTAGATGATCTGTTAAATTGCTTCCAATGAAACCTGCCCCTCCAGTAATTACTGACTTTGAAGACTTCACAGTATTAATGAATTCCCTCTTTTTTTTTCTTTATTAAATCCATCCATGATCTCCTGATAAATGGTAGTTATATTTTAAATTATATTTTTTCCACGCACCATCATGGTCAATAATAAGTTTACAATTCTTTAGATATTTCTCTAAAATTTTTTTTGGTATCTTAAATTGTTTGTGATCCACTGAAACTATTAAGCAATCAAACTTTGTTAGGTCTTTTGGAAAATTAAATGTTTTTATTTTAACAGCATCATAAATCTCCCTTTTACTAAAATATGGATCAAATAATTTTACTTTTAATTTTTTCCTCAACAAAGATTTTACTAAAGGTATAACTTTTGACAGTACACTAACTTTTAAATCCCCTTTGTAGGATAAACCAAGAACACCTATTTTTTTTAAACCTCTTTTTGCAATTGAATTTGCTATTGATTGGCCCATTCCATCATCTGTTTTTATAGTTTCTCTTAACAAAGATAATTTATTTCTATTTTTAACTTGAGATAAAATATATCTGCTCGATAAAGGTATACAATATCCACCTGCCCCAATTCCAGGATGGAAGGCCTCGACATTCCACTTGGTTCCTACTAACTTTAAAACTTCTCTAATATTATCTTTTGGAAAAGCAAGAGAAAGCTGATTGGCTAAAGTAATGTCCATATGCCTATAAGCATTTTCAATACTTTTAACCATTTCAGAAACTTTGTAAGTACTGGCTGCATGAAGTTTTTTACAAACTATTGACAAAACATCTTTTGTAACCTTTGTCGATTTTCTATCTGTAGAACCATATACTCTATCTAAATTTTCCAAATTTTTACCTCCTTCAATAAACCAGTCTCTTCTTGGAGCAATTGAAAGTAAAATATTTTCACCTACTTTCAAATTTTTTCTTTTTAAAAAAGGAATTATTTTTTTGTCTGATACTTTTGGAGCAAGTGTTGATTCCACTATTACAATTGGAGGATTTTTATTATTTTTTTTAATTTTCGAAATTTTATCAAGGACATTCATCAACGGTTTATAATACGGTTTACCATCTCTTTCCGTAGGTATAGCAATAAAGTGAATTAAAAAATCTTCATTTATCAAATTTTTATAATTAGACGTTGCTTTAAGGTAATTTTGTTTAACAAGTCTCTTAATATCAAACCCAAACCACTTTTTAAGATCTTCAAGAGGAAGAGTTCCTGAGTTAATCTTTTTAATCTTATCTTTATCAACATCGTAACCAACACATTTAATCTTTTTTTTTGCAAAATAAACCATGGTGGACAAGCCAATATATCCGGTTCCCCAAACTGCAATTTTAAATTTTTTTGATTTTAATAAATTGCTATACTTCATGTTTCATCATACATATTAATTTAAACACAAAATCAAGTTATATTTTATCCTTCAGGTCTCTTTATTAATTTTCAAAACACCGATAAATGCTTCTTGAGGAATTTCAACTTTTCCAAACTGTTTCGATCTTGCTTTTCCTTTTTTCTGTTTTTTTCTAACAGTTTTCTTTTTCTGTCTGTTGCTCCCCCTCCATGAATTTTTGTTAAAACATCTTTCTTAAAACCTTTTATTGACTCTCTTGCAACAATTTTTCCACCTATTGCTGCCTGTACTGGTATCATAAAATTATGTCTTGGGATTAAATCTTTCAATTTTTCACAAACTTGTCTTCCAGT
>CACAWY010000011.1 GCA_902536385.1 uncultured Pelagibacteraceae bacterium
GACCTGTATTTCGTGCTCTAATACTTGTTAACCACTTCGATTTTTTGTTAATTGTAAAATAATCTTTTGAAATAGCTATTTTAGCATCGATTAAAGGCAACTCTTTATTCTTATTCAACAAATAACTTTTGTAAAAATCTTTATTTTTAACTGAAATATTTTTCATTTTAAAAATATTTCTGAATTTTGATATTGCTTTTCTATTGGTTCTTGGATCTGGATCATCAAAAGCATAATAAACTTTTTTAATTTTTTTCTTTACTATTAGGTTAGTGCATGGTGGAGTTAATCCAAAATGAGTACAGGGCTCTAAAGTGACATACATTGATGCTCCTTTAAAACTTATTTTATTATTTAATGCATTAAATTCTGCATGAGGCCTACCTTTTAAAGATGTTACACCAGAACTTAAAACTGTATTATCTTTAATAATTATACAACCTACGGAGGGATTTTTTTTTGTTTTTCCTAAATGTCGTTCAGCTTTGTAAAATGCAAGATCAGAGAAAAAATTATGATTTGTTTTCATTTATATTGCCTACGAATTCTTCAAAATCTTTTGCCTCCTTAAAATTTTTATAAACAGAAGCAAAACGCACATAGGCAACTTTATCAAGAGACGAAAGGCCTTCCATAATGAATTTACCTATGGTTGGCGTGGGAATTTCACTTTCACCAAGTCCTTCTAGATTTCGGACAATTTTTGAAATAAATTTTTCTATAGTTTCTGAGTCTATTGGTCTTTTTCTGGTTGCAATTCTTATTGATTTTGAAATCTTATCTCTGTCAAATGGTTCTCTTTTACCGTTTCCTTTTATTACGGTAAGTTCTTGAAATTGAACCCTTTCAAAAGTTGTGAATCTTTCTTTTCTTTCACAGCCACATAACCTTCTTCTCCTTATAGCTGTTCCATCCTCTGTAGGACGAGAGTCTACAACTGAAGTATCTTTTTCTCTACAAAATGGACAAAGCATGATTGATTATTTACCATATATAGGAAAAGATGAACAAAGATCAATTATTTCCTTTTGCACTTCTTTCTCTATTTTTGAATTGTCTTCTTTGTTATCACTTAAACCCTTTATTACTTTATAGATTAAATCTCCAATTAATCTAAATTCTATTTCACCGAACCCTCGAGTTGTGCAAGCTGGTGTGCCCAATCTTATGCCTGAAGTAATCATTGGGCTTTCGCTGTCAAAAGGTATACCATTTTTATTACAAGTTATATTTGCTTTTCCTAATGATGCTTGCGCATCTTTACCTGTAACACCAAATGATCTTAAATCTATTAACATCAAATGAGTATCTGTACCCCCAGAAAAAATCTTAAATCCTTTCTCAGATAATCTTTCAGATAAAATTTTTGCATTTTTAATCACATTTTTTGTATAGTCTTTAAAATCTTCAGATAATGCTTCTCTGAAACAAACAGCTTTTGCTGCAATCACATGCATCAGTGGTCCACCTTGCAAACCAGGAAATATTGCACTGTTAAATTTTTTAATTAAATCTTCTCTGTTTGTTAAAATTATTCCTCCTCTAGGTCCTCTTAATACTTTATGCGTAGTGGAAGTAACTACATCAGCATATTTAGTAGGATTTGGATAAGCACCCCCTGCAACTAGTCCAGAAAAATGTGCCATATCAACAAGAAGATAAGCGCCAACTTTATCACAAATTTCTCTAAACTTTTTAAAATCAATTATTCTTGAATACGCACTTCCTCCAGCAATAATCAATTTAGGTTTATTTTCAACAGCTAATTTTTCAATACTTTTATAATCAATTAATCCTGTATCTTTATCAACCTCATAATGAAGTGCATTAAACCATTTTCCTGATTGTGCTGGCTTAGCGCCGTGAGTAAGGTGGCCTCCTGAATTTAAACTCATAGCTAAAGTAGTATCACCTGGTTTTAGCAAAGCTAAATAAACTGCTCCATTAGCTTGAGCACCAGAGTGAGGTTGTACATTTGCAAATTTACAATCGAATAATTTTTTAGCTCTCTCAATTGCTAAATTTTCTGAAACATCTACGTGTTCACATCCGCCATAATATCTTTTACCAGGATAGCCTTCTGCATATTTGTTAGTTAGAACTGATCCTTGTGCCTCTAGCACAGCTTTTGAAACAATATTTTCTGAAGCTATTAACTCAATATGATTTTGCTGTCTCCAAAATTCATCAGTAATAGAATTGTACAACTCTTTGTCTGCGTCTTTTAAATTCAATTTAAAAAAACTATTCAAATATTTATTTAATTTTATTGCAATTGACATAATTAAATTTTTTTTACTCTTCTTAAATGTCTTCCCCCCTCAAATTTAGTTGTCAAAAAAATTTCAACTAATTTAAAAGATAATTTTTTTTTAGTAAATCTTGATCCTAAAGTAATTATATTAGCATTATTATGTTGTCTAGACAATCTTGTAGACTTTAAATTATAACATACTGCAGCTCTAATTGTTTTGATTTTATTGGCGCTAATAGCCATGCCGGTGCCCGAACCACAAACTAATATTCCAACATCACTTTTTTTATGTTTGATTCTGTTACCCAGTTTCTTTGCGTAATCAGGATAATCTACAGATTGGTCGTTATAAGGGCCAATATCAAAAACAGAAATATTTTTATCAATTAAATGATTTTTAATATCTTCCTTCAAATAATAACCTGCATGATCTGAGGCAATACATACAGTTTTAAATATTGGATTTAATTTTATATTGCTCATATTAAGTAATTAAATTACACTATAATTAATTATAATAATATATTTGTCGCATTACATTACAAATAATCGGGACTTTACATGAAAATCATTGGTTCTTACCCAAAAACAAGGCTTAGAAGATTAAGAAAATCGAAATGGATAAGAGATCTGGTGTCAGAAAGTAACATTTCCTTCAATGATTTGATCCTTCCTATTTTTATTAGAGACGGAAGAAATAAAATTGAAAAAATAAAATCTATGCCGGGTGTTAAAAGATATTCAGTTGATAAATTACCTGTAATTCTAAAACAAGTTCAAAAATACCAAATACCAATGGTTGCACTTTTTCCATACACACCAGACAATAAAAAAGATCAAATTGGTTCGGAAGCTTTAAATCCTGAAAATTTAGTTTGCAAAAGTTTAAGATTTATAAAAAAAAATTATCCTGAAATTGGACTAATGAGTGATGTTGCATTAGATCCATATACTTCACATGGTCATGATGGTATAATTATTAAGAATAAAATAGATAATGACCAAACTATAAAAGTTTTAGTAAAACAAGCTATCCTTCAAGCTAAGATGGGATGTGATGTTATTGCTCCCTCAGACATGATGGATGGCAGAATAGGTGCTATTAGAAAGGCCTTAGATAAAAAAAAATTTCATGACGTAAGTATTTTATCCTATGCTGTAAAATATGCTTCAAGTTATTATGGACCTTTTAGAAATGCTGTAGGAAGTAAATCAAAATTAAAGAAAGATAAGAAAACGTATCAAATGGATTATAGAAATATAACAGAATCATTTAGGGAAACTGGCTTAGATATAAAAGAAGGCGCAGATATGATTATGATAAAACCAGGAATGATGTATCTAGATATTATAAATAGATTAAAAAAAAATTTTAATGTACCAATTCTAGCTTATCAAGTTTCAGGTGAGTACAGCATGATAAAGAATGCAATTAATAAAAAGATTTTAACTGAAGAGTCGATTCTTGAAAGCATTCTATCATTTAAACGAGCTGGAGCTTGCGCAATTATAACTTATTTTGCAATTGAAATAGCAAAAAAATTAAAAAAAATTAATTAAAATAGTTTTCTAATTGTAATCTTGATCTAGGAAAAATTAAATTGGTTGGTATAAAAAATTTATTCTGAATAATATTTCTCGTAAAATACAGTGATTTTCTAATTAAACTGTTAGATAATTCTTCCGGAACTTTTCTCGAGATTAAAAAATCTGGAACTTCGTATAAAAATGTATCTATCTTAATCTTATGGATTGGTATGTTATTATTTTCTTTAAATTTAATCAAATTAGGATCATAACCTAAATATTTTATAAGATTTAACTCAAAGAATATGTATAAAATTATCCAATTATCTAAATTAATAGAGTTAATAAATTTTTCAAAAGAATTATAAATATTCTTGTTAGGTTGACCTTCTGGAAGTAAAATATCTAATATGGAACATAAAGAAACAATTGCTGATGTTCTCTCTTTATCATTAAAATACTTAGGTGATATAGGTTTTATAAGTTCTGTTTTAAAGTATCCTAAGCGATTTTCATTTTTACTACTGTGAACTACAAATAATTTATTTGATATTTGAAGATAATTTCTAATTTTCCTAGAGTTACCACCATAAACAACTCCTGAAATTTTTCCTCTTGAATGAGAAAATACATTTATAATATTAGCATTTTCTCTAAATTTTCTTTTTGATAGGAGATAACACTCATCTTCCCAATTCATATGTTCAAAATCTTAATTAATTTTGCAGCTGCATTTTGTTGAGCGTTTTTTTTTGAGGATCCTATGCCAACAATTTTCTTAGATCCTTCTATTTCAACTTCAGTTTTAAATGAAGGTTTGTGCTGTGGTCCTGTTTTTTTAAAAAATGTATACTTGGGTAGTTTTTTATACTTTTTTAGACTATATTCTTGAAGTTTAGTTTTTGAATCAATCAAAGTAACGACTGATTTATCTAAATAAAACTCCCAAAAGCTTAATATGAATTTTTCAGATGATTTCAAACCTCCATCAAGATATATGGCTCCAACAACAGCTTCTAAGCAATCACTAACTAGTTTATCTACTGATCTTTCTAAATTTTTGTGAGAAGAGCCTAAATAAATATACCTTCTCAAATTTAATTTTTTTGCAATACTTACACAAGTATTTTTATTAACTAAATTTGCAAATTTTTTATCTATAATTCCCTCTTTTTCATCTGGATATTTATCTAAAAGTTTCTTTGAAATAACTAAACCAAGAACCCTATCACCAAGAAATTCCAACTTTTCATTATTTTTAGTGCTATTATAACTTTTGTGAATTAAAGCTGTATTTAATAAGTTTTTATCTTTAAAATTATATTTTAAAATATTCTCTAATTCTTTTATCGATTTAATCATTGTAATATTTTAAATGTTCTATTTAATCTAAAAGAGTTATGCAAATTCCACAGTTTTAATAAACTTCCATTGTAAGTATCATTTGAAAAAAATATAATTTTTGCTTTTCCAACTAAGTTCAATTTATTTACATATCCAACTTCTTCAAGAAATCTACTATCTTTTGAACAATCACGATTGTCACCCATAAGAAAATAATGATCATCGGGAACCTTAAATTTTTTTGTATTTTTTAAAGTACCTATTTTGTTATAAGTCGAAAGATGTTTGACCCCATTTGGTAATGTTTCGATAAAAGTTTCTGTTTTTAAAATAAATTTACCACATCTAATAGTATTAAGGTTCCCAATTTTTTCTCTATATATTTTTTTTCCATTTATAAACAAATCACCATTTAAAAATTGTATTTCATCTCCAGGTAAGCCTATCAATCTTTTAATATAATCTGTCCTATTATCCTTAGGTGTTTTAAAAACTACTAGATCACCTTGAGTAGGTTTTTTAAAAAAGTAACGTTTATTTGAAATACTTGGACTAAAGGGAAATGAGTGTTTGCTATAACCGTAAGTATTTTTTAAAACAAATATTCTATCACCAACAAGTAAAGTTGGTTCCATTGAAGATGAAGGAATATAAAAAGGCTGTATTATCAATGACCTTATTATTAAGGCTATCATTAGTGCAAATAACAATGTCTTTATATTATCTAAAACTACTTTAAGAAATTTATTTTTCATATTGAAATTGTTACGAAGGCAACTGCATATTTATCTTCGTCAGATAATGAGATTGAAATTTTATATTTTTTTTTTCTCAATTTTTTTTCTACATTTTTCTTTGTTTTATTCATTAATTTAATAAAAGGTTTACCATTGTTTTCATTCAAAATAATTATTTCATTAAAATTTATTCCTCTAGATATTCCAGTTCCTAAAGCTTTGGAAAAAGCTTCCTTAGCAGCGAATCTTTTGGAAAAACAATTATGAAAATTTTTGGTTCTTTTACATCTTTTAATTTCTTCATTGTTAAAAATTCTTGTAATAAATTTATCTTTCTTTAGTAATTTTTTAATTCTATTTACTTTGACAATGTCAGTGCCAATTCCGTACAATTTCATTTTGAAATAATCTTTCTAAATTTTTTTATTGTATTCCCTAAGCCTGTGAATATAGACTCCCCAATTAGAAAATGACCAATGTTAAATTCTTTTATCCCAGATACTTTAGCCAAAATTTTTGCTGATTTGAAAGTTAATCCATGACCAGCATGAACTTCTAATCCTAATTTGTTTCCTAAGGATGTTGCGTTTCTAATTTTAATAAGTTCTTTTTTATACATTTTATTGTGATTAACCAAGTTACAAAATTTACCAGTGTGAATTTCAACACAGTCAGCGTTCAAATATTTTGATATTTTTATATCAATTAATCTTGGCTCAATAAATAGACTTACTCTTAAATTATTCTTTTTAAGTTTTGAAATCATTTTTTTAAGAAAATCCTTTTTATAATTAAGATTTAAACCACCTTCTGTTGTTATTTCTTGTCTTTTCTCTGGAACAATACAAATAAAACTAGGTTTACTTTTCAATGCAATTTTTAACATTTCTTCAGTAGCAGCAATTTCAAGATTTAAAGGGATTTTTAAATTTGATTTGATTTTTTTTAAATCTAAATCATTTATGTGTCTTCTATCTTCTCTTAAGTGAATAGTGATTGAATCTGCTTTATTTTTTTGTGCAAATAATGCTGCTCTTAATGGGCTCGGATAATTTTCTCCTCTTGCGTTTCTTACAGTGGCAACATGATCGATATTAACCCCAAGTCTTATTTTCTTCATTAAAGATTTCTGCTTCCTGGTTTAGTAGGATTTATTAATGATAAATTTTGAGGTAAATTATCTTTTGTATAAGTAGGTATATTTAATGCAACTTGAGAAATAATTTTATCTTTGATTAGTGATTTACCATTTGATCTATCAATTATGCAAGCGTAACCTACAATTAAACCTTTATTTTTTTTAACTAATTTAGAACATTCAATACTAGATTTGCCTGTAGTAATTACATCCTCTATTATAAGAATTTTTTGATTTTCTTTAATTGTAAAGCCTCTTCTCAATGAAAATTCTTCGTTTACCCTTTCGGAAAAAATTGTTTCTTTATTTAATAACTTTCCAATTTCATATCCAATTATAACACCTCCCATAGCTGGTGATAAAATTAAATCAAAATCACTAAACTCACTTTTGATTTTTTCTGATAATGAAACACATATTTTTTTTGCTTTTTCTGGTTTACTTAATAATTGTGCACATTGCACATATTGAGGGCTGTGTAGCCCAGATGATAAAATAAAATGTCCTTCTAAGAGTGCTTTAGTCTCTTTTAAAATTTTCAAAGATTCTTCTAATGAAAGCATTTTTTTTCTGTTTGTGTCGAATAATTTTAAATTTTAAATTACTTTGCTTTATTTGACTTATCAAGTTTGTAAAATTTTTCAAATCTTTAATTTGTAAATCGAATGAAAACTTCAAATGTTCTTTATTTCTTTTAATTATTTCTAAATTCACAATATTTCCCTTATTGAGACCTATCAAAGATGTTACATGCCCTAAAACACCAGGTTTATGAGGTAAATCAACTTCTATTGTGCTCGTGTAATTTTTTTCAGCTACCTTAAGATTTTCTGTCGATTTATCTTGCCAATATCTACGAATGGCCGATCGCGCTTTTCCAGTTGCGGAAGAAGATAACCAGTGTAAGGATGGTGAAGCATTTTTTGAAGTTTCTATGTTAACTAAATCTCCATTTTTTAATAAAGTCTGAAGAGTAGAATGACTTCCATTAATTGTACAACCAATAGCACTATTGCCAATTTTAGTGTGTACAGCATAAGCAAAGTCAATCGGTGTAGCTTTCTTGGGTAATTTAATTACTGCTCCTTTAGGAGTAAAACAAAAAACATTTTCTTGAAACATTTGAAGTTTTGTAAATTCATAGTAATGTTCAGGGCTTGTTCCTGCTTCAATGATTTCAACAAGATCTCTTAGCCAGTCATATTCTTTCCATGAAAGTTCAGAAAATTTCTCTGATGACTTGTATTTCCAATGTGAAGCTATACCTCGCTGTGCAAATTCATTCATATCATGAGTCCTAATTTGTATTTCTATTCTATTTTTTTTTGGTCCAATAACTGCAGTATGAATTGATTTATAATTATTTATCTTTGGAGTTGATATATAGTCTTTAAATTTTCCAGGTATTGTTGAAAATCTACTGTGAAATATTCCTAATGTTTTGTAACAATCTTCGATATTTTTAACTATAACTCTAAATCCAATAATATCAGTAAGTTGTTCTAATGATATTTTTTTATTTTGTATTTTTCTCCAAATGGAAAAGGGAGTTTTCTCTCTTCCTGTAATAGTTGCGTTTATACCATCTTTTCTTAGAATATCGATTAGTTCTTGGGATATAGATTTAAAAGTATCATCTCTATTATTTTTTATAAATTTTAATCTCTTTAAAATTAAATCTCTTGCTGGTTTATTTAATACAGAAAAAGAAAGATCTTCAAGCTCATCTCTAATCCTGTTCATACCCATTCTGTCCGCAAGAGGCGCATAAATTTCCATAGTTTCTTTTGCTTTTCTTACAATTTTTTCCTTATCTTTAACAAATTCAATAGTACGCATATTGTGAAGTCTGTCTGCAAGCTTTACTAATAAAACCCTAATATCTTTTGAAGTTGCTAAAATTAATTTTCTAAAATTTTCGGCTTTAGAGTCATCTGTAGCTTTATCTTCTAAAGCAGAAATTTTTGTGACACCTTCTACTAAATTTGCAACTTCTTCGCCAAATTCTTTTTTTACAGTTTCGTAAGTTACATTTGTATCTTCAATAGTATCGTGCAATAAACCAGTAGTTATTGTTGCGCTATCTAACTTCAATTCAGTTAATATTTTCGCTACTGCAACTGGATGAATTATATATGGAACGCCCTCTTCTCTTTTTTGATTTTGATGAGCCTCAAGTGCAAAGTTATAAGCTTTGTTAAGTGACTCTGAATTTAAAAACTTATTATAAGACTTAATTTGATTAATTAATTCATTATTGTTAATCATGGTTTATTTTAACATTTTTCTGTAATCTTGTAATCTCAATCCTAGATTTTAAACTTAAATTATTAATAAGAAATTGGGGATTTTTCTTCAAAATTGGATGTGACCATTTAGGATCAATTTCAAGTATTGGATATAGAACAAAATTTCTCAAATGTGCTCTTGGATGAGGCAAAATTAAATTATCTGAGTCTTCAATTTTGCCCTTGAAATCAACTATGTCTATGTCGATTACTCTGGGGTCGTTTTTTTTTGTTTTGAGCCTGCCAATTTTTTTTTCAATTAAATTTAAAGAACTGAGTAATTTTGAAACATTATCTTTATAGTTTACTAAAACTCCAATATTAAGAAACTTGGGTAATTTTTGATTAGGGTACGATGGAGTTTCATAAAAATTTGAAGTTTTTTTAATTTTTACATTTTCTTCAATTAATAAATTTATTGCAATAGAGATATTATCATATCTTGAACCATGAATTGAGTTCAAATTAGAACCAATATTAAGATGTATCATTTGTTGTTTTTTCTCAGCAATCTAGCTTTTTCTCTATTCCAATCTCTCGTTTTTTTTACATGTCTTTTATCATAAAGCTTTTTCCCTTTTGCTACTGCTATTTCAATTTTTACTTTACCTTTAACAAAATACATTTTTGTAGGTACGATAGTTAATCCCTCTTGATTAATTCTACCAATTAATTTATTAATTTCCTTTCTTTTTAAAAGAAGTTTCCTTTCACCTTTCGGATTATGATTATTATAAGATGATTGTCTGTAAAGAGGAATATGTGAATTAATTAAAAATAATTCACCATTGCTATCAACAGCATAAGAGTCGGCGATACTTCCTTTTCCATCTCTTAATGATTTTACCTCTGATCCTTTTAAAGAAATTCCAGCTTCTATTGTCTCTAAGAAAAAATAATTATAACTTGCTTTTCTATTTAAACAAATAATCTTTTTTCCGGAAGAAATTGATTCTTTCATTAAAGTAATTTTGCTACTTTAAGTGCTTCTAAGACCTTTTGTTGTGTTTCTTTTCGAATTTCTACTAATGGTAATCTGACAGTTGAGTTGCACATTCCTAACAACGAAGCGGCATATTTTACTGGTGATGGATTGCTTTCAATAAATAAAGCAGAATGTAATGGTTGTAATATTTTATCTAATTTTTCAGCTTCTTGCATTTTTTCTGAACACGCTTTTTGAAAATCAGAAGATAATTTTGCAGCTATATTCGCAGTAACACCTATAGCTCCAACACCGCCTCTCTTATTGAATTCAAGCGCATTATCATCGTTACCAGTAAGTTGTATAAATTCTTTTCCCATTGCTTCTAATTGTTGATTAACTCTATTAAGATCACCAGTAGCGTCTTTAACACCAGATATATTTTTTAATTCATATAATTTAGTCATTGTTTCAACGGACATATCTATTACTGATCTAGACGGTATATTGTAAATGATAATTGGAATTCCAACACTGTCGTTTATTTTTTTATAGTGTTGATAAAGGCCTTCTTGAGTTGGTTTATTATAATATGGTGTAACAACCAATATAGCGTCCGATCCCGCTTTCTCAGCGAATTTAGATAATTCAACTGCTTCATCTGTTGAGTTGGAACCAGTGCCAGCTACCACAGGTATTTTGCCTCCACATTCCTCAACTGCAATTTCAATAATTCTTTTATGTTCACTATGAGATAAAGTAGGAGATTCTCCTGTAGTGCCTCCAGGTACTACGCCATTGGTGCCGTGTTTTAAGTGATAATTTAATAATTTTCTATAAGTATCCTCATCAAGGTTGTCGTCTTTAAATGGGGTTATTAATGCAACAATTGATCCTTTAAGCATAAAACAATATAAGATAGATATCCTTAAACTTATGCTTAATAAATTAATTAGTCTAGTATTTTTATTATCATTTTTGAAAATTAACATCGTTTACTCTGAAACAGATTTCTTATTACCGCAGAAAAAACCCTCAATTTTTAAAAAGTCTGAAAAACAGATCCAAGAAAGTATTAATAAAAGTCTACCTGTACCTAAGCCATTATTGAAAAAAAAGGTTGAGATTAAACCAGACGTAGTTGAACAAAATAAAGAGACTTCTAAAAAAAAAGTAACAAAAACAGAGTCTAAAGAAGAAGTTATAGCACAAGTATCATCTACGTTCATATACCCTAAAAAAAAACCAATTACATATAAAGTTTCATCAAAAGAAGTAAAAAGTTCAAAAATTCTAAATAAAAAAGATTTTGAAAGAGCTAAAGAGACAATTAATTTTATTAAACAAAAAAAATGGAATAGTGCCCTAAAAAGTGCCCAAAAGGTAAAAGATAGTGAGTTTAGAAAGTTAATTACTTGGATGCATCTTAAAACTACTAGGAATGGAGCATCATTTAACGAGTATAAAAATTTTATAGAACAAAATGATTATTATCCTAGAATTAATAGAATTAGATATTTAGCGGAAGAAAAAATATATTTAAGAAATAATTCACCTACATCAATAATTAATTGGTTTGAAAAATATCCTCCCTTAGGTGGTTTAGGAAAAATTAAATTAGCTGAAGCCTATTTAGAGCAAGGGAAGCTAGAAAAAGTAAAAAAATTAGCTAAGGAAGGATGGATCACTGCTGAAATAAGAAAAAATGATTTAGGTTATTACAGAGCAAAATTTAAAAAGTTTATTTCTTCAGATGATCATATAAAAAGAGCTGATTATTTAGCGTGGGAAAGGAAATACTGGGATTTAAAAAGAATGCTTAGGTATTTACCAACAGATCAAAGAGCTCTTTATAATGCAAGACAAATTTTGATGAGTAACTCTTATGGTGTAGACAATGCAATTGCAAAGGTTCCTCAATATTTAAAAAAAGATCCTGGTTTAGAATTTGACAGATTGAGATGGAGGAACCGAAGAGGACGGTTAGAAGGATCTTTAGAAATTTTATATCAAAATGCAAATAAAACTGAGACACAAATGGTCAGGCCAGATAAATGGTGGGATCAAAGAGAAAGTGTTACAAGAAGTTTAATTTACAAAAAAAGATATAAGACAGCATATAAAGTTGCTAGTGAACATTCATTATCTTCAGGCCCATCATTTGCTGAAGCAGAATGGTTATCTGGTTGGATAGCTCTTACTTTTTTGAATTCACCTGAGTATGCAATTAATCATTTTCAAAATTTTTATAATAATGTCGGCTACCCAATTAGCTTAGCTAGAGGAGCATATTGGCTAGGCGAGTCATATGAAAAATTAAATGAAAAAGAAACTGCAAATAGATTTTTTTCAGAGGCATCAAAATTTCCAATGACTTATTATGGTCAACTTGCTTTTAATAAGATTAATCCTGGTGGGAATTTTGAACTGAAAGATGAAAGTAATTTTGATAAGGATTATGAAAAAGAGTTTAAAAAAAATAAACTTATCAAGCACGTTATTCTATTACATGAACTTGATGCAAGCCAATATGCTAAAGATATACTTAAACATTTGGCTGATCTAAATATTGAAAAAGGGAGTGAAGTTTTAGCAGCAGAGTTATCTACATCAGTTGAAAGATATGACTTTGCAATACAAATATCGAAAAAGGCATCCTATGAAAAAAGATTTTTAAATAAATATAATTATCCGGTTATTTCTACTCCAAAAATTGTGAATAATAAACAGATGCCAAAACAAGAAATTGTTCTTGCAATAATCAGACAAGAGAGTGAATTTGACAGGAAGGCAAATAGTTGGGCTGGAGCCAGAGGTATGATGCAGTTAATGAAATACACTGCAAAGATTGTAGCTAAACAAGCAAAACTACCTTACAGTATAAGTCGATTAACAACAGATCCAGATTACAACATTAAACTTGGTTCATATTATTTTAATGGATTGCTTAATGATTATAATGGTGTTTTCCCTTTTGCTATTGCAGCATACAACGCAGGTCCAAATAGAGTTAAAACTTGGAGGAGAGTAAATGGTGACCCTTCTAAAGGTCAAATTTCTTATATTAATTGGATTGAACAAATAAGATTTGAAGAAACAAGAAATTACGTTCAACGAGTTCTAGAAAATATAAATGTATATAAATACATTTTAAGAAAAGAACCAGTTCAAATAGAAAGTTATTTTAACTAATTGGCGGTGAGAGAGGGATTCGAACCCTCGGTAGCATAGTTAAATACTACGGAAGTTTAGCAAACTCCTGGTTTAAACCAACTCACCCATCTCACCTCAAGCTTTACGTATCTTTATAAAGAAAATTAACTTATATTGCACCAAATTTGTGATGCAACAAAAACAATTATCAGGAATTTTTTATGCTGCTTTTGCATCTCTTTGGTGGGGTGTTGTGGGCACAATTTTTTTCAAATTTGTATCTTTTGCATCATTTATTGAATTAACTGTTCACAGAACTATTTGGACTGCACTTCTTTTAATTCTTACAACAAGTTTTTATAAAAAATGGCCAGAATTTATTAAAGTTTTAAAAAAGAAAAAAAATCAATTATTACTTTTTATATCAGGTTTATTGGTAAGTATAAATTGGGGAACCTGGCTTTATGCCGTCAGTGTAAATAGATTATTAGACTCAAGTTTAGGATACTATATCTATCCAATAATAAGTGTTTTTTTGGGAAGAGTCTTTTTAAAAGAAAAACTTAATAGAAATCAATTTATAGCTGTATTGCTAGTTGTAATTTCCTTATTTTACTTTTTAATAAAGTTAGGTGAATTACCGTGGATTGGTTTAACTGTAGCAATTACTTTTAGTATTTATGGATTAATAAGAAAAAAAATTAAAGTTTCTTCAGATATAGGTTTACTCATTGAAACACTGCTTATCTCTCCTATAGCGATTGCATTGTTTATTTATTTAGTAAATTCAAATTTAAATGTTTTTTCTTTTAATGAACCCCTTTTGTCTTTTTATTTATTTTGGTCTGGCTTTATGACTTTGGTTCCTCTTTTTTTATACACATTAGGTTTTAAGATTATTGGTATAGGTTCAGCAAGTATGATTTTATTTTTAACACCAACATCTCAATTTCTTCTTGGAATAACTTATTTTGATGAGATTTTAACTTTAGAAAAGTTTTTTGGTTTTGTAATAATATGGATAGCTGTATCTATTTATCTTAATGAATTACGTAAAGAATAAATCGTAATTATAAGAAGTGGTACAATTATAGCTACAATAAATGAAATAAATAGTAAGTTTGACGAGATCATTGGACTAAAATTTTCTACAGTTATAATATTACCTACTAAAAGACTTGATTGAAAATTCTGACTTGGAAAAAATAATAAACCTGAGATTAAACTAAGAATAATTGATACTGATGATAATTTTGTATTAATTTTTTTCTTAAAAAAACCATAGAATATTGTTACAACTGCCGCACAACACAGAAGGTCTGCAAATAAGAATAAATATAAGATACTGTAACCCTTGGAAGCAAAAATAAAAACGATTGCACATAATAACAAAATTAATCTATTGCATTTTTCTTTAACTTCTCTGCCGCTAAAAGATTTATTTATCTCTTTTCCATCAATAATAATTAGGCTTGAAATAGCGTTTATTAATGTATCAATTGTACTTAATGTTAAAGCTAGGGCCAAAATTAAAATAAAAACAATTATTAAAATATTATCATTTAATAACATTAGTTCAAAAAAAGCTAAATCAGGTTTTATTTTAGGATCGAGAGAAAAAGATATGAGACCTATGTAGCCCATCCATAAAACAATCAAAAAAGAGATAATTGACGAATAAATTAAACTTTTCTTTAAGATAAGATTATTTTTTGCAGCAAATACACGTTGCCAATTACCCTGGTGAAATAAATTTGTTGCTGCTACAGCTATAAAAAATGTCAGTCCAGCAGTATAATTTGGAATATAATTTTTACTTATAAGTTTTGCAGAATTTTTTTTAATCAACTCATAACTGCTTATTTCTAAGTTTCCTAAAATATAAAATATAGAAAATAATATTATGCTTAAGACTATTATAAATTGATATTTATCAGTAATAATTGAAAGCTTAAATCCACCTCTTAAAATATACAAAAGACATATAATTAAAGTTAGTCCAGATGTTATCCATAAAGGCGTTTTTGAAATTAAATTTAATAAAAAAGCTATTGCTGTTACTTCAGCTATCAAAAAAATTGTTAAATAAAATAGAATTAAGATTAATATTATCTTTAAGATACCAGTCCCGAATCTACTTTTTACAAACTCAGTTAAAGACATTCCATTAGGAAATTCTTTCCTTATTTTTGGTCCAAAATTTAATAAAAATAACATAGGTGCAGCCGTACCTAATGCATATCCAATTACTGCCCCTATTCCTCCCCAGGTAGCTGCTGAAGATGGTCCAAATAATATCCAAGCTCCCAAAGCAGATGCCGATAAACTCGTTGTTAATGAAAAAATACTCTCATTTCTGTCACCGATTATGTAGATTTTATTATCTGAAACTTTTTTTAAATTTATATAACCTAAAGCGATAAAAAAAGCTCCTACCCCTAGAGTAATAATTAGCGTTGTTTGTGTTGATAGGTATATATCTTTCATTTATCCCTTACTGAATTACCGGTCAGGTTCTTTGGGTATTATCTCAGTCTTTATGACACCCCTTATACAAATTATATATTTATTTTAGGTAAGAAGTCAAATGAAGCTGTATCTATTCTAGATGAATGTTCTCTTCTCATTTTCCAATCATTACTTATACCAGCTTGAGCTATACTGATTGCATTTCGTCCATATTTTGCATTGGTAAAATCGATTGCTCTCATTAATGGTTGAGATTTATTCTCTAAAATTGGTGCTAATAAATTTAGCTCTTTTTCAGAAGCGTCTCTAAGTTTTGATAAAATGACTCCAGCTTTTTGGTAGAAGTAACCATATTTATAAATCTTTACCAGTCCGTTAATCGCAGTTTTTACAAGTTCAATACTGTTATTAGTTGCTATCGGTAATTCAATAGTAATAGAATTTGAATAATATTTTCTATTTTTATCAAATGGACTTGTTCTTATAAATATAGTGACAGCTCTTGTGGTTTGTTTATCTGTTCTTATTTTTTCTGCCGCATTTAAACAATGAGTAGTTATAGACTCTTTTAATTTATCTAAACTCTCAACTTTTTTTCCAAACGATCTCGATACACAACAACTTTTTCTTCTTGTTTCTTCGGTTTCTAAATCTATACAAGGAATTCCTCTTAACTCCATTACTGTTTTCGCACCTAAAACATTGGTACTTTTCTTAACCCATGTGTTTGAAATATTTTTTAGTTTATAAGCATTGTCTATTCCATTTTTAATATATAGCTTTGATAACTGTCTTCCAACTCCCCATACATCTACAATATCAAAATTTTTTAGTATATTATCAATATTTTCTTTTAGAAATATCACTCCTGCTTTATTTTTTTTGGCAATATGATTTGCAACTTTGCTTAAAGTTTTTGTATTTGAAATTCCTACACTTGTTGGTATTCCTGTCCATCTTAAAATTCTTTCTCTTATTTTTTTTCCATATTCTTCAACTTGTTCATCTTTGATATGCGATAAATCTAAAAATGCTTCGTCTATAGAATAGATTTCAATTTTATCAGTAAAACCTTTTAAAACTTTCATCACTCGTCTAGAAAGGTCTCCATATAGTGCATAGTTTGAGGAAAATATCTGAACGTTGTTTCTTTTAACCAAATCTTTAACTTTAAAATATGGTTCTCCCATTCTTATTCCAAGTGTTTTTGCTTCAGTAGATCTTGATATCACGCATCCATCATTATTAGACAGCACCACGACTGGTACATTTTGTATTTTAGGATTGAATAATCTTTCACAAGAAACATAAAATGAATTACAGTCAATTAATGCAACTTTTTTTCTACTGCTGTTTATGTATGACATATGTTACTACTCCCCAAATTATTATTTCTGGATTATCTGTTAAATTAATTCGATCTGATGTATTTTTTGAGCCTGATGTTAGGTAATTGTTACCCTTACTTTTAACCAGAGTTTTAACCACAAGTTCTTCGTTGATATTTGCTATAACAGTAGAGAAATTTTTGGGATTTAAACTTTTATCTACTATTAATAGATCTTCATCATATATGCCCACATTAGTCATAGATTTACCCTGTACTCTTATAATGAAAGTAGCTGGTGCGTTTGTTATTAGATGAGAATTTAAATCTATATCATCCTCGATATAATCTGTTGCTGGAGAAGGAAAACCGGCTCCCACTTTATGCAGATAATAAGGTATTGTTAGTTTCATAAATGTTCTTGTTTTGTTCTTTATAGCTGATAAAATACCTATCAGTCAACCCTTTTAATTTAAATTATTAAAGTGGGTCAAATTGCAATTCGAAAACAAAGAGAAGTTTAGCTATTAACATTATGTGATTAAAAAAATATTTACAATTTTATTATTCTTCTTATTTTCAACAAGCATACAAGCTGAATCGAAACTAGATGCGATCAAAAAAAGCGGCGAGTTAAGAGTTGGAACTACTGGTGATTGGGATCCAATGTCGATGAAAGACCCTGCTACAAACAAATACAAGGGTTTTGATATTGATGTTATGAATGAACTTGCTAAAGATTTAGGAGTGAAAGTGAAATTTGTTCCAGCGGAGTGGAAAACAATTGTTGCTGGAATCACTGCTGATAGATATGATATTTCAACAAGTGTAACTAAAACACCAAAAAGAGCTGAGGTGGCAGGTTTTACGGCAACATACTATAAATATGGAACAGTTCCTTTAGTATTGAAAAAAAATCTAAAAAAATTTCCCACTTGGGACTCTTTGAATAATAAAAAAGTAACAATAGCAACAACATTAGGTACATCTCAAGAAGAGAAAGCAAAAGAATTTTTTCCAAAATCAAAATTAAGATCAATTGAAGCTCCAGCAAGAGATTTTCAAGAAGTTTTAGCTGGGAGAGCAGATGGTAATATAACTAGTTCACTAGAGGCAAATAAACTTGTAGTAAAATATCCTCAATTAGCTATTGTGCCAGATGGTGGAAAAAATCCTGCATTTCTTGCAATGATGGTTCCAAAAGGAGATAAAGTTTGGAATGATTATGTAAGCAATTGGATTAAAAGAAAACAATCTTCTGGGTTTTTTATGACTTTAGAAGCAAAATATAATCTAAAAAGTCTATAATTTAAGTTTAAATACTTCTCATTTACAAATATAGTTAATTAGTGAAATTTTTAAAAATAATTTCTATTCTATTTTTGCTTCAAGGATGTAGTTCTAATTATGAATGGGGTTGGTATATTCTAAGTCCAGATAATATAGATGGTTTAACTAATCTAAAATTTTTAATTAGCGGAATTACAACTACAATATATATTTCAATAGTTTCAATAATTCTAGCAATGATTACCGGTTTGATAGTTGCTCTACCATCATTGTCAAATAATAAATTCTTAACTTATTTTAACATTACTTACGTAGAAATTGTTAGAGCCATCCCTTTATTAGTTTTGATTCTTTGGATATATTATGGCCTTCCAATAATGATTGGAGTAAGTTTCTCACCATTTGTATCTGGAATAATAGCTTTGACCATTAGTGAAAGTGCGTTTCAAGCAGAAATTTTTAGAGCTGGAATTAATTCAATTTCAAAAGGTCAGCATGAAGTATCTGAGTCATTAGGAATGGATTTCTGGAGAAAGATGAGATTGGTAATTCTTCCTCAAGCGATCAAAGTTGTTTTGCCAGCCATGGGAAATCAGTTTGTTTATGTTTTAAAAATGTCCTCTCTAGTATCAATTATAGGTATAGGGGATTTAACAAGAAAAGCTAATGAGCTAGTCACAACAACCTACAGGCCTTTAGAAATATATACTTTTTTAATACTGGAATACTTAGTGCTTATCTTGGTGGTATCCTATTTTGTAAGAAAATTAGAGAATAAACTAGAATACAAATAATTTTTTAAAAGAAATCCTAAATACTCTCTTTAAAAAGAATGGTACGAAAGTCAGTACGACTAATCCCATCATCCAATTTGTTGCTAAAATCGTATAAAAAATATCTTGATACTCGCCATTTCTAATATTTATGACATACCAGAGTGACATGAATGGAATTAAAGTTAGTCTAAGAATTGTCATATACAAACTATAAATTGGTCTTTTGAGTGCTTGAAATAATGCAGAGGTAATAAAGAAGACGGGATACACTGGCCCAATTAAAGCCGCAACTTGTAAGTAAAGTGCGCCTCTTCGAATAACTTCTAAATCATTAGTAAAAAAAGAGATTATTATTTCTGAGGTTAGATAAACAAATATGCCCGCCAACACCATAAACCCAGAACCAAACATTAAAGCTTTTCCATATACTTCTTTTACTCTGAAATACATTTTTGCCCCAAAATTTTGACCTGCTATTGATAAAACAGCAGTATTTAATCCTATGACCGGTAACAATAAAACTTGTTCAATTCTTACAGCTGTACCATAACCCGCTGTAGCTAATTCTCCAAACTGACCAACAAAATAGAAAATATTGAATACCCCAAACATTATCATCAACATAGTAAACATTATTGGCACTGATTGCTTAAAAAGCGAGCTTAAGTAATCAATTTTTGGTTTAAAACATTCTAGATAAAGGAATTTTTTTAATTTACAGCAATAAACTTTATTAGCTAAATATATTAAGCCAATACACTGAGAAACTATTGTAGCGATAGCTAAACCAGCAATTCCAAATGCTGGTATAAATCCATAACCAAATATAAATAGTGGATTTAAAAAAATATTTAAGAAAAAGGTGAAAATTAAAACATTTCTATAACTTTTTGTATCACCTTGAGCATTTAAAGTTCCATTCAAAGATAATTGAACTAATACAATGATAGCTCCAAAAAAAATAATATCTAAATATTCACGTGTTAAGATTATACTTTCTTCAGAAGAGCCCATAATTCTCAAAAGTTCATCAGAAAAATTTAAGCCGAATAAAGTTACAAAAATTGAAATTACAATTGCTAATATTATTGACTGAGCAACGTACATTGAAGCTTTCCTGTCTTCTTTAGCTCCAATTGAATTACTAATTAGAGCTGTAGTTCCGGCTCCAATACCGACAGCAACAGCTATTGCTATAAAGTATATTGGCCAAGATTTTGCAATTGCTGCTAACGCTTCTGGTGAAATTCTACCTGCAAAATAAGTATCTACTAGATTATAAAAAGTTTGAAATAGGGATCCTGTGCTTGCTGGTATGGTAACTTTTCTTAAGAGTTGCCAAATTGAACCTTTAGTCAAATCCATAATTAAAATTCCTTTTGAAACTTATGCTTTCTTCCAGCTTTTTTAGCAAGATTAATTTGATTTTGCCTCATACGAAATCTTGTTTTTTGTGAATTTGAGAGTGTGTCATAACACCTTGGGCATGAAACACCCTCCTCATATTTGTAAGATTTTTTATCTTTTATTGAAAAAGTCATTCGACATCCACTGCATACAGAGTAAGTTCCCTGTTTTAATTTGTGTTTTAAAGATACTCTATTATCAAAAACAAAACATTCTCCTTTCCATAGACTGTCTTTCCTCTCAGTTTTTTTCAAATAATTAAGTATTCCACCTTTTAATTGAAAAACATTTTTAAAACCTTTTCTTTTTAAAAATATAGAGGCCTTTTCACACCTAATTCCTCCAGTACAGAACATTGCTACAGGTTTATCTTTATCAATTTTTTTTAGATATTTTGGAAAATCTTTAAAATTTTGAACATTTGGATTTACAGAATTTTTAAAGGTACCCACTTCATATTCGAATGGCTTTCTAGTATCTATTACTAAAGTTTCCTTATTTGAAATAAGTTTATTCCACGACTTTCCAGAAACATATCTATTAAGTTTTTTATTATTTGGGTTTATTTTTAAACCCAATGGAACAACTTCATTTTTGATTTTTATTTTACCTTTATGGAATGGTTGAGAAAGACTCTTAGAAGTATTCTTACTATCAAAATCCTTCAACCGAAATTGTCTTTTTATAATATTTATTATTTTGCTTATATCATCTCTTTTGCCTGAAATTGTTCCATTTATACCCTCTGCTGATAAGATTATTGTACCCCTCACATTGTTTTTAAAAATTTCTTTTTGAAATAAAGATTTATATTTTTTCAGAAATTTAATCTTTTTAAACTTATAAAAACCAAAAATAGTATACATTATTTTTTAATACAAATTGTAAGTCCGTCACCTATTGGAATAATATTTTTTACAACTCTACTGTCTTTCTTAATGTGTGTATTGAATTTCCTTATAATATTTGTAAATTTATCATTTTTCTTGTCATCTATTACCTCTCCGTGCCATAGAACATTGTCTATAACAATAAGGCCTTTTTTATTAATAAGTTCTAAAGATGTTTCGTAATAGTTAAGGTAATTTTCCTTATCAGCATCTATAAAAATTAAATCAAATCTTTGACTTGAGTTTTTTAATTCATTAAGACTTTCAATAGCAGGTTTTATAATTTGCTTTATTTTTTTTTCATTCGCTTTTTTATAAAATGATTGCGCTTTCATACTGAATTCAGAACTTTTATCTAAGCTGATTAAAAGACCATCAGATGGAAGGGCTGAGGCCATAGATAAAGCGCTAAAACCTGTAAAACTTCCTATTTCTAAAATCTTTTTAATATCAGAAATTTTAATTAATGTTTGTAGAAATTGTGCTTGAGAAACTGAAATCTGCAATCTCTGTTGATCACCAAGACTTATATTATATTGAATTATTTCTTTTTGAACATCGGTCAAAGATTCTGAGTGATCAATAATGTATTTTTCAAGATTTTCAGTTAAATCTAATTTTTTAGGCATAATTAGCCTTTTAAAAGTTTTTTTAGAATTTCATTTGTTAATTGTGGGTTTGCTTTCCCGCCAGATAATTTCATAACCTGTCCAACAAAAAAACCAAACAATTTTTCTTTTCCAGCTTTATATTGATCAACTTTGTCTTTATTTTTTGAGAGTATTTCATTAATCATTTTTTCCAATTCTTTAGGATCACTTTGTTGTTTCAATCCTTTTGACTCTATAATTTTTTTTGGATTATCTCCACTTTCAACCATAATTTCGAAAACTTCTTTAGCTATTCTTCCTGAAATTTCTCCAGATTTAATTGATTGAACTAACTCAGCAAAATTTTTAGCAGAAATTGGTGATTTAGAAATATTAAGTCCTTTATCGTTTAACATTGCAAATAAATCACCCATTATCCATGTAGCTGCAAGTTTTTTGTCAGATAATTTTGCAACTTCTTCATAATAATCAGAAATCTCTTTTTCAGAAACCAATACGTTTGCTTCATACGGGTTAAGACTATATTCTTGAATAAATCTCTCTTTCTTATTATCTGGCAACTCTGGTAAAGATTTTTTTAAATCATCAATTAATTTTTGTTCAAGTTTTAAAGGTAAAAGATCAGGATCAGGAAAGTATCTATAATCGTGAGCATCTTCTTTTGATCTCATTGATCTTGTTTCATTTTTTTTTGTATCAAATAATCTTGTTTCTTGATCTATTTCTTTTCCTTCCTCTAATAATTCAACTTGTCTATTGGCTTCATATTCTATCGCCATTTGCATAAATTTAATTGAATTTACATTTTTAATTTCACATCTTGTACCAAATTTTTTTTCACCCACCTTTCTTACTGAGACGTTTACATCTGCTCTTAAGGAACCTTCTTGCATATTACCATCACAAGTACCCAAGTATCTCATTATAGTTCTTAGTTTTTTTATGTAAGCATTTACTTCATCGGGTGAACGAAGGTCAGGTTTGCTAACGATTTCCATTAGAGCAATTCCAGAGCGATTTAAATCAACGTAAGTACTTGAGGGATCCATATCATGGATGCTTTTTCCTGCGTCCTGTTCCAAATGAAGTCTTTCAATACCAATTTCTTTTGAACCATAAGGCATATCTAATAAAACCTTTCCCTCACCAACAATGGGGTTTTTATATTGGGAGATCTGGTAACCCTGAGGAAGGTCTGCATAAAAATAATTTTTTCTATCGAAAACTGAATAATTATTTATTTTTGCATTTAAACCTAAACCCGTTCTTACGGCTTGTTTCACACACTCTTCATTAATTACTGGCAGCATTCCAGGAAAAGCAGAGTCTATTAAACTTACTTGTTTATTAGGATCAGCTCCAAATTTAGTAGAGGAGCCTGAAAAAAGTTTTGAATTAGAAAGGACCTGAGCATGAACTTCTAAACCTATAACTACTTCGTACTTCCCTTTCTCTCCATTAACAAAATAATCAAATTTTTCTTTGCTCATGACCACCAATTTTTAATTTCGTTTTTATAACCACAATTTTTTTCGAATGCATAACCAATATTAAGAATTTTTTGTTCATCTAAAGCTTTACCTATCAATTGTAACCCAAGAGGATAACCTTTCTTATCTAATCCAGCAGGCAGAGATAAGGCTGGTAATCCAGCTAAATTTACAGGCACCGTAAAAATATCATTTAAATACATAGATACAGGATCATTAGTTTTTTCTCCTATCTTAAATGCAGAGCTTGGTGTTGAAGGTGTTAAAATAGCATCAACTTTAGTAAAACTTTCATCAAAATCTTTTTTTATTAATTGTCTTACTTTTTGGGCTTTTAAATAATAGGCATCGTAATAACCAGAAGATAAAACATAAGTGCCTATTAATATTCTTCTCTTAACTTCATCACCAAATCCTTCTGATCTAGTATTTTCATACATTTCAATTAAATCTTTTCCTTTTTGTGATCTGTAGCCATATCTTACACCATCATATCTTGCTAAATTTGATGAGGCTTCTGCAGGAGCAACAATGTAATAGGTAGGCAAAGCATACTTGGTGTGAGGT
>CACAWY010000012.1 GCA_902536385.1 uncultured Pelagibacteraceae bacterium
CTTGGTCGTATGAAATAATTTTATTAGAATTGGTTTCGATGAATTTTTCAAAAATATCATAATCTGCTTCTTTCCAAGTGTGTAAATGTAGTTTTGTTGACTGAATACCGAATGGAAGCAGTATAACTTTCTCGAATAGTTGAGGAATAAATTTGATATTTTTTTCAGTGTAAGGCATCAAACCATAACCATCTATTACCTCCCTAATGCCACAGTTCTTAAGGGCTGTAAAAGTATTTTCATCATAGGTTTGATTAGGAGCAAAGAAAGATCTGATATTAATCTTTTCTTTTTTAAATTTGTCTAAACCATTTTTAATTCTTTTCTGTTGAACTTCTAAAGGGTGTCCAAAAAACTCTGATCCGCCTCCATAATTGAAATAATCGGATTTCTTTTTACAAAGTTTGTCATAAATATGTGTGTTACCATGTTGAACTATTTCCCAACCTTTACCTTGCCATTTTCTAACCTGATCCCAAAAATTATCATTTCTTGGAAAAGATAAAAAACCTTCATCTTTATTATTAGGTATAACTCCTAAAACGGGTTTTATAGAATGTGTATCGAATAATATTTCCAATTTTTTCATTAATTTCCAATCCATATTTTCGCATACATCATCTATCCGAATAAGGATTCCAGTGTTTTTATTTATATAACTTTTCATACACTTCTATTATATATTATTTTTTGGCTTAAAAAATATATTAAAAAAACAATGAATCTAAAAAAGAATAAAGCAAATTATATACCCTTATCACCCATAGATTTTTTAGAGAGAACGGCAAAAATATTTCCTAATTACACATCAATTATTTCTGAGAGAAAAAAATTTTTATGGGGAGAAACGTTTAAAAGATGTTGCTTGTTTTCATCTGCATTGACAAAAAATAATATAAGAAATGGGGATGTTGTATCTATCATGGCTCCAAACACATCAGCTATGTACGAGGCTCATTTTGCGATTCCTATGTCTGGAGCAGTAATTAATACTATTAATATTAGATTAGATGCTAAAACAATAAGTTTTATTTTAAGACATTCAAAAACTAAACTTATTTTTGTCGATACAGAATTTTTACCAGTTATTAGAAAGTCTTTAAAAATCGGTAAGCAAAAAATTAAGATAATTGCAATTAAAGATAATAAAAAATTTTCAAAAAATATTCACAAAGAGAAAACTTATGAAGATTTTTTAAAACAAGGTAGTGATAATATTAATCTTAAAAATAAAATTAAAAATGAATGGTCTCCAATAAGCTTAAGTTATACGTCAGGTACTACACATAAGCCAAAAGGTGTAACAACTCACCATAGAGGTGCTTATTTAAATGCAATAAACAATCAGCTTGTATGGGACATAAAAAAAAACCCTGTATATCTTTGGACTTTGCCGATGTTCCATTGCAATGGTTGGTGTTTTCCATGGACTATTGCGGCATTAGCAGGCACGAACATTTGTATAAGAAAAATTAATTCTAAAGAAATTTTTAAGCTTATAAAAAAACATAAAGTTTCTCATCTGTGTGGAACAACAGTTATTATCAACCTTTTAATACAAGAAGGTATAAAATTGAAAAATAAAGTTGAATTTATGACTGGTGCAGCTCCTCCTCCACCATCTGTGTTAAAAAAAATTGATGATCAAGGTTTCAATATAACTCATACTTACGGCCTGACAGAAGTTTATGGTCCAGCTGTAGTTTGTGAATGGCAAAATAAATGGAAGAAATTAAAAAAAAATAAGATTGCAGAACTTAAATCTCGTCAAGGAGTAAGATATCCTAATATTAATGAACTAAAAGTTTTAAATATGAAAACAAAAAAAGAGGTAAAACATAATGGTAAAGAATTAGGTGAAATTTTGTTTAAAGGTAATACTATAATGATGGGTTACCACAGAGATAAAGTTGCTACAAAAAAAGTTTTTAAAAATGGTTGGTTTCATAGTGGAGATATTGGTGTTGTGCATAAGAATGGTTATATTCAACTTAAAGATCGCCTAAAAGATGTAATTATATCTGGAGGAGAAAATATTAGCAGCATAGAAATAGAAAATGTTCTTTATAAATTAAATGATATAATTGATGTAGCAGTTGTAGCAAAAAAAGATGATAAATGGGGTGAAGTTCCTTGTGCATTTATTTCTCTAAAAAAAAATTCGAATCTAAATGAGTTAAAAATTACTCAATTTTGCAAAAAAAATATGGCAGGTTTTAAAATACCCAAAAAAATTATTATTGGAAAAATAATCAAGACATCTACTGGAAAAACTCAAAAATACTTGTTGCGTAAGATCGCAAATCAGACTAAATGATAGTTTAATATTAAAAAAAAATGAGTGTAATTAGAATAAAACAAAAAAAGTCAACCAAGTTAGTAAATGACTGGAGAGACCCACTTTATTTGAATAACCTTTTAAGTGAAGAAGAAAAACTAATTCATAAAAAGGCTAAAGATTTTTGTAAAAATTTTCTAATGCCTTCAGTAATTGAAAACAATGAAAAGAGCATCTTTGACAAAAAAGTTTACCCAGCTTTAGGGTCTAATGGTTTTTTAGGTAACACTATCAAAGGCTATGGGTCGGCGAACGTCTCAAGTGTAGCATATGGGTTAGTAGCAAGGGAGTTAGAAGCAGTTGACAGCAGTTATAGATCAGCTATCTCTGTACAATCATCTCTAGTGATACACCCAATCTTTACATTTGGTTCGGAAAAGCAAAAAGAAAAATATTTACCAGAATTAATTAAAGGAAATATTATTGGCTGCTTTGGATTAACTGAAAGTATATCAGGATCTGATCCATCATCAATGGAAACAAGTTTTGAGGAAGTTTCAGATGGATTTATTATTAACGGATCAAAAAATTGGATAACAAATGCGCCAATCGCTGATGTATTTTTAATTTGGGCATTTGATAAAGATAAAAATGTTCATGGTTTTTTGGTAGATAAGAACTCAAAAGGTCTCAGCACAGAAAAAATTAAAAAATCTAGTATTAAAATTGCGCAAGCAGGAAAAATATTTCTTAAAAACGTAAAAGTTTCTAAAGATGGCATTCTACCTAATACAAATGGTTGGAAATCAGTTTACTCATGTATTAATAAAGCTAGATATGGAATTGCTTGGGGCGCAATGGGTGCTGCAGAAAATTGTTGGTTGATTGCAAAAGAATACTCTGAGAAAAGAATTGTAAACAAAAAACCACTGGCTTCAAAGCAACTGGTGCAAAAAAAACTTGCAGATATGATGACAGAAATAGCTTTAGGATACAACGGTTGTATTCAAGCTGGAAGATCAATGGATGAGAGTAAAGATTTGAAAATAGCTATTAGTTTATTAAAGCGAAATAATTGTAAAAAAGCACTTAATATAGTTAGAGACGCAAGAGATATTTTGGCTGGGAATGGAATATTAGACGAAAATCATATTATCAGACATCTTGTAAATCTTGAAACTGTAAATACTTACGATGGTACTGAAGATACGCACGCTTTAATATTAGGCAAGCTTCAAACTGGTTTGGATGCATTCTAAAGATAATATTTTATCTAAATGCAAAATAAAAAAAATTTCTGAAATCAGTAAAGACGAATTACACAACTTCTATAAAAAAGTATATCCAACAAGATTTAAAAATTTAACAGATAATTGGAAATGGTGGTATCGTGTTGATGAAAAATTTGCTGAACCAATTATATTAATGTTGGATGAAAAAGTTATTGGTCAAGCAGCATTTCTAAAAAATGATATTATTGTTAATGAAAAAAAATTTCCTGCAATATGGTTTCAAGATTATGCTGTTCTTCCTGAATTCATGGGTATGGGTCTTGGAAAACTTTTGACAAAAGAATGGATGAAAATCTGCCCCAACCAAATGGCTATGTGTAGCCCTTACTCACTTCGTGTTTTAAAAAAATTTGGATGGAACTTTAATTTTGAGACTAAAAGATTAGTTAGACCAATCAATTATCTTAAATTCGTACCGATTCTAAACAAATTAAATTTAAATTTATTTAATAATATGTTGAGATTTATAATAAAGAGAAAATTCAATGACCAAATAAAGTTAAAGCCTTTTAGATTAATAGATAATTTTAAAGTAATTTCTGACTCTTTTAGTAAAAAAAAGTTTCCTGAAAACGTTGAAGGACATCCAATTATTGACAGAAACGAAAGTTGGTTACATTGGCGTCTTAAAGAGTGTCCTTATAGACAAAATCTTTATTTTTTTGAATATAAAAACTCTTTCTCAATTGTACACATATATTTTATAAAAAAAATAAAAAGGTTGAATGTTTTATTTACCTATCACACTGACTCATCTGAAGAATTTAAATTATACAAATTGATAATAAATTGGGCTTTAAACAACGAGATAGATTATGTTTGGGCTATACACAAAGACCAGAGTTTTCAAAATATTTTTCCACAAATTCACAATCGTCCTTTAAGATTTGCTTCTTGGAGTAATGAGAAAACGATATCTAGTGTTTTGCAAAATGGATTTTACGATTTACAGGGAATAGACTCTGACATTGAGTCGGGTTTTTTCGTTGAATAAAAATTAATGAGTCTAGTTCAATAAATGAAAACTAGACTCATTATAATCTTTTTTACAAAGATCAAAATTATTTTCCTGGCTCTTTGTATGAAGAAGCCATTTTCTGAGCAGTTTTAGCTATCTCGTTTAGATCTACATCTTCTAAAATTGTAAAATCTGAAACAGCACCACTAGAAACAGCAACCATTGCAGCTGCAGCAGCTTGTTCGAAAGTTCCCTCAATCACTGCCATAAAATCATATTTTCCCCTTAGGCCTGAGTATTGAGTTACTTTAGCTCCCACAGAAGCAGCAAGTGCAGATGTAGCAGCTTTTCTGTCTGTAGATGGATTGCTTACAAATCCTCCAAGACCTTTAGCTGTGTAACATCCAAGTGTATAAAATTTTGCCATTGTTACCTCCTTTTTTTATTGACCCGGAGCCTTATAAGACATCTTTGAAGCTTTTGTTGTAGCTTTACCAAAATCTATAGCTTCAAGTGCTGATAAGTTTTTCACAGCTCCAGTCGACTCCACTACTAATTTAACAGCAGCAAAATCATCAAAACTTGGAAGATCTGCAACTACACAAAAATCGTATGATCCTCTTACAATATCCATAGTATGCAATTTTCCACCCACTCCTTGAACAAGTTTTTCAACTACTGCTTTTCTGTCACTATTTGGATCTTTTAAAAAACCTTGAAAAGCTTTCTCGGTATAGTTTCCCATAATGTACATTTTTGCCATATTATTTCTCCTTTCTTATTTCTCGATCACAACTGTTCCAGAATGAGGATCTGTTACTCCTAAATCTGATGACAGCTCTTCTAAAGTGTGCCGAAGTGTATCCAAGAATGCAATCATTTTTGGTCTTGCTTTAGCAATGTCATCTTCAGAATTCCATTCACCTATCATAAAAAATTCATTGGGTTTCGTTTCAACGTATTTTGCTGAAATCTGCCCATCGAACTTTGGCATTTCATCAATTTTTTTTAAATATTCTTCTCTGCCAGACGATTTTACTTTACATCTAACAATATTCATAAACTTTGCCATGTATCTCCTTAAACGTAAATTTTATCAGCCAAACCGTAACAAAGAATAGCACTGATAATAACTAAAACTAGTGGAGCGTATATTCCATCGTTTCTAGTTTTTTTAGTTAAACCTGTTTTATCAATTTTTAATGTATAAAAATTAACAACTAATATCGAAACATTCATTATAAAGACTAAGTTAAAGAAGGCCCAAGTAGCCTCTACACCGCCAGATCTTATAAAAGCGATATATATTGCCATTAAAACTGTAGCAATCATGAATGATCCTGCGAATCTTGTGATTAATGTAGCAGTTTTATCAACTCCTCTACCTTTTAGAAATTTTTTAGTATCAAAGACTAGTTGGTAAGCATAGCTACCAACTATGATAAAATGTGCTAAGTAAATTATTAAATAAAATGCGTTTCCAAATTTATCGATCATAAATATCCTATGCGTTATAGTCCATGACTTGATCTGTGCACTCAACAAACTTATGAGGAGTGAAAAAATCATTCATTTGACCTAGTTGATTAATAATTGCTTGCTCATCTTTTCCTTTCCACCAACAATACATTTCCATCGTGTCTCCTGGTGTATTCCAAGTCATTTGACAAGCAGCATTGTCACTTTTCATGCTCTTAACAATATCTTCCATCTTCATAGAAGCCACTGTATCAGTAAACTTTTTTTTCATTTCAGCAGACTTAAAAGTATGCGTTACCATATAGTTTTTCATTTTTCCTCCTTTATAGATTTATTTTTGATAACTCATATAACTGAGCACTATCTACACACTCGGCATAAATCGCTTTAGCTGTAGGATTGTTCCCAGTTACAAACTCTTTCATCCCAGCTTCGTTATGAACATTAACTTTAAATAACATTCCGCTTTTATCAGGAATCATAGCCCCGACGGTTTTTTCCGGGTAAGCAACACTTTTTCTAACGCCCATACCTTCATCTGATTGCATCCAACCCATGAAAGTTTCTAATTTATTTTCTTTAAAATTAAGATGTACTAACATTTCTTTTTCCATTTTATCTCCTTTTATTTAAACTCCTTTTATTATAATCCCATTAGCTACCGAGTTTGCTAATCTAATAGGTTTTACTGGTTTGTATTCCTCAGAGTCATACCACTCTAAAGCTTTTTCATAAGTTGGAAATTTTATTACAACTGTACGAGGATATTTCCACTCACCATCAATAACTTTGTACTCACCAGCACGTACAAGATATTTTCCTCCATATTTTTGAACAGTCGGTACCACCTTACCAACATATTCTTTATAAGCTTCGGGATTTTTAACGTCTATATTAGCTATAACGTATCCGCTCATTAGCCTGCATAAATCGTTCTAGATAATTTTTCGATTTTTTCTTCCGAACCTTTAATTTGCTTATAAATAAATTTATTACACTCGCCATTTTTAGCTTTGTCAAAAGGCTTTCCATAAACTTTGTCTACGTAAACATTCATACCTTTATTCATCTCATCGTCTTTAACACCTTCGGAGGCAAGGTATTCTCTTATAACTTTTACTGAGGCCAAAGCTAATTCCATATTTTTAACCTCTATAGTATCAGCTGGTAAAACAGCTGTCGCACTGTAGTGACCTAAACACTCTATTGTTTTTTCCTTTTGAGCTTTAGTTATATGTCCTGCGGCAAAGGCTGAACTCATGCATAAAAAAACTGCAAAAATTAAATAATATTTTCTCATAATAGTTTAATTTCTCAAATTATGAATTAATTTAATTGTGTTAAAAGTAGATTGCAGGTATGCATAATGTCTACAACCCTGAGGTTAAAATTGATGAAAATCATTGATTGCACGTCTTTTTACAACGAACACATGATGTACGAAGTAAGATTAAATGTTCTTAAAGATAAAGTTAATAAATTTATTGTTACTGAGTCAACTTATTCTCATAGCGGTAAAAAGAAAAAGTTAAATTTTGATATAAACAATTATCCTAAATTTAAAGATAAAATAAAATATATTGTTATAGATAAAGAGCCCAAGGGAATAGTTGAGGAAAATGACAATCCAACCTTGCAAAGGGCAAACAGTTTGAAAAGGATTGAGTTGTCATACAATGAACATTTAAATGCTATCAAAGATGATGACGATAATGATTTTGTAATGTTGAGTGATAATGATGAAATTCCAAATTTAGACTCTGAAGATTTCAAAAAAAATAGGAATGATATAGTAATATTTAATCAACTTTTTTTTTATTTTAAATTTAATTTACTTTATGACAAAATGCTCTGGCCAGGAACTAAAGGTTGTAGAAAAAAAAATTTAATATCTTTTTCTTGGCTTCGTAATATCAAATTCAAAAAATACCCTATTTGGAGAATAGATACATATTTTTCAAAGACTAAATACTCAAATCTAAATATTATTAAAAATGGTGGTTGGCATTTTACAAATTTAAAGAGTCCAGAGGATATGTATGAAAAATTTATGAATTTTGGCCATCACGATGAATTTAGATTAAGCGGGATAACTATTGATAAAATTAAAGAAAAAATTTCTAAAAGAGAAATGTTCTACGATCATTTTGCAGATAAAAGTGCAACTAACAAATGGGAAAGCGATTATAAATTACAAAATATTGATTTAGATCTTTTACCTAAATATTTAATAGACAATAAAAATAAATATAAAGATTGGTTTGATCTCAAGGAATAAGAATGATTTTAGGGGCAATACAAGTGCCGTTGTGAATTTCTTGAAATGCATCTGAGCCTTTTTTAAGATCTCGATATTCTATCCATCCTAAATCACCTAATCTTTTATTTTTTAAAATTAATAAACTGTTTTTAAAGTCATCATTTGTATAACAATAAGTTCCAACTAGTGTAATCTCTTGTATTGTAAGTTTTTTAAAATTAAAAGTTCCAGAGGTTTGGGTTAAACCTATGTGAACTATAGTGCCTCCAGGCGCTATTGAATTAATAGCTTGATGCCGAGTAACCTCTAATCCTACAGATTCTAATATCAAGTCGAAATGATTTTCTTTAATAGATTTATCATCTGGTGCAACAAAGCTTGCTTTTAGATATTTTCCACATTCGTCTAATCTTCTTTTATTAGGATCAGACATGATTATATTACTAGCATTTTTTTCTTTATTTAATACCAAACCACATAGCAAACCTATAGCCCCGGCACCTTGAATTAAAATCTTACACTCTGATAAAGGTTTTTTTATATTTGCCTCAGCTAATATAACTGCATGTAAAGCAACAGCAGTAGGTTCAGCCAGTGCTGCTTCTTTCATGTTTAGACCCTTTGGTACCTCAAAAATATTTTGTTCTGGAACAGAAACTAATTCTGCTAAACCCCCATCTCTTTTTGTAGGAGTGCTCATGCCAATCATTGTTCTTTGCGGGCATAAATGTTCTCTTTTGCTTTTGCAATAATCACAATTCTCACAACTTATAAGTGGATTGATTACGACTTCTTTATTTTTGAATTTGCCATCTAAACTTGTTCCACTAAATTCGTGACCTAATATAAGTGGTGGAATTCTTCTTTCATCTTTACCGTGGTAAGCGTGCATATCTGAACCACAGATGCCTGATGCATGAACTTTTACTAATGCCTCGCCAGGTTTTTTTGTGGGATCTTTTTCTTCTCTGTAAACTATTTTTTCTGTACCAGTATAGACTAAAGCATGCATTAATTAGAAAAACCGTATTTTCTTAATCTAACGTCTCCTGTTCTAGCGTGAGCTTCCATTCCTTCGTATCTTGAAAGTCTAGCAGCAGCTGCTCCTACTTCTTTAGTCGATTCCTTCGTCATTCTTTGAAAGCTTAATGTCTTTATAAATTTTCCTACAAATAAACCACCTGTATATTTTCCAGCACCTTTTGTTGGTAATATATGATTAGTCCCTGAACATTTATCTCCATAAGCAACCGTAGTTTCTTCGCCAATAAATAATGACCCATAATTTTTAAGCCTTTTATGAAACCAATCTAAATTTTTTGTCTGAACCTCTAAGTGTTCTGGAGCGTATTCATCACTTATCTGAACCATTTCCTCGTCAGTTTCACATAAGATAACTTCTCCGTAATCTTTCCATGCAGCCTCAGCACTTTTTCTTGGTAATTCAGGAAGTTCTTTAATTAATTCTGGAACTCTTTTCAAAACTTTGTCTGCTAAATCTTTGCTTGTAGTGTAAAGCCAAGCTGGTGAATTGTAACCATGCTCTGCTTGCCCAACTAAATCAACTGCAACAATTTCAGGATCTGCATTTTCATCAGCTATTATTGCTATCTCTGTTGGTCCAGCAAATAAATCAATACCTACCCTTCCAAATAAAATTCTCTTAGCCTCAGCAACAAATTGATTACCAGGACCAACTAACATGTCAGCTGGAGCGTTTTTAAACAATCCATACGTCATTGCAGCGATTGCAGGAATTCCACCTAAATTCATAATCACATCTGCACCACATAAGTTTGCTGTGTAAATAATCGTTGGATGAGCACCAACACTTGGTTTTGGAGGACTACATGCAATTATATTTTTCACACCTGCTACTTTAGCTGTTGTAACACTCATAACAGCTGAAGCAATGTGAGCAAATCTTCCTCCCGGGATATAACAGCCTGCAGTATTGACTGGTACAAGTTTTTGTCCCGCATATAAGCCTTTGGACAATTCTATTTCAAAATCATTACCATAGTTTTTTAATTGTGCCTCTGCAAATTTTCTTACTCTATCATGGGCAAATTTTACATCGTCTTTAGTTTTTTGATCTATGGATTTGTTTATTTCCACAATTCTTTCTTTCGAGACAATTATATCTCCTTCATATTTATCAAATTTTTTTGTTAGTTCTTTGCACCCTGCTTCTTTAGATGTTTCTAGATCTTTTAGAAGTGTCTGAACAATTTCTCTAGTTTTTGCATCATCTGTGGATGCTGTTTTAGGTGCTTTTTTTAAATATTTAATTGCCATATAAAAGTGTCGGTAACCACAATGCAATTTGTGGAAATATAACTATTAATATTAATCCAATTAATTGTAAAACCATAAATTGCATCATTCCAAGATATATATCCTTTAAATCCCATTCAGGCACAACACCTTTTAAAAAATAAGCTGATAAAGCAACGGGCGGCGAGAGCCAACAGGTCTGAAGGTTGACGGCAACAAGAATAGCAAACCAAGTTAGGTTAAAACCAAGAGCTTCAACTAATGGTAAAATAATTGGAATTATAATCATAACTATTGGGACCCATTCTAAAGGCCAACCAAGTAAGAAAATCATCGCCATGATCATTGCTAAAATTAAATACTTATTCATCTCTAGCCCAAGTAAAAATTCAGTTAACAAAGTTGGTGTACCTAATCTAGCAAACACGGCTCCAAAGAAGTTTGAAGCAGCTACTAGAACCATTATAAGAGCTGTTATTTCCAAAGTTTTAACAAGAGCCTCTTGTAATTTAGGAAGAGTTAATTTTTTATAAGCGAGTGATAATAAAAGTGCACCCATCGCTCCACAACCTGCAGCCTCTGTAGGTGTTGCAAAACCTAATAATATACTTCCAAGTGCAGCAAAAACTAATGCAGCTGGAGGAACTAGTCCTAAAAGAAATTCAATCCAAACAGTTTTCATACTGGTTGGTCTCATGTCTTCTGGTAATGGTGGACCTAATTTTGGATCCAGCATACATCTAATTGTTGTGTATGCAGCAAACAACGAAGCTAAAAGTATACCTGGTAATATTGCAGCTGCAAATAAATCTATAACAGGAATTTCCATAATTGGCCCCATAACTACAAGCATGATGCTTGGTGGTATTAAAATTCCTAAAGTACCACCTGCCGTAATTGTTCCAGCAGCAAGCTGAACATTATAACTAGATCTATTCATAGATTTAGCAGCCATAATTCCTAAAATCGTTACCGAAGCTCCAACTATTCCTGTTGCTGCAGCAAAAATCACAGAAACAAATAAAACAGCATAATAAAGTGATCCTCTTACTCTAGCTAACATAAGTTGGAATGCTGAGAACAACCTTTCCATTAAACCAGCTTGCTCCATCATAATTCCCATAAAGACAAAGAGCGGTACGGCGGCGAGGGTTTGTTCGGTCATGACCATCGAAAACTGTAAGGTCATCAAATAGAAAACAAGTTTACCAAATCCTAGATATCCAAATACAAAACCTAAAAAAATTAAAGTAAAAGATATTGGAAACCCAACAAAGATAGCAAAAAGCATTACTCCAACTAAAATAATTCCTAATACCGCTGGATCAATTAATTCTGCTATCACTTTTTTCCTTCTCCAGGCCACTCACCTTTTTTAGCAGCCCAATAGCTTTTAAGTAATTCTGATACGCCTTGAATTAAAAGAAATATTATACCTATCAATAAACATGATTTTATAGGCCACATAAATGGCATCCAAGTTGTATCCATTCCCCTTTCGCCTCTACGAATTGACTCTTCGACATATCCTATAGTCATGTAAAGAAAGACTGTTAGTCCCGGAAAATAAAATAAAATATATAACCAAAAATCTACAAGACCTTGATTTTTAGTTTTGAAATTTCTGTATAAAAAATCTGCTCTTATGTGAACTCCTTTGGAGAGAGCATACCCTGCTCCTAACATAAATAGAGCCCCATATAAAAATCTACTCATATCGTAAGCCCAAATTGTTGGAGCTAAAAATAATTTTCTCATTATAACTTCATAAGTCATTGCTAAAATTAAAGGCATAAGGATCCAACAGACTATATTACCTACACGTTTGCTGAATTTATCTATTGAAGTTATAGTGTTCGCCATCCATGCTGGCATATCGGCTGGCATTTTACCTGAACCACCTCGTCTTTCAGCAATCATTTCATCAGAAATATCTATTTTTGATGGCTTGTCATTCATAATCTCATCCTAAACAATTAGAGCGGACCGTTAAGTCCGCTCTAAAATATTTTTAAGTTTTAGTTTATTACTTTAATGTCGCCGCGTGAGCCATTCCTAGCTTAGCGTTTGACATTTGAGCACCGCTCCAGAATGGTACAGCAATGTCAGCAAACTCTTTCATTGATTTATAAACTTTAGCAAAAAATTTATTTTCTGCTGCGTTTTTATTCAATGTTTTCTTTGCTGCTGCCATATATTCTTTAAAGTAATCTGTTGGAGTATCTTCTAAAATTACTCCATGCTTAGTAGTTAGTTCTCTTAAAGCTTTTCCATTTTCATAGATTCTGTAGCTTAAAGATTTAGCTAATGAAGCATTTGCAGCTACTTCAAGAGATTTTTTCTCATGAGCAGTCATTTTTTTGTAAGTTTTTCCAGTAATATAAAAGTCAGCATTTACTACTACTTGGTGTAAACCTTGTAGGTAATAGTGTTTTAATACTTTTTGGAAACCAAATGTTAAATCTGGTTTTGGGCAACACCATTCTGCTGCATCGATAGTACCTGCTTGTAATGCTGGAAGAATATCTCCACCACCCATTGCTACAGATGCAATACCGATATCTTTATATGTTTGTCCAGGAATTCCTGGAGGTGTTCTGAATTTATATTTTCTAAAATCAGCCATGTCTTTAATTGGTTTTGGAAACCAACCTAAAGCTTCTGGGCCAACTGGTTGAAGCATAAATCCTTTAATGTCTCTACCCATTTCTTTCCATAGTTGGTCGTATAATTCTTTACCACCACCATATTGGAACCAAGATAAAAACGCTAAGTTATCTATACCTACTCCACCACCTGCTACCGGCGAACCGAATAACATGGCAGCTGGATGATCTCCAGACCAATAGTGTGTCCATGCGAAACCACAATCAATTAATCCTTTATCAACCGCATCTAAAGTCTCTTTTACTCCTACAACAGCACCTGCTGGCAATATTTCAAATTTTAATGAACCGTCAGTAAGTTCTGTTACAGTGTCAGTAAAGTCCTTTAACATTTTAACTTCATCAGCTTTAGTGTTAAGAACGGTCTGACATTTTAATGTTTTAGCATTTGCTGAAGTCATAGAAATTCCCACAAAAACAGCTAAACCTAAAACTACAGATAATAATTTTCTCATTATTCCCCCGTTTTAGTTTGTTAGTAGAGAGGAGTATGTTTTATCAGTGTATCAGAGTCAAACTAAACAATTAAAACCTCAAGTTGTAAAATTAAATAGCGAATACCCATTTTTTGATGATTAAGCTATAAACAAATTATGGAAGAATTTGATTTTATAATTATAGGTGCTGGTTCTGCTGGATGTGTTTTAGCAAACAGACTTACAGCCGATGGAAAAAATAAAGTTTTATTATTAGAGGCTGGCGGCAAAGATACTTACCCATGGATACATATTCCGGTTGGTTATTTTAAAACGATGCATAATCCAAAAGTTGATTGGTGTTTTAAAACTGAGAAAGATGAAACGATGGCTAATAGATCAATTAGATATCCTAGAGGAAAAACTCTAGGAGGGAGCTCTTCTATTAATGGATTGCTTTGGATAAGAGGACAAAGTAATGATTATGATAATTGGCGTCAGCAAGGTAATAGTGGATGGGGTTGGGATGATGTGCTTCCTTATTTTCTTAAATCAGAAAATAATGAATTAGGAAATAATAAATTTCATAACGATAAAGGTCCTATTGTAGTTTCCAATAAACAAATTAATTTAGATATGCTTGAGGAGTTTCAGAATGCTGCTGAAGAAACTGGAATACCTAGAACAAAAGATTTTAATACTGGAGATAATTTTGGTATTGGCTATTTTCAATTTACTACAAGCAGAAACAAATTATTGAAATTGAGATGTAGTGCAGCAAAGGGATATTTAAATCCTGCCAAAAAGAGACAAAATTTAAAAATTGAGGTAAATGCTCACGTACAAAAGATTAATTTTGAGGGTAAAAAAGCAGTAGGTGTAAATTACCATATTAAAAATGAATTAAAGACTGCTAAAGCAAAAAGAGAAGTAATTTTATCTGCAGGTTCAATTGGTTCCCCACATATCTTACAGGCTTCTGGAATTGGTGATAGTGAAAAATTAATTAAACATGGTATTGATGTTGTCCACGAATTAAAAGGTGTTGGAAAAAATTTACAAGATCATCTAATGTTTAGACCAGTTTATAAAGTAAAAAACCTAAAATCTTTAAATAGTAAAATTAATAGTTTATTTGGAAACTTTTTAATCGGGCTTGAGTATATTTTTAAACAGAGCGGACCTATGACAATGGGTGCTAGTCAAGTTTGCGGATTTGTAAAAAGTGACCCATCCAGAGCAACGCCTAATTTACAATTTCACGTTCAACCCATAAGTACAGATATTTTAGGTGCATCAAAAATGCATGATTTTGATGGTATCACGCCTACAGTGGCAAATGTTAGACCTACAAGTAGAGGTGAAATTAATATTACAAGTGCAGATACTCGTGATAATCCTAAAATTAAAATGAATTATCTATCTACTCAAGACGATAGAGATGTGGCAGCGAAAGGTTTAAAAATTGTAAGAAAAATAATGTTAGAGACAGAAACATTCAAAAAATACGAACCTGAAGAATATAGACCAGGTGCACATATAACTAATGATGAAGAACTAGTGCAAGCGGCTAGTGAATACTCTCAAACTATTTTTCACCCTGTAGGAACTTGCAAAATGGGTAAAGGAGAGGAAGCGGTAGTAAATGATAAATTATTAGCCCATGGTTTAAAAAATTTAAGAGTAGTAGATGCATCAATAATGCCAAATATTACTTCCGGTAATACGAATGCACCTACGATTATGATTGCAGAAAAGGCTTCGGACATGATATTGAACAGCTGATGTTAGCCGAAATATTTACCCCTGAACAAATAACAATTTTAACTCAAATTATTTTTATTGATTTAGTACTTGCTGGAGATAATGCAATTATCATCGGCATGGTTGCTTCTAAATTTCCTGTTCATCAAAGAAAGCAAATAATTTTTTTTGGTATTGGAGGTGCAGTAGTTTTAAGAATAATTCTTACATTATTAACAGCTTATTTGTTGCAAATAAGCGGTCTAAGATTAATAGGAGGTTTATTATTATTATACATTATTTACAAACTTTATGTTGACGTCATAAAAGGCGACGCAAAAAACGATGATATAAAAGTTGATAGCTCTAGTTTTTTAAAGGCTATTTGGACAATATTATTAGCTGATTTTACCATGAGTTTAGATAATGTTTTGGGAGTTGCCGGTGCTGCAGGACACCATTATCATTTGTTAATTTTTGGTCTAGTTTTATCAATAGTTTTAATGGCTGTTGCAGCTAATTTAATTTCAGGTTGGATTAAAAAATATAAATGGATCGCTTGGTTGGGTTTATTAGCTATATTAGCTGTTGCTATAGATTTAATATATACAGATATAAATATTTTATTTCTTTAATGTTGAAAAAAATTAATCTTAAAAATAAAACCGCTCTTGTTACTGGAGCAGGAAAAGGTCTTGGAAAAGCATGTTCTGTAGCATTAGCAGAGGCTGGAGCAAAAGTAATAATATTAAGTAGGACAAAATCTGATTTAGATAAAGTTAGTAAGATTATAAAAAAAACTAAAGGTTCAAGTAAATCCTTTGTTTGTGATGTAACTAATACAGAAGAATTTAAAAAGATATTAAAGAAAATATCTCGATTAGACATATTGGTAAATAATGCGGGCAATAATCGTCCTGAACATTTTACGAAAGTTAAAAAAGAAAACATGGAATATTTGACTAATTTGAATATGAAAGCAGCATTCAATGTTGCACAATTGTGCTCACAAAAAATGGTGGAAGCGAAAAATAGAAAAAAAATTGGTGGATCAATTGTCCATATGTCATCTCAACTAGGAAAAGTTGGTTGTGAAGGACGTAATGTTTACAATATGAATAAATTTGGAGTTGAAGGCCTTGCAAGAGGTATGGCGTGTGAATTAGCCCATTACAATATAAGAGTTAATACAATTTGCCCTACATTTGTCGAAACACCGATGGTGAAAAAGTTTTTTAAAAATAAAAAATTCAAAAATAAGATGCTTAAAAACATACCTCTAGGTAGAGTTGCCAAAGAAAGTGATGTTGCAACTGCAGTAGCATTTTTAGCTGCAGACTCATCTGAAATGATAACAGGAACATCTTTATTAGTGGACGGAGGTTGGACGGCACAATAATGGGCATTTTTTTAAAAGATATAAACTTAAAAGGTAAGACAGCTCTAATAACTGGAGCTACCAAAGGTTTAGGCAGAGGTGCGGCTATAGCTATAGCTGAAGCAGGAGGAAATGTAATAGCTATTGGAAGAAACCAAATGGAACTTAATACTTTGAGGAAAGAAATTAAAAGATTTAAAGTTAATTACATGCCATTTAGTTGCGATGTAAACGACTATGATCGACTAAAATCTTTTATAACAAAACTTAAAAAGCTTGACATTCTAGTTAATAATGCAGGAACTAATATTCCAGAGCCCTTTTTAAATGTTAAAAAGTCATCAATGGAGACTTTATTAAACGTAAATACTAAAGCAGCTTTTAATGTTGCCCAACTTTGTGCTAATCAGATTATTAAATTAAAAAGAAAAAGTGGATCAATCATAAATATTTCCTCTATTTTTGGCCTTGTGGCTGGGCAAAAAAGAACTGTTTATAGTATGACTAAATTTGGTGTTGAGGGGTTAACTAAAGGTATGGCATTAGATTTAGCAAAATATAATATAAGAGTTAATAGCGTTTGCCCTAATATAGTTTTAACCCCAAGAACTAAAAAATACTTTGCAGACAAAAAGTATAATAAATACGTTAAAGAGAACACACCAATTAACAAAGTGGTTACAGTAAGTGATGTAGCAACTTCAATAACTTTTCTAGCATCTGAGGCGGCTTCAATGATCACTGGAACATCAATAGTTATTGATGGGGGATGGACTGCAAAATGAGATTTATATACTTATTTTTAATCTTTTTTTTTCAATCATCAATATTTAGGTGCTGTAGAGTTTTTAGGAAAATTTGAGCAAGGTTCTTTTATTTTAGGAAAAACAAAACCAAATTCTAAGGTAAAAATTGACAATAAAAAAATCAGAGTTTCTAAGGATGGATTCTTTGCTTTTGGTTTAGACAGAGATAGAAAAAATAATGTTGTTATTATTGTTAAAGAAGATGGAGAAACAAAAACAATTGAAAAAAAAGTTTTAAAAAGAGAGTATAAAATTCAGAGGATAGATGGCCTACCATCAAAACAAGTAACACCACCTCCTGAAGTATATGATCGAATTAAAAAAGATAATATTTTAATTGGTAAAGCTAGGTCAATTGATACTGCTTACGACTTTTTTAAAGATAAATTTATCTATCCAATAGATAAATATATAATAACTGGTGTTTATGGTAGTCAAAGAATTCTCAATGGTAAACCAAGAAGACCTCATTATGGAATAGATTTTCATGCACCAGAAGGAACACCAGTAAAAGCAATGATGGACGGGGAAGTTACATTGGCAGAAAACGATATGTATTTTACTGGCGGAACTATCATATTTGACCATGGACATGGTATTAGTACTCTATACATGCATATGAAAGATATTGATGTAAAAGTTGGTCAAAAAATAAAACAAGGGCAAATCGTTGGAACACTTGGACAAAGCGGTAGAGCGACTGGCCCTCACTTAGATATTCGCTTAAATTGGTTTGATGTTAAACTAGATCCTGCTTCAATTTTAAACTAATTTAACCCTTTTTGAGGTTTCATATCCTCTTTTTTAATTCCAGCCACTCTCACTGGTTTCTTCATAGCATCTCTTCTGAATGGCTCGCCCAATTCTTGGTTAAGTATTACTTCAATAAATGTTGTAATACCTTTTTTTTGATCTTCACATGACTGTTTGATTGCTTTTGTAGTTTCTGACATAGTTTTTACTGTAACTCCTTTTAGTCCACATGCATTAGCAACTTTTGCGTAACTTAATTCTGGATCTAATTCTGTTCCAATAAAATTATTATCAAACCATAATGTAGTATTTCTTTTTTCTGCGCCCCACTGATAGTTTCTAAATATAACCATTGAAATGGCTGGCCATTCTTCACGTGCACATGAACTCATTTCATTCATGCTAATTCCAAATGCTCCATCACCCGCAAAACCAATTACAGGAGTCTCAGGGCAGCCAATTTTTGCACCCAGGATAGATGGAAAACCATAACCACAAGGACCAAATAATCCAGGTGCCAGATATTTTCTCCCTTTCTCAAAAGTAGGATAAGCATTACCAATTGCGCAATTGTTTCCAATATCACTTGATATTATAACGTCTTCAGGCATTCCTGCTTGAATTGCTCTCCAAGCTTGTCTTGGGGACATTCGATCTTTATCTCTTTCTCTTGCCTCCTTATTCCAAACTGTACCTGGATCATCGTCTTCATGATCTAAACTAGAAAGTTTTTGTAACCAGGCTGATTTTGTTTGGTGAATTAAATCTTTTCTCTTTTGTCTGTCTGTATCACCTGCTTTTGGCGATAATTTACTTAATAATTGTTGAGCTACTAACTTAGCGTCTCCACAAATTCCAACAGTCACTTTTTTAGTTAAACCTATTCGATCTGAATTCATATCTACCTGAATAATTTTTGCATTCTTTGGCCAATAATCAATCCCATAACCTGGTAAAGTAGAAAAAGGATTTAACCTTGTGCCAAGTGCTAAGACAACATCCGCTTTTGCAATTAATTCCATTGCAGCTTTTGATCCGTTGTAACCTAATGGGCCGACTGCTAATGGATGACTTCCTGGAAAACTATCGTTATGTTGATAACCAGAACATACCGGTGAGTCTAATTTTTCAGCAAGCTTTACACAATCTTTTATTGCTCCACCAATTACTACGCCTGCACCAGATAAAATTACTGGAAACTTTGCGTTAGATAATAATTTTGCCGCTTCTTCTATCGCTGCTGCACCGCCCGCTTGTCTTTCTAATCTTACGATTGGTGGCAACTCAATATCTATTACTTGTGTCCAATAATCTCTTGGCACATTAATTTGTGCTGGTGCTGAACCCCTAATGGCTTTTTCTATAACTCTATTTAATACTTCTGCAATTCTAGATGGATCTCTAACTTCTTCTTGATAACAAACCATATCTTTAAATAAATTCATTTGTTCAACTTCTTGGAATCCACCCTGACCCATTGTTTTGTTTGCTGCTTGAGGTGTTACTAAAAGAAGCGGAGTATGGTTCCAGTAAGCTGTTTTTATTGGTGTTACTAAACCAGTTATTCCTGGGCCGTTTTGTGCTACAACCATTGACATTTTCCCTGTAGCACGTGTGTAACCATCAGCTATTAAACCACCATTAGTCTCATGGGCTACATCCCAAAAGGTAATTCCAGCGTCAGGAAAAATATCTGAGATAGGCATGAACGCAGAACCGATAATACCGAACGCATGTTCAATACCGTGCATTTGTAAAACTTTTACAAAAGCTTCTTCTGTTGTCATTTTAGCCATAAATCTCCTAAAAGTATTTTGAAAATCTAGCTTTCATTATACTAAATTTTAGTCTATATCCATTAGATAATTTTATGTCACGCCCTGATCTAATCATACACGATGAAAAAGATAACGTGGGAGTTGTTGTAATAGAAACCACTAAAAAAGGCCAAGATTGTAGCGCCTGGATAATGGAAAACGACAAAACCGTTAAAGTTCAATCAACAAACGATGTTCCTTTAGGGCACAAAATTGCACTGAAAGATCTCAGGGTTGGAGACACAATTTTCAAGTACGGACATGACATTGGAAAAGTAGTCCAAGAAATCAAAAAAGGTGAACACGTACATGTTCACAATGTAAAAACTAAAAAGTGGTAAAATTAACATGGAAATTCCAAAAAGTTTTTTAGGTTTTAAG
>CACAWY010000013.1 GCA_902536385.1 uncultured Pelagibacteraceae bacterium
GTCCTTACTTACAAACCACAAAAAACTGGACTCACTTAAATTATTTGCATCTGGCTTTGTGCATTTCTTGCCCAGCTTGATGGCCGCAAGTTGACTTCCTCCAGAGCAAGCGGTCAGAAATAAAAACAAAGTTATAGTTGATAATATTTTCATGATTTAAAATTAATCAGAGAGTCTGTGCTTTGCTTGGCATAATTTGGACCAAAAAAAGAAATTGAAACTTTATTGAATAAGATAAACTTTAGCCTTATGATTGAAATTATGTCCAAAAGCCACATTTATAAATTGAAAGTTTTTGTTGAAGACGTCGATTTTGGTCGAGTATTTTATTCTAGATATCTTCAGTTTATCGAGAGAGCTAGAACGGAGCTAATACACGAAAAATTTGGTCTTACTTTAACTCAACTAATGAACGAGCACGACATAATGTTTGTCGTTAGGAAATGCAACATTGAATATCTAAAATCAGCAGTTTTTGAAGATAATCTAAGTGTCGAAACAGCTGTTTTAAAAAAAACCAACGTTAGACTAAACTTGCTTCAAGAGGTTAAAAGAGGCGGGGAAGTTCTTGTTAGCGCAGAAGTGGAACTAGCAGTTGTAGATCGAAGTGGGTCAATAAAAAAACTTCCTCAAGATTTTTTTGCAAAAATTTAAATTTGGCCAAGAAACGCCTAATATCTGCCAAATTTTTACTTATAAACTATATTCAACTCAAGTTTGCAAATTCAGCAATACTCATAGGGTTAAAAATAAACTAAAAAGGAATTATGAGAATCAAACAACTTAAAAAAAACAAGTTAAAAACAAACATTAATAAGAAATTCAAAAAAATCTCTCTTTTCGAACTTCAAAATAGTCCAAAATTTCTAAATTTTAGAGTTCGGGCATAATCTTTCCTCCTAAATAAATCAGTGGCTTAATCTAATTAGGCCATTGTTTTTATTCCTTTTTTTAATTAAATTGAACTGTGAAACGTAAGATACTCAATAATAAGGTAGCAATTATACTAGGTAGTAACAACGATCTAAAACACGCTAAGCCTTGTGTAGAAATTTTAAAAAAACTTAAAATTACGCATGAAGTTTTAATTGTAAGTGCACACAGAACTCCAAAACGCATGTTCGAATTTGCAGAGTCAGCTGAAAAAAAAGGATTTGGTGTGATTTGTGCTTTTGCTGGGATGTCAGCTCATCTTGCTGGAATGGTTTCATCGTTAACAACACTTCCAGTACTTGGTGTACCAGTTGAAAGCAAAAAACTAAAAGGTTTAGACTCTTTACTTTCAATGGTCATGATGCCGAAGGGCGTGCCAATTGGTTGTTTGGCCATCGAAGGAGGATTTAATGCCGGTTTATTAGCTGCATCTATTATTGGGAATTACGATGAAAAAATTAAATCAAACTTAAATAAGTGGAGACGTTTACAAACTCAATCGGTAAAAAAAAAACCTAGATAACTAATGTTAAATAAAAGACTTGGAATCGTTGGTTCGGGACAGCTTTGTAGTTTTCTTTGCATGGCAGCAAAAAAACTAAAAATCTCTACTACTGTATTTACTGATGACAAAGATGGACCTGCACAGAATTTTTGTGATTATTTTATTTACGGTAAATACAATGATAAAGAAAAAATAAGAGAATTTATAGAGAATACAGATATTGCAACTTATGAATTCGAAAATATTCCAGTAGAATTTTTAAAATTAATTGAAAAGGAAAAACCAGTTCTACCTAATCCTGATATAAATAAAATTGCTCAAAATAGAAAACTAGAAAAAACTTTCGTAAACAAACTAGGTATAAAAACTACTGATTGGGCTTATATAAAGTCTGCTGAAGATATTAAAAAAAATCAAAATCTCTTACCCGGTATATTAAAATCTAATACTCTAGGTTACGATGGAAAAGGTCAGTTCGTTTTAAATTCTCTAGATGATGTAAAAAAAGACTGGTGTTTTACGGCTGATTATATTTTAGAAAAAAAAGTAAATTTAAAAAAAGAGATATCAGTAGTCATAACAAGATTTAAGGATGGAACACTATCTTTTTATGAACCAATAGAAAACGAGCACCGAAATCAAATTTTATTTAAATCTAAAATACCAGCAAATATTAGTAAGAAAATATATGAGCAGGCTATTTCAAACGCAAAAAAAATATCCGAAGAATTAAATTATATAGGTGTTCTTACTTTAGAATATTTCATCACAGAAAAAGATGAGCTTTTAGTAAATGAACTTGCACCACGTTTTCACAATTCAGGGCATTTGACTATCGATGCATTCAATATTTCTCAGTTCCAGAAGCATGTTCTCAGTGTAATGGATCTAGGTTCAAAACCAATTGGCAAAATATCTAATGCTGAAATGTATAATATTTTAGGTTCTGAAATTCTTGATTACAGAAAAAAGACTTTTAAAAAAAATGAATTTTTTTATGATTATTTAAAAAAAGAACCTAGAGAAGGAAGAAAAATGGGTCATATTACAATTTTAAAAGATTAATTATTTAATTGTAATTCTATGCATCACTCTTCTACAGTTTTTTAATTTCTGAAGCCATGTGCAAGCAGCTTAAATTATCCCAGATGCAAATATCATTTTTCGCCCACTCATAAGAAAAAATAAATTCTTTTTTATTTACATGCTCGATTAAATAATCTTTTAAATACTCTGCTTCATTTTCATTAACATTTTTTATTTTTATAAGGTGTCCAGGTGAAACATATAACGTTTTTTTACCATCGACAGTTTGCACTATAGGATGTTCAGCCTCCATACTCTTTGACAACTTAATACCCATCTCTTTTTCCCTTTCTAATCTTGTAACTGCTATAGGACCAGCGGAAGAAAAAATTCCTGTAGCACTTTTGATTTTTTCTTTAATTTCATTTGGTAGTTTTTCATATGCATTAAATCCAGAAGAAAAAATTGTATTACCTTGACCTTGAGGAATTTCAATACCCATTAATGCTGTCCAACGAGGTCTATCAGTTTGCACGTAGCTCGTATCTTGGTGTAACCAAGATGAACCGAAGCTCAAGCTTTTATCATCAGGTTTTCTCTCAATAACATTAATGTAGGGAAACTTTTCATCTAAGCCTTTAAGTCTTGGATAAATTACTGGTTGACCTATTTGTTTAGCAAAATTCTGGTAAGACTCTGGATCAAGATTTTGGTTTTTTATAAATATTACGCCAAATTTATCTAAAGTTTTTTTTATTTCAGTAGCTTGATTATTATTCAAATTCGTCAAATCAATATTGTTGATGTAGGCTCCAACATTATTTGTTCCAGGTGTAATTGATAAATTCATTTAGTTTATAGGGTTAATTAATGTTGCGTCGTTTGCACTTGGATTATTAATTTTAGTTGAAATTTCATGGTATTTTAGCTCAGGTGGTTTTACAGTTTTTAAAAATTCTACTGCATTATTATTTAAATTAAAATAATTATTAATTTGAGATTTCGAGATTATTACTGGCTGTCTGTGGTGAATTTTAGCATTCTGAGGAGTGGCATCTCTGGTAAGAATTGTGAATTGTCCTGCATCATGAATAGCTGGGCAAAAGATATCTTCAGAGTCTGCTCTGGTAAAATAGTAGGGAATTTTCTTTTCGTTCACCTTAGACCACTCAATAAATCCAGAGAGAGGCACTACCGCTCTTGAATTTACAATAAGTTTTTTAAAACTTACTTTGGTCTCTATACCCTCTAATCTAGCATTGTGTAATCGCCTAAAATCTGGCTTACTCCAAGATGGAAGGTAGCCAAAAATAGTCATTTCAAGATATTTTCCGTTAGTAGCAGATTTGATGCACGGGTATTTTCCTCCAGGAGCACAATTAAAATTGTCTTGCTCGAGATCAACATTAATATTCTTCTTAACTAAACCATTAGCTACAAGCAAAGTTTTTTTCTGAACACTATATCTTCCGCACATAATTATTTATTTCTTTTCTCTCTTTTAAGTCTTCTTTTTTCTTTGAAAGATAACTTAGCTTTCTTTTTGAAACTTCTGTCTTTTCTACAAGCACCTGAAAATCTTTTTGACATAATTATTGGTCTCTTACGTTGTGAGTTTGCCTTCCTAGACTCTCAATTTCAAGTTCAATAGTGTCACCATTTTTTAAAAAAACAGGATTAGGCTGGCCAGCTGCTACCCCATTTGGTGTGCCGAAAACTATTAGGTCGCCGCTATGTAATTTGATAAAAGTACTCAGATATGAAATTACATAGTTTATGGAATGTATCATATCTTTGGTGTTACCATTTTGCATAATTTTTCCATTAACTATTGTTTTCATTTTTAAATTATTTACATCTTTTATTTCGTCTGGAGTTACTAAATATGGGCCGATTGGTCCGAAAGAAGGTGAGGATTTTCCTATAATATATTGACCGGACTTTTCTAATTGAAAATCTCTTGCACTCACGTCGTTAGCTAAAAAATATCCACCAATACATTTTTCACTATCATCCTGGGTAATCTGATAAACTTCACTTTTTAAACAAACTCCAATTTCACACTCCCAGTCAACTTTTTTTGAATCCCTTGGTATTATAATGTCATCATTAGGTCCAGATATACAATTAGCTTTTGAAAAAATCATAGGATTTTTTGGAGCCTTTGACCCAACTTCTTGTGCGTGCAGTTTGAAATTTTTTCCAACGCAAAAGTAATTTTTTGGATCTTTAATAAACGAACCAATTCTTATTGTTGAGTTAACCTCTTTTTCTTTGGAAAGGTCTATGGATTTTAGTTTACTTAAAGTTGTATCATTAAAATTTTGAGGAGTTAGATCTTCAATATGTTTTGACAAATCTCTGATTACATTATTCTTGTCTAAAGCAGCTACTTTTTCTTTACCTAGTTCACCTACTCTCAATAATTTCATTGATTAATTGTAATAAAGATTAAATTATTTCACAAATCTTTTTATACGGTCCAGTGTGCTTGTGTCTGGCCCGGTATAGCTAGGATCCTCGTACGAGTTTGACTTTGTCATAACATCTATACCTTTTGTAAAAATAAACATAAAAAATATAATAAAAACTACTGCAAAAATTTTTGGTGGGCTTAATTCTTTCTGTTCTTCAAATCCTGTTTGTTCTCGTTTTTTTGCTTTATGAAAAACTTTAAAAGTATAGTACGTTAAAATTATTAGCAATACATGAGCAACAAATACTCCGGCGAAACCCAGGGCAAAAGTGGTAACATTAAATACGTAAAGTGAAAATAATAAGCTCCATAGAAAGCTCATGACGCAAAGGATTTGTAGCCTCACGACCTTCGGTAAATTTCTAAAATCATTGGAACCTGAATCGTCGAACATTATTGAAGCAGCGTTTACGAACCAATTTTTTATTTTTTCCATATTTTATTTATATACTTTTTAAAAAAATTTTAAATTATTATAAACTTCGCACTAATTTTCTTACACTTTTCATGTGTTTTTCAAAAACTTTTTTAGGCATATTTGGCAGAACTTCGTACATTCTGAGGTACTGAACATCACAACCACAAAGGTGTTTAAAAACCATTTTTTTTATTCTTCTTGGTATCTGATGCACAGCAAAGGTGATAATTGGAGAAGGAGATCCATATGTCATTCCAATTACAACTTTTTTATTTTTCAATTTTCCGTACTGAGGTGCGCCCCAGTTTCCAATTATCTTCTTATATTTAAACGCAAATGGAGGGCTTATCACGTGACTCAACATATTTTCCATTGCTGCCACCATTGTAAAATTATGACAGGGCGATAAAAGAAAAATTATATCCGCTTTTTCCATTCTGTTTTGAATGTCTAAAATTTGATTATCAGGAGGACTACCGTCCCAAAACTTAATAGTTTTTTCTTCGTAAATATTCATTAAATCTATTTCAAAGTTACGCTCTTTTGAACTTTTTATAAATTCATCGCGAACACATGAATTGAAACTTGCACCAGATTTATATTTCGGATGAGCAAACGCAATAAAAACTTTTTTAGACATTAATTATCGCTTTTATCATTTTTTTCACTTTTTTTAATTATTATTCCTGTACCTATCCCCACGGCCAAAGCACTAAAAATCCAGCTATGTTTCTCAGGTGACATCAATAACAAGAGACCAAAACCTATAATACACAAACCTAATATAAACTTATTATCCATTGAATATTTATATTCTTACATTTATTTTTAACTTAATTCCATTTCACATGAAAAAGATGATACCATATCATCTTGCAAAGTGTCAGCATAGATCATGCTGAATCTCTATGGGGATTGCAAAGATCGCAGAACAAACAAAGGAGTTGATATGACAAATAGGTTCACTCAACTGTACAAAAGCATCTGCGGTAAAAAATCTGCGCAGCGTCTTTCATTACAGTTAAGTAAAAATCAAACAGCGGTGGAAGTGAACGGAGGTGGCTCATCTGGTTATACCTTGAAGAATGGTCCCAGGAAAGGGCAGATTCTTAAACATCTGAAAACAGAGCCAAAAAAACTCTAACATTCCTATAGAGCGGGCTTTCATAAGCCCGCTCAAGTCTATAAAGTCCCATTAATGCAAAAAAAGCAAAACTTTTTCGGTTTATCTTTCGAAGAATTGAAAATTTTTCTTATTGAAAAGATTGGAGTTGAAGAAAGTAAAGTTAAAATGAGGGCTCAACAACTTTACAAGGGAATATACCAAAAAGGGATAACAAGCTTTTCTGATTTAACCACAGTTACATTTGAACTAAGAAAAAAATTAGATAATGTTTTATCTTTAGAATTACCTAAAATTGTCAAAACTGAAATTGCAGCTGATCAAACAATAAAATGGCTTTTAGAATTAAATGATGAGAATAAAAACTTAATTGAGGTTGTATTAATACCAAGTAAATCACATAACACTATTTGTGTATCAGTACAGGTTGGATGTGCGATGTCAAAAAATAGTGCTTGTATTCATTGTGCAACTGGAACGCAGCTATTAGTTAAAAATTTATCTGCAAGTGAAATAGTTATGCAAATGATGATAGCAAAAAGATATCTCAATGATTTTGGGGATCAAAGACTCTTAAGTAGAGTAGTGCTCATGGGATCGGGAGAACCGTTAACAAATTATATAGCAACGAAACAATTTATTAAAATTTTAATGGAACCTGAGGGATTTCATATGGGAAAAAAATCGATAACTTTATCAACTATTGGAGTACCAGATAAAATTATTCAATTTACTGATGAGGTAGGGGTGCATTTAGCGCTTTCAATTCACGCAGGAACAAATGAAAAAAGAAATAAAGTGATTCCTATAAATAAAAAATATCCTTTAGAAGAAGTTATTAAAAGTTGTAAATATTACACTAGTGTTGTGAAAGAGAAAGTATTTGTCGAATACACTCTCATGAAAGGAATTAATGACAGCCCAGAAGATGCAAGAGAGTTAGTAAAAGTAATGAAACAGTTTCCGTCTAAATTAAATTTAATTTTTATGAATACTTGGCCGGGTTGTAAAATAAAACCTGTCTCTGAAGATAAGACAAATGAATTTGCTCAAATAGTTAAAAATGCAGGATTTATTGTGACGGTTAGAAGAAGTGGCGGCGCTGATGAAAAATCATTAAGTGGTTGTGGACAGTTGAGAACCTCAAGCTTACCAGTAAATAAAAAGATAAATTGATGTATGAAGGTCTAAAAATATTATTGGGAGGAATAGTTGCTGACGCCGCTTCAAGACCGCTTCATTGGATATATTCTGATAAGAAATTAAAAAGTTATATTAAAGGCAAAAAAGATATTGCTTTTTTTAAAGAAAATAAATGTCCTTTCTATTCTGTGCCTTTAGGCAGAAATTCCGGCTACGGTGACATGGCCATAGTAATGTTTCAAACAATAATTACTTCTAAGAAAAAATCGGAAATACTTGATAATTTCAAAAAAAATATAGTTAGATTTTTTGGAACCGGTTCTAATTACTGGAAAAATTTGAAAGAGAGAAAAAAATATAAAAAAATTAAATGGAAGCGTGCACTTAAAGGCGAATGGCTGCATCAGAACACACTTGAAACCATTCAAAACATCAAAGCAAAAAAAAGGGTCACAGGAGGAACAAAAGTCACAGAAACCGACGGATTTGCAGGAGGAATTTTATATTATTTTTTAGTAAGCAAAGAAGACAAAGAAATTAAAAAAATAATTAGAACTGTGGCTAATTCTCATAAAAATGAATTATATGGATTAGCTAGATTAAAGATTATAGATTTGGCTAGTGAGGGAGAGAAAAATCCTATTCAAAAATTTATTCAATTAAATAGGAAAAATAAGTATTTTAGAGAAGTAGTTAAAGATATTAAAAAGGTATTAAAACTTAAAAATCAAAATCATACTTACGTCACAAGAATGTTAGGGAAAGCATGCTCTGATAAAGGTAATTTTCAAAGCTCTATTCATTGTATAATTACATCAAGCAATTATGAACCGGCTATTATTAAAACGATTAAAGCAGGTGGATGTAATTGCAGCAGAGCTCTTTTCGTTGGATCTTACTTTGCAGCACAAAAATCTAGAAATATACCTTTGGAATGGATAAAAAAAACAATTCATGCAAAAAAAATTTTAGAATACATTTAAAATAGTGCCACTAGAAACAAATACAGAATTACCAAAAGATTTAAAACTTACTAAAGAATTTCTTGAAGCATTTAAAGTCATGCATGAAACTTCAAAAAATGTTTTCATTACTGGTAATGCTGGAACAGGAAAATCAACTTTGTTAGAATATTTTAGAGAAAAAACAAAAAAAAATACTGCTATAGTTGCGCATCAAGGAATTACTGCACTAAAAGCCAAAGGGCAAACCATTCATTCATTTTTTAAATTTCCAATTCATTTTGTAACGAAAAAGGATGTTAAAACATTAAGAGATAGAGAATTAGTTCGAAGGCTGGACACATTAATTATAGAAGAAGTATCTATGGTGGGAGCTGATATATTTGATGCAATTGATATTTCCTTAAGAAAAAATAGAAATATAGATAAACCTTTCGGCGGTGTTCAAATAATTTTATTTGGAGATGTAATGCAGCTAGACCCTATCATTGGAGGTGAGGAAGAACTTTATGAGAAATTTTATCCAGATGGTCCTTATTTTTTTAATTCAAACATTTATAAAGAATGTGCGTTTAAAAAGATTGAATTAACAGAAACTTTTAGGCAGAAAGAAAAAAAGTTTGTTAATCTTCTTAATAAAATACGGCAAGGCTCAATATCAAAAAATGAACTTGAAAGTTTAAATAGTCAGATTATTGAATATGAAAATTTACCAAAAGATGTCATCGTACTAGCACCTAGAAATAATAAAGTTGATGATATCAATTTAAGTAAATTGTATGAGCTAAAAACAAAAACATTTATTTATTCTGCAATTGTAAAAGGATCTTTTAAAGACTCAGAGGCTCCAGTAGAACGAGAATTAAAACTTAAAGTAGGAGCTCAGGTAATGGTAGCAAAGAACGACACAGATCCTACAAAGCGATGGGTCAATGGAAGTATTGGTGTCATTCAACACTTATCTCAAGATGAGGTGAAGGTTTTGATCAAAGGAAAACTTTATAGCATTGGGAAAGCAAAATGGGAGAAGTTCAATTATCAAATAAACGGAAGTTTTATTCAGCAGAAAGTTGTTGGCTCATTCATACAGTTCCCTTTTAAATTAGCTTGGGCTGTTACGATTCATAAATCTCAAGGTCAAACTTTTGAAAAGATCGCTCTCGACCTAGATACAGGGGCATTTGCCCACGGCCAGACTTATGTAGCTTTGTCTAGAGGAAAAACTTTGGAAAATACTTTCATTTTGTCAAAAATAAATCAGAAGGACATAATTTTTGATAATCGAGTGAAAGATTTTCTAGACAATAAAAAAACTATTAAAGGAACTAGTAAAAAAGTTATTGCTAAAAATTCACACGACGCATTAGATGATCAGAAAGACGAATCAGGTTGGAGTATTAGTGACGATAGAAAACTTATTGCTTTATTTAAAAGAAAAGTACCAGAACATGCTTTAGCGAAGATATTTAAAAAAAGTCTTAAGGAAATAAAAGAAAGAATTATTTATTTAAGAAATAAAGATTAGCAATAACCCTTATTAATCTTTTCTCTTAATTTTTTTTCGTAATACTTCTTAGCTAAATCAGTAGATGGAAAAGATTTGCTTTGTTTAGCAGGATTTTCAATACCAATTCTGCCATAGCAAATATTTATCGATTTACCTTTAAGCTCTATCTCCCAGAACTTATTGGATTTAGCATCAGTATATTCTAAGTGTTTTTTCATATTAGTTTACAGCTGTTTTATCCTCTGGATCATTGATATCTATGAGTTGGTCTTCTTCCACAGAACTTGTAGGCATATCTTTAGCTTCATTTAAACCATGTTTTTTCTGAAACTTCTCAAACGATTTCTCTAAAGAATTTTTTGAACCCCATCCAGTGTCAATAACTTTTTGTAAGTTCAGTGCATGATCTCTGAATGATTTAATCGTACCTTTTAAAGATTTCTTAAGTGAAACAAACTTGTCTATTAAAAAAGTAGCATTCTTTGATATCTCTTTTACATTTTCTAATTGTTTGTCTTTACTTTTGATAGTCTCAATAATTTTTATTACAGGCAATAAAGATCCCGGACAAGTCAAAATAACGTTTTTTTTATAAGCTCTATCCATTAATTCAGTATCTTCTTCTATCGCAGCTAAGTAAGCAGGCACAAAAGGAATAAATAAAATGACACTAGGAAAAACATTTTTACCGAGCAATTTTTGATAATTTCTTCCAGATAAAGTTGTAATATGTTTATCTATAGCTGAAATATGTTTCTTTAAATGTATTTGTCTTTCTTTCTCATCTTTTTTTTCATTTACAAAATTTTTCCATTCAATCAAAGACACTTTACTGTCAACAACAACATGGTCGTTCTTCGATAAATTCATAATTACATCAGGTCTTACTCTTTGCAGCAACTCATCATCTACTTGATCGTAAACTTTATTGCCTTCCTGCACTGTAAAGTCAATATTTAGAGATAAACCGTGAATTTCTAAAAGTTTAACAAGCAGCTTTTCGCCAAAATCACCTTGGTATTTTACGTTTCCTGTCAGTTTATCTACAAAGTTTTTAGTATCGTTAACATACTCTTCATACTTTTTTACGTCTCTTTCAGTATTTACTCTCCATTTTTCAACGTTGTTTATCGTTATTAACTGCTCTTTTGCATTTTCTCTTTCTAATTTAAGAGTGTTACCTATCTCGTCTTTTGCTTTATTTAATAATTCAATTTCTTTATGAAAAGCTGCTATTTGGCCCTCTAGTTTTGTATTTAATATAGTTTTCTCTTCAAGTGCAGATCTATCAACTAAGTTTGAGCTTTTAGTCTTAAAGTATAAAAACCAAAATACAGAGGCTAGAGCAAATCCAACTAATGTATAAATTAAGTGTTCAAGCATTAGTGTATTACCTTTTTTGTAGTTTCTTCACTATTTTCATCATTGCTCACAAATTGCGGAAAAGACGTTTGCAGATATTCTCTTTGATTCTTCATGATTTCATCAGAGGATGTTTTGTTGGCTAAATCATAATCTGAAGTATGAAGATTAAACACCCCCATTTGTTTTACATGGAAAAGAGCTGCATAAATTCCCCACTGTTTGTCGATTTGACTAGTATCTATAATTTCTATTATCTCATCGCACTTTTGTCTTAATACAGTGTTTAATCGGTCTTTTTCACTTTCTCTTAACTTTAGTTTTTCATCAGCCTCTTTATCTGTTTTTGGCTTATTGAAAGGTACTACATTGTCTTTTGACTTATTTTTTTTTGTTTTAGGCATTTTTTTCTCCTTTTTTGTTAATGAGTAAAAAAAGACAAGTAAAAGGAGCAGAAAGGAAAGAAAGAAAGGACCTCCTAATATTTGCCTTTTTTTTACTCATAAAAGCAGTAAATCATATATTAATACTGTTGTCAACAGTAAAAATTAACTTTTTTTACTTTTATTTTGCATAAAATAAGTATATATAAAGAGCATGGAATCTAAAAAACCAATATTATCTATTAACAAATTGCTTTTAACTAATTTACTGAAGTTTGCCGGTTTATCCCAGCAACAATGTTCGCTGACATTAAGCCATCACCATAATAGTTTAGTTGGGTATATTTACCGATACGATAAAAAAATTTATCCAAGAAGTTTTTCCTACTTCTTTCTTTTAAGCATTTACAGAGCGCTCGCCAAAAAACATAACGCAAAAGAGAAAATCAGTAGATTTGATTTATTTTACAACATGATTTTGGAGCATGGTGGGGTTATTGAAAAAATTCTTATTCCCGCTTTAGAACATCACATTTTATCGATTTCTAGTTTAAATAGAGGAGTTAAAATAGGCTTTGGAGAAAATATTACAAAAAATAAAGAAGATATATTTGACAAAGATGAAATTGAGATAATCGATAAATACATTTCAATAATAGAGTCAGAAAAATATGAAAACTATAAAATTTCTTTACGAGGTTATGATTGTGCAGATAACTTGTCAGATAATGATAAAGATGAGATAGGAGATAAAGGTCTAACAGAGATTAAAAATTTTGAAATAGAAATTAATGCCATAAAAAATTTTTACGTTATTTGTGAAAGTCTTAGAAAAATATTTTTACCTAATTTTTATTCACCTTCTGATTATAAAAAAATAAATTTTTTAAATAATAAAGATAGTGGTTTTTTAATGAAAAAAAGTGCAATTAGAAAAAATTTTAAAATCAACAATTTTTCAAATTTATTCTTTTTTAAGGCTAACGATAATTATATGCACCCAACTATTTCTATGGGTGATGATTGTTTAGCTGTTAAAATTTTACCAAACGATAAAAGTATCTTTGATGGAGGTTTATTTATAATCAGAGAATTGAAAGGTATCTGTATTAGAAGATTACAGTTTTCTGTATTTAAAGATACTTATCAAATAATTTCTATTCCTGATAATAAAGATTATTCGAGGCAAACCTTTCCTGCCGTAGACAACGAGGGTAAATCTAGAATTATAGGAAAAATAATTTGGAGGTCTGGGTTTACTACTACAAAAGAAATTGAGGAAGATTTTCAAATACCAGAATTTTTAAGAGGAGATAAAATTCCTGAACCAAATTTATTTAGTGATCAACCTCATCAATCTGAAAATGATTTGAACCAAAAAGATATTGCGTATATTAATAAAATTTTGAACAAGAAAGATTTAAAATTATTTGAAATTGACGAACTTGTTAACAAATATAGAAGAACTCAATATTTAAAAAGACATATAAACGATCACCCTAAAATAAGAAAAATTTTTCCACACGGTTTATTTACCGATGAAATAGATGAAATTTCAAATGATATTATTAAAAAGAAGAGAGCTTAGGAGAATAAAATTATGATGTTCGCATGGTTTGATATTGAAAGTGATAGTGGTGCATGCGGCAAGGCATCCGTCCTCCAAATTTCTGGAGCGCTCTCGAATGATAATTTTCAGATCTTGGACGAATTTACTTTATCGGCCAGACCAAGAAAAAGCAGACCTTTAGAAGTCGACGCTATGCTAGTAAACGGTCTCGATGTCGATTACTTGATGAAGCAAGACACGTATGGCGTAATGCTAAAAAAATTAGAAGAAAAATTTAATAAATGGAAAAAAATGGGGGCTATATTTGTTGGATTTAATAATCATAATTACGATACAGTATTGTTGAATCACAGTTTGTTTGTGAATTTAAGATGGCCATATCTGACTAATTCCGACTCGTTTGATTTATTACCTGTGGTGAGGTCAGTAAATCTTTTTGCACCTAATTCTATCTCTTTTGAACTAAACGATAAAAATCTACCTATATATAAACTCGAGTCGGTTTGTAGAGTGAATAACATAAAAACCGATTCTCATACTAGCTATGGAGATACTATAAGTACTCTTAAGTTAGGAGAACTTATAGCTAAAAAAGCTCCAGATGTTTTTAAAGCATCTCTAGCTTTAAGAAGAAAATCTGATGTATTTCCTAAACTCCAATCGACTCCCATTTTCTGTTGGATGGAAGCATGGAGGGTTGCAAAGATATATGCGGGAACATTACTTGGAGAAGGGATCTACCCTTCGTGGTACTTGACGTATGATCTTCGTAAACGACCGGAAGAAATTCTGAGCGTTCTAAATGACACTGATGCATTTAAAAAAGAACTGGATGCTTCTCCTAAATGGTGCCGAACCCAAAAAGCAAACCGATCGCCCCTTTTAATGGATAAGAAATATGCTCTTAACGATGATGTTTATAAAAACCTTGGAATGAAAGAATTAGAGAGAAGACAAAAAGTTATAAGCCAAAATAGAGAGGAAATATTAAATAAAATTAAGACAATTCAACAAGAGAGACTAGATGAAAAAATGGAAAATGATCAGCGAAAATTAGAACCTGAACAAATGATTTATAAACTTAATCCATCTATTGAAGAGAGGAAATTAATGGATGCTTTTAATTTAGCCGAAACAAATGATGAAAAGAAAAAGATATTTAATAAATTTAAAAGAGATGAAATAAAGACTTTAGCCGAAATGGTTATTTATGAGGAGCATAATGAGGAGGATTTTATTAAGATATTAAGTAAACGAGATTATACAAGAATAAAAAAAAGAATAGCTAGTTTTATTTTAAACAATGATGGAGATGACTCAGTATTTACAAATATACCGGCACAGTTTGCAAGACTTGATACTTTAAAGTTACAAGCTGAAAATGATGAAGATAATGAAAAAATGAAAAAATTAATTAAACTTGATAAGTATCTTTTTAATATGCAATCAAATTACGAAAAATATATTTAGAAATATGAAAACAAGAATTTATTATCATTTTAAAAAAAGCATTAAAGGTAGAATAAAATATATAAAGCAAATGGAGGATTATTTTACTTACAAAGAACTTTATAAACGAACAGAGTATAAATTACTATTTAGATTACCCTTAACTACTTTAATGCTTTGGATCATAAACTTACCTACAAATATTTTAAACTATCTTTATTACTTAAAAGATAGGCGTGATTACGAAAGAGCTGTAGTGGATGTTGAAATAATGAAAAAATATATTGATGCGGAAGATAAGAAAGAAAAGTTAAATAGATTAAAACAAGAATATTCGGAATTAATGGAGGTGACACCATTATTAGTTAAAAGTAATAAGCATCTTCATAACGGCAATCATAAAAAAGATACTAATGACAAATATCATTAAGCTACATAATAATAAAGAGTTAGAAAACTCAATTACAGAAATTCGAATTGAAGAAGTAAGAGATTACGACAACAACGAATTTTATTATTACATCTACTGTGTCAAAGATACTGGTCAGAGAATTGAAGTGGGCCGGTCAAAGACAAAACCACAATGTTATAAACAGATATCTATTTACCATTAAATTGTTTTATTGACTTTAAAATCAAAAATATTTAATAAAATTTAATGGCAACTATTAAATCTACTGACGAAACTTTTGAAAAATTAAAAAAAGAACATAAAAATCTATTATTAGATTTTTGGGCACCTTGGTGTCGATGAGCCCACTCAAATTTTTTGGGTGGGCTCATCGATACAAACCCACGCGGTCCATGCGTTCAAATCTCCCCTGTGTTAGAGCAGATTTCTGAAGAGATGAAAGATGTAACTATTGCTAAACATAACATTGAGGAGGAGTTAAATCTCCCAGTCCAATATTCTGTGAAAGGTATACCGACTATGATTCTATTTTGTAATGGCCAACAAAAAGCAGTTAAAGTAGGTGCATCTAGCAAAGAAGATCTAGTCGAATTTCTCAAAAAAAATAAAATTTAATTCTTATTCAAAATATTTGAACAAAAATAGAGACTACCGAAACAACAGATAAGTTTTTTTTCATTACTACTAATTTTTTTTAATGCATCTTTAAAATCCTTTGCTGCCTCAGACTTAATTTTATTATTATTGGCTATTTTGTTGAGATCTTTAGCAGAAACTGAATTTTCGTCTTCTATAGGAATGGCAACTATTTTTTTAAATATACCTTTCAAGTTTTTAATGAATTCATCTGGCTCTTTATTTTTAGACATAGCCCAAACACCATATACGGGTAATTTTATTGTTTTAAGATATTTATACAAATTCAATGCGTCTGCCGGAGCATGAGCACCATCTATCATTATCACTTCATTTTTACGTAACATTTTTTTTATGTTACCTTTTTTTAAATAATCGTATCTTCCTGGAAAAGCTAGACTGGGAATAGTTTTTTTTATTACTTTTTTGCTGATATTTAAATCTAAAGCTATTTTGATAGCATGAGCAATATTACTAAACATGCCCTCGCTATGTACATTTTTAGCATTAAGCTTAATTTTCGTTGACTTATCTTGGTAAAAATAAAAGTTATTTTTCTTAGTTAATCTCCAAGAACTTGGATAATGAATTTTACTTTTATTTTTTTTCAAATGACCTTTTACCTTCATCAACACATAGGGCGTTTGTTTTGCTATATAGATATTGCTGAATTGGCATAAGTACGCCGCATCCTCTTTGATTATTTCATTAAGAGTTTTTTTTTTAAGAAAGTTTTTATGTTGAAGATTAATATTAGTAACGACTTGGGCAAGAGGATAAGAGAATATATTCGAGCAATCATTTCTCCAAAGAGCTCCAGTCTCTATAATAAAGTAATCTACATTTAGTTTAGATGCATTAATTACGTAAACCAAAGTAAGAACTTCATACACAGTCAATGGAATTTTTAATTTTTCAATTTTTTTAATAGTCTTTTTAATTTCTTTATGAGACAAATATCTTTTTCCCATATAGTATCTATCTCGAATATCAAAAATTGACGGCGAAGTGTACGTTGATACAGTTTGATTGTTGGCTTCTATGAAATTTTTTAATGACCATAACGTAGTAAATTTTCCTGACTCTCCTAGTACGCTAATGACGTTATTAAGTTTCCTTTCTGGATTTCCTAATAAATTGAGAGCAAGTTTGATTCTTTTAAGACCAAACTTTACAGATTTATTAAATAATTTATGACGCGCTAGATGCTGGTATATCAACTTTGACATTTGATGTTGACTCAGCTTTTTCCTCTTTTTCTGATTTTTTAAGAAGCACTCTTATTAGTTTAGTAATTCTATCTCTAATTTCAATTCTTGATTCAAAAACGCCATCAATCATTCCCAACTCTTGTAAACTTGAACTAACACCAAAGTCTTCAGGTAGAGCTTGTCCTTTATTGACAGAGGCGGAGACTCTTTTTCCTGCAAAAAGTTGCGATTGGTTACGCGGGTGAGTAGAAAATAAAAAATCATTACCATAAGTGTTGCAAAATGTACCGCCAGTAATTTTGGCCTCCAAAATTCCAATTGTAACAATCCCTGCTTTTTTTAACTCTCTCATTGCAAACATTTGCTTTGGCATGGTGCTAAGTCCGTGAATATTAGTTGCTACGCTCATCCCCCCACTTTGATATATTGAGATTACTCCGTCAACTTTTTCTTCTAAAGCTTTTTGTATACCATTTAAGAGTTGCTCATTTTCTCGGGGCGTCATAGCAGATCCGCCGAAGGCAAAATTGTAACCAAAAGCAACTATTTTTAATCCATTAACCGTACCTAGTCCTGCTAGGATTGCTGAGTCTTGATTAGTTTTTTTAATATTAGCATTATATTTATCTAAATATTTTGTTTCACCAATTTTGAAATTTAAAGGGTCTGGGTTAGCAGGAGGACAAGGTATTTTCTCCCACTCTCCGTCATCAAATAAAAGTTCTGTAAATAAAATTTTTGGATCAAGGTCAAAGTGATGAGTACATTCGCAGACATTAAAGTTTTTTTTAAGATCAACTCTTAATTTTATTTGATTGCAACCAGGGCAATTAACCCAAGCACTATTTGCTTGATCTGTTTTTGAAGGCCTATCTCGTTTAAAAGTTTTTTTTACTTTTTCTACAAATTTAGTTTGAAAATTTAAAATCCAGTTCATTTCCTGATTCCTTTAGATAGTTTCTTAACATAAGACGAGACAAATGTGGCTAATTTTTTACCTTTCAACCTTTTTTTATGGCCTTCTGCTACTTTATTCACTATAGTTGAGCCACAAATTACCCCATCAGCATACTTAGAGACTTGCTTTACTTGAGAAGGTGTTTTTACGCCAAATCCAACTGCTACAGGTATTTCTTTAGAATATTTTCTAACTCTTTTTATCATCATTTTTACGTTATTTATGTTTACGTTTTTGGAGCCAGTTAATCCATAATAAGATGTTATATATAACCAAGAGTCACGGCAATTTTTTATACTTTGCTTAATAAATTCATCATCATTTGTAGGGCTAATGATTTTTATATAACCAATTTTATTTTTTGAAAGACTATTTATTAAAATCTTTTCCTCTGGTGAATTTAGATTGCTATCTACTATTATAACACCATCAATACCCACAAAATTACATTGATTAATAAATTTTTTTATTCCAAAGATCTTTACAGGATTTAAATATGTCATAATCACAAAACAAGTATTTGTATTAGTTTCTCTTTTCACTTCTTTTATGAGCTTAAAAGTTTTGTTCATATTCATACCAGAATTAATAGCTCGATCATTTGCCTCCATAATAATTGGTGAGTCACTTGTACTAGTATTAAAACTTATCCCTGCTTCAATTATCTGACAAGATTTTGTCATTTCTTTTATAATTTCTTTGGATGAATTGTAATTGGGATCACCGCTTGTAACAAATCCTATAAATATTTTTTTTTTATTTTTTCTGGCTTCTTTGAAAAGAATATTAAGTTTACTCATTTATTTTTTTTCATATGTTCCATCATTTGCGCAACATTTGGTTCTCCAGCACCACACAAGTGAATTAAATGATTTTGTTTAGGCTTTCCTATTTTTCTAATTTCTTTGATTGCAGCATGAATTACATAACAAGCCTCGATAGCGCAAATTAAACCAACTTTACGAGCCATCATCATAAAGGTTTTTTTTGCTTCTAAATCCGTAGCAGTCAAAAATTTTATCCTTCCTATCGACTGAAGATATGCTACTTCTGTTCCAATAGAACTGAAATCGAGACCCGATGCTTCTGTAAAACTTTCTGCAATATTTTCTCCATCTAACAAAACTTTAGACTGCATACCAAGTAAAATACCCATTTTTCCTCCGCCACCTATAGTTGCTCCATGTTTTCCAGTTTTTAAACCTTTGCCTGCAGACTCCACTGCATATATTTTTGTATTTTTTGTTTTAATGTATGGATATGAAATACAAAGCATATTTGACCCGCCTCCACAGACTGAAAATATTGTTGATGGATCTTTACCCACTAAATTTTTAAATTGTTTTTTTGTGATCCGACCAATTACACTGCCGAATGTTCTTACCATAAGAGGATATGGATGAGGCCCTGCGACGCTGCCAACTACATACATTGAGTCTGGCTCACTTTGGAAAGCACGAAGAGCAGCAGCCATAGCTGGCAACAAGCTCTTTGTTGAGTCATGTACCTCAATTATATTAGCACCATGAAGGGCAGATATATCTTTATTAATAGCTAATTTTTTTGCATCTTTCGCACCAACGTATATATCCAAATCCAATCCTAGCGCAGCACAAGCAGACGCAACGGCTCTACCATTTTGAAAAGCACCAGTTTCGGTTAAAATTTTTTTAAAGCCTAAATACTTTGCTAGCTTGCAAGATGAATAGGCAGAAACAGGCTTGTGACTATGGTTTGTATGTAAATCTGTTCTTTTGAGATAAATTTTACCAATTTTCTTTTCACCTCCAGCTAATTTAGTAAGTTCTGGGGAAAAGTGAATAGGGGTATTAACACCAATAAAAGAGAGCAATTCTTCATTGAGTTCTTTCAAAAATTTTTTATCTTTTAAAGCTTTATAAAAACCTTTCTCTACTCTTTTAAGATTTGGAACGAGCAAAGGAGAAATATATTGGCCACCGAATTTCTCGTTAGTTTTTTTATTAATCCAAAAACCGTCTTTTGTTGGTGGATTTATCTCTTTAAATGGCGGTATTCTCATTTATTGACTTAATTTTTTTCATAAATTTTTGAATTTTTAAATGATCTTTATGTCCTAATTTAGTTTCTAAACTAGACGATAAATCAAAAAAGTTAACCCCTAATTTTACAAGGTTTTCAACATTATTTTC
>CACAWY010000014.1 GCA_902536385.1 uncultured Pelagibacteraceae bacterium
TATGAAAAAAGTAATTTTAGGTGCAACAGGATCAATCGGATCCTCTTTGGCAAAGAAATTAGCCGAGAGTGGCGAAGAATTGCACTTAGTTGGAAGAGATAAGTCTAGCGTATCAGCACTAGCCAATGAATTAAACTCAACATTTACTGTCTGTGATGTTCTCGAAGAAAATTTTTCTGAAAAAATATTAGCAGATTTAAAAGATGAACAAATTAATGGTCTCGCTTTTTGTGTAGGTTCTATAGATTTGAAGCCATTAAAGTTAACAAAAAAAAGTGATTTCATGCAGTCTTTTAATCTCAATCTTATTTCAGCAACAGAGACAATCAAGTCTTTAGCAGATAATTTAAAAAAAAATAAAGGATCAATAGTTTTATTTTCAACAGTTGCCGTAAAACAAGGTTTTCCTAATCATGCAATTGTTTCATCAGCAAAAGGTGCAATAGAGGGTTTGACTTTGGCTTTAGCTGCTGAGTTCGCCCCGAATATTCGAGTGAACTGTATTGCCCCTAGTTTAACAAACTCTAAAATTTCAAATTTTTTACTTAAAAATGAAAAAGTTGCTGACGGTATTGCTAAAATGCACCCAATGAAAAGAATAGGTGAGGGAGCTGACTCCGCAGCTGTTGCTAAGTTTCTTCTTACAGAGGAGAGCTCCTGGATAACAGGCCAAATATTGGGAGTAGACGGAGGACGCTCATCTGTCGCATAACAATTTTGTTAGAAAGAGCTAAAAGAAAATCATGAAAAATTTAGTTATAATAACTTTTTCCTTACTATTAAGCACAGGTTTGTTTGCAGCTGGCAGCGATAGCAGCAGCTCCTCTAACGAGACATCGCTGTATGAAGATGCTGTTAAATTAGTTAAAAGAGCTGGTAAATTAGAAAAAAAAGAAAAAACAGAAAAAGCTAAAAAACTTTATTCTCAAGCTTTCAGTAAATTAGAAAAAGCATACAAATCAGATAAAAAAAATCCAGATATTCTCAATTACATGGGATTCACAACTAGAAAAACTGGAAATTTTGAGAAAGCCGAAAAGTTTTATTTGGAAGGTTTAAGTCTAAAACCTAATCACAACGGTATTAATGAATATTTGGGTGAACTTTATGTGCAAACTAATAGAATAGATAAAGCTAACGAGAGATTAGAAGTTCTAAAAAGTTGCAATTGTAAAGAATATAGTGAACTTGAACTAATTATTAAAACTAAAGGTTCAAAAGTTTACTAAGATAAATCTACAGCAAATTTTTTTAATTTTTCAATTGGTATAAGTTCTAAGGTCTTAATATTTGTTTTTTTCAAATAAACTGAGCATGCTGCGTCCTCTTCGATAGCTCTAGCGTACCAAGTTGCACAAACACACCAGCAGTCACCCTCTTTCAAACCTGGAAATCCAAATTCGGGATGAGGAGTGATCAAATCATTACCTACCTTCTTTGACCAAAGTAAAAATTTGTCTGTCACTTTTGCACAAACTGTATGAACTCCTCTATCATTTTTATCTGTATTACAACATCCATCTCTTAACCAGCCTGTTAACGGGTCATTCGAACATGGTTCTAAAGGCTCACCAAAAACATTTTTTTGAATTTCATTGCTCATCTTGAAAAAACATTAGCAATTTTTTTATCTATTTCTAGATTAAATGAAAAAGATCTTCTTTCCCCACTTGATTTAAATGGATATGCTGTATGCATCAAATAATGTGGAAAAAGAATTACATCTCCTTCTTTTGGCTGATGATTGTAAATGCTATCACTTAAAAACATCTTGTTTCCATTTATAAAATCTATTGTGCCATCAATTTTTGATTTTTTGTTTCCCTTTGGAACAAATTTTGGAATTTTTAAGTAACCAACACCAGAAATATGTCCATCATGGTAATGTATTGGGTTATATTCATTATTAAATTGTCTTACTATCCAAAAATTTTTAATTGAAATTTTCTTTACATTTTTTCCAATAGTTTTAAAAATATATTTTTTTACTTCATTAGAAATTACCTTTTCTAAATTTTTTTTTACAAAAGATTTCGGTAATTGAAATTCTTGTTTTACCTGTCCGACTAACTTTTTTGAATAATCTAGTTTTTTTAATAAACTCTTTTTATTTAAAATTTGGTCGACTTCATTATTAATTTTCTTTATTAATTTATTTGATAATTTTAATTTAGCTATTTTTGGACCAAAAGGGCTTATTACTTTCATAATTAGAGCTTTGTTGGATTAGGTTGACCTTTATAAACTTTTTTAGGATCAAATTTTTTTTCTTTTTCTTTAAATTCTAATTTAATTTCTTTAGAATTTTCAATTTTTCCTAAAGGTATTGATCTGTAAAAGCATGATTTATATCCTACATGGCAGCTTGCTCCGTTTCCTATATCTACTAACATCCATAATGCATCCTGATCATCATCTATTCTTAAATCAATAACTTTTTGTATAAAACCGCTTGTTTTTCCTTTGTGCCATATATCTTTTTTAGATCTACTCCAATAATGAGCTTCTTTAGTTTCAATTGTTTTTTTTAGAGCCTCCTCATTCATATAACCATGCATCAATAATTCACCAGAGCTACTATCAGAGGTGGTTACTGGAATAAGTCCATCTTTATCAAATTTAGGAGATAGAAATTTTCCTTCTTCTACCTCAAATACGCTTTCTCTCTTTTTGAACATGAGGGTAAAATAATGAAAAAAAGACAAAATAGCAATTTGCATTAATCAAATATGTCCTATAAAACCTTGTAACAATGAAGTTAGTTAAAGACGCAGATAAAACATCCTCAAAAAAGCCTGAAGTGTCCGATAAACAGGCCGAAGAGGCATTTAAAACTATTCTTAAATGGATAGGAGAAGATCCAAACAGAGAAGGTCTTGTTGAGACACCAAAGAGAGTAATTAAAGCATTTAAGGAATATTTTAAAGGTTATCATCAGGATGCTGAAGCTGATTTATCCAAAACGTTTGGAGACGTGGAGGGTTATGACGATATGGTAGTAGAAAAAAATATCACACTTGAAAGTCATTGCGAGCATCATATGGCACCTATAATTGGAGTAGCACATGTTGCTTATATTCCTAACAAAAAGGTTGTAGGCTTAAGCAAGTTAGCGAGAACGGTAGAAATATTCTCCAAAAGACTTCAAACTCAAGAAAGACTTACAATGCAGATCGCTAAAACTTTAATGAATTCATTAGACGCAAAAGGAGTGGCAGTTACTATTGATGCTGCTCATCAATGTATGACCATGAGAGGCGTCAAAAAGGAGAGAGCAACAACAGTTACCAACTATTTTTTAGGTTCTTTCAGAGAAGACTTAGGTATTCAAAATAGATATTTAAGATATATTAAAAAATAAATGTCTCAAAAATTTAAAGCTGTAGTAATAGATAATCAAAACGAAAAATTTACAAGAGAAATTAAAGAAATCGATACAAGTCATCTTAAAGATGGAAACGTTTTAGTCAAAATAGATTACTCTAGCTTGAATTATAAAGATGCGATGATTTTAAAAGACGGTGGGAGAATAGTAAGAAAATTTCCATTTGTTCCAGGAATTGATTTTTCAGGTACCGTAGTTGAAAGTCAAGATGATAAATTTAAAAAAGACGATAAAGTAATTTTAACTGGTTTCAGAGTTGGAGAAACTTACTTTGGTGGTTTCGCTCAGTATGCAAAAGTTGACGCTAATTTTTTAATTAAAATACCAAAAAGTTTAGATACCCATAAGTCTATGATGCTAGGCACAGCAGGCTTTACGGCTCTTCTATGTTCTTTTGCAGTTAAAGCCAAAGAGGAATTGTTGTTAGGTGAAAAAGTAAAAGATGTTTTGGTGACTGGTGCTACAGGGGGTGTTGGTAGTATTGCTGTGATGATCTTATCTAAAATGGGATATGATGTTCACGCTGTAACTGGAAAAAAAGATAAAGACGAATATTTAAAAGGTTTAGGTGCAAAAAACATTATAGACAGAAAAGAATTCGAGGGTGAGAGCAAACTTCTTGAAAAAGGGGTTTGGGATGGAGTTGTTGACACTGTAGGTGGTGGTGCTTTAACAAAAATATTTGCACAAACAAAACCTGGTGGAATTGTTGCTGCGTGTGGAAATGCAGGAGGAATAAAAATTAACACAAATGTAATGCCTTTTATAATTAGAGGCGTTAAACTATGGGGTATCGACTCATCTGGTTCCTCAATAAAACGAAGGGAATTTGTCTGGGGTGAATCAGCTAATTTAATTGATTTTTCAAAAGTTCAGTCATTTACTAAAGAGCTTTCGTTTTCAGAACTTTTAGATACTTATCCTATGCTTTTAAAAGGCGAGTTTTCTGGAAGAGCTATAGTAAATCCAAATAAATAAACTATAATCAATAATTAATGGATTGGGATAAATTAAAAATTTTTCATACTGTTGCCGAGGCATCGAGTTTCACTAAGGCATCTACGATTTTGAATTTAAGTCAATCTGCAATAAGCCGCCAAATTCAAGGTTTAGAGACTGATTTAAAGGTCCAATTATTTGAACGTCATGCTAGAGGTCTAGTTCTTACTGAAAATGGCGAATATCTCTTTAAATCAGCCCACGAAATTATTTCAAAGCTTAAAGATGTTGAGTCGAATTTAAGCGGTCAAAAAGATAAGATAAACGGTAAATTAGTTGTTACTACTGTCGTTAGTTTTGGAACTACATGGTTAACTCCTCGAATAAAAGAATTCATGGATCTTCATCCTGATATAGAAATAGAGCTAATTTTTAATGATGTAGAGCTTGATTTAGCAACTCGTCAAGCTGACGTTGCAGTAAGGATGAGAAGACCAAAACAATTAAATTTGATTCAAAAAAAATTTGTGGATTTTAATTATCATATCTATGGGTCAAATGAATATTTAGAGAAAAATGGGTATCCAAAAACTTTAAAAGATTTAGATAAACATAAATTTATAACTTATGGTAAAGGAGCTCCATCTCCTGTTTATAATCCGGATTGGGTTTTAAAAATAGGTGCAAAAGATGGAAAAAAAAGAAAATCTGTGATGAAAGTTAACAGTGTTTATGGGCTATTATTAGCAGTTCAAAGTGGAGTTGGTTTAGCCGCGCTTCCAGATTATATTACTCATAATATTAGTGGCATCACTAAAGTTTTACCAAACGATCCAGGTAAGCCAACTGAAACTCATTTTGTATATCCAGCATCATTGAAAAATAATGCGAGACTTATAGCTTTTAGAAATTTTTTATTTAGCAAAGTAAACGAATGGAAATTTTAATCTCATTTATAATACCCTTTATAATACTACTTACAGTTGTAGTATTTATTCATGAATATGGCCACTATTACTATGCTAAGAAGTATGGAGTGGGTGTAACAGATTTTTCTATAGGGTTTGGTAAAGAAATATTCGGTTTTAATGACAAATCTGGAACACGATGGAAATTCTGCGCTATTCCTCTTGGTGGATATGTAAAATTTTTTGGCGATAGGAATGTTTTTAGCCAAGCAGAGCAAGAAGAATTGTTAAAAAAATATAGCAAAGAAGATCAAGAAAAATTATTTGTGGTTAAACCTTTATATCAAAGATCAATAATAGTTGCGGCTGGACCTTTTGCAAATTTTTTGTTGGCTATATTTATTTTTGCATTCATTTACATGTTTGCTGGAAAAGATTTTACCCCTGCCCAAATACAAGAGGTTCAGATAGAAAGTCCTGCAGAAGAGGCAGGCATTAAATCAGGAGACATTATCAAGTCTATAAACGGTAAAGATGTAAATAGCATTATGGAAGTTTCAGCGTTCATAAACTCCTCTTCCTCAGAGACAATTAATATCGGCATATTAAGAAATGACAGAGAAATAACATTTTCTGTAAAACCTGAGGTAATAAAAGGAGAGGATTCTTTAGGTAATAAAGCAAATAAAAAAATTATCGGTATTAAAGTAGCTCCTTTGAATGACGAGATTAATAGAGAAAGACTTGGCCCAGCAACTGCTTTACTTTATGCTTTTAAAGAAACTTGGTTTGTAATTGAAGCGTCTTGGAATTTTATTATTTCAATGTTTAAAGGCACCGGTGACACCACTCAACTAGGTGGCCCTATAAAAATAGCTAAAATCACTGGTCAAGTTGCAAAACTAGGCTTTATAGCTTTTCTTAGCATCATGGCATACATATCAATCAGCTTAGGATTTATTAACTTGTTGCCTATTCCTATGTTAGACGGTGGACACCTAATGTTTTATGCTTTTGAAAAGGTTTTAGGCAGACCTCTAACTCAAAAGACCCAGGAGGGATTTTTTCGAATCGGTCTTTTTTTACTTCTTTCTTTAATGTTTTTTACAACATTTAATGATTTAAGAGATTTAGGCTTGTTTTAAGCCATTTTTTTAATCAAAAAAGTCAATAAAATCAACGTTTTTTGATCACACAATATATTGTGTTGATATTTACGTGAAACACCAAAAAATTGTTGATTTTATTGGATTTTTATAGAGATTAGAAATAACTAAGGGGCATAAATGAATAAAAAACAATTAGTAGCAAAAATATCGTCCACACTGGGTCAAAGCAAAGCTGATGCCGAGAGAACTTTTGATTCAATTACGACTATTATTTTGGATGCGTTAAAGAATGACGATACTGTTAAAATAGCTGGTTTTGGTACTTACAAAGTAGCAAAAAGAAAAGCTAGGGTAGGAAGAAACCCAAGAACAGGGGAATCTATTCAAATTGCTGCATCTCAGAAAGTTAAGTTTTTACCAGCTAAAAGCTTAAAAGAAATGTTTAACCGATAAACTATAAGTTTAGCCCTTATTTGATAATCTCAAATAGGGGCTAAATACTTGCAAAAACTGCATAGCTCAAATTAAGTTAATTCAATTCTTTTTAAATTTTATTAATTCTATAAACCTTGTTCAACAAGGGAGTTATTATGAAAAAATACTTAGGATACTTTCTAGCAGGTACGGCCATTTACTTTGGTTTCGCTGGTCTTGGATATGCTGAGACTACAGTGTCTGCAGAAGTACAATACATTTTTAATACCCTATTATTTTTAATGTCAGGTTTCTTGGTCATGTGGATGGCCGCAGGTTTCGCAATGTTAGAGTCAGGATTAGTAACATCAAAATCTGTATCAGCAATCTGCGCAAAAAATATAGGTCTTTATTCAATCGCTGGAGTAATGTTCTGGCTGGTTGGTTACAATTTAGCTTACGGTATACCGGAAGGCGGATATATAGGTTCATTCACACCATGGAGTGATAATTCAGCATTAGAGACTGGATACTCTGATGGTTCTGACTGGTTTTTCCAAATGGTGTTCTGTGCAACTACAATGTCAATTGTATCTGGTACGTTAGCTGAAAGAATTAAGATCTGGCCATTTTTCTTATTTGCCGCAATTTTAACTGGATTTATATATCCAATTTCAATGGGTTGGCAGTGGGGTGGCGGATGGTTATCGGCTGCTGGATTTTCAGACTTTGCTGGTTCAACATTAGTGCATGCTGCAGGTGGTGCTGCCGCTTTAGCAGGTGCAATAGTGCTTGGAGCTAGAACTGGAAGATTTAGTTCTAGTGGCGGAGTCAAGGCTATGACACCATTTGCTGCATCGTCTATTCCGTTAGCAACTCTAGGAGTGTTTATACTTTGGTTGGGTTGGTTTGGATTTAATGGTGGATCTCAGTTAGCTTCTGGTACGTTAGAAGACGTTTCATCAGTTGCAACAATTTATATCAATACGAACTTAGCTGCAGGTGGTGGTGTATTAGCCGCTGCAACAGTATCAAGATTAATTGGTGGTAAAACTGACGTAGTAATGATGCTAAACGGTGCGATAGCCGGTCTAGTAGGTATTACGGCAGAACCATTAACACCAAGTCCGTTAGCTGCAATCTTTATTGGAGCAATAGCAGGAGTATTAATGTACTTCTCAGTTAAACTATTGTTTAAGATGAAAATTGATGACGTAGTTGGCGCCATCCCAGCACACTTAGTAGCTGGAGTATGGGGTACATTAGCAGTGCCATTAACAAACGGCGATGTTACTTTTGGAGCACAATTCCTAGGAACTATCTCTGTTGTGGTATTCGTATTTGTAGTCTCGTTTATTGTTTTCCAAATTATTAAAAATACAGTTGGATTAAGAATAAGCAAAGAAGCTGAAAGACTAGGAACTGACAAAGCAGAAGTTGGTGTAATAGCTTACGGTATAAGAGACTAAAACAATTTAGCTTATCTCCTCCCTCGTTAGTTGGAGAAATATCAAGGCCCGGAGGACCCCCCTTCGGGCCTTTTTTTAATTAGGCTTGAATGATTTTGATGTTTAATTTTTCAGGTTGTATTTCAGTCTTAAAAATTAGTACAGTGAAATAAAAGTTTTCGTTTTTTTTCTGATTTTTTATTAATTTTTATATTTTTAAAGATAGTGATATTTTTAATTTGTATCAGTATTAGTTATAAATTTATTTTTCTTTAAAATTTTATTAAATAATCGTTTGAGTTGTATTTACAAATCTATTGAAAAATATATGCAATTTGATGTTTTTTTAATTCTCATTTTCTTTCCAAATCTTTTCCCAATCAACATTTGGTGATAAACCAAATATAGAATTTATATTTGTAAAATGAATAGCAAGCGAAGGTATTGGAGAAATACACAACTCTTTATCATAAATTTGATGAAGTGGTTTTTCAAAAGGGGCATGTTCTTTTGTGCACATGCTTAAATATTTCTCCCAATATTTCTCTATAATTTTCTTGCTAGTTAAGAAAGTACACAAGGTTTCATTAACTTTCCTCCAATGATAATTCAGACCTAAAAAATTCTGCGTTAAATTTGCTTTAGTATATAAATACGGATAATCAGAGGGACATATTATTATTTCATTATTTATTTGAGAAGAAATTCTCTCGTAAGTTAATATCATTTCACTTATCGAGTCTTTTTGATGAAGATAATCATCTTCAACAAAATAAATTAAATCTTCACAATTTTTAGCTTCTAATAAAGATTGATTGATATTAGCCATATTAGAAATTTGATTTTCTGTAACTGGTTCTCCTCGCTCATTTAATTTTTCAATATTATTCTTAAATTTCGAAATATCTAAATTGATAAGTTCATACTTAGTTTGAAAATTTTTAAATATTTTATCAATTTTTTCTAAATCATCTTTTGAGGAATTGTGGTCAATTATTTTGAAGTTTATTTTTATTTTTTTTAATTGTGGATTATAGTAAGTAGAATTCAAAATAGATCTTATAGTTCTTGTAGTATATTCAATTTTTTCTTTCTCAAATAACCTAGACTTAGATTGAGTCAGCATATTTACACTCGCACAAGTTCTAATGATAATATCTAAAGCTTTTACTTGTCTTGTAATTTTTATTTTACCCAGTGGAAGATTTATAGAGTTTCGTCCGATTAAACTTAAGTCATCATTAATACTCTTTCCAGAAGTAACAATCTCAAATGTATTTTGATCAATAATTTCAAAACCTAATTTCCTACAAATCTTAATAAAGACCTTTTTTAAAAATCCAGTTTTTTTTGTATTTTTGATATTTTTCATACTAGTAAAATATATATAATAGTTTAAATATTTGATCTATGAGTATTAAATCTTCACAAAAATTGGTTGAAGAAGCCAATGAAATCATCGAAACACTTAGTCCATCGGAAGTAAAGAGTCTTATTGATAAAAATGAAATAACATTAATTGATGTCAGGGACATCAGGGAACTTTGGAGAGATGGTACAATTGAAAATTCAAAACACATTCCAAGAGGAATGCTAGAATTCTGGCTAGATCCTAATAGTAGCTATTATCAAGAGAATAAAATTAAAGATACTAAAAAAATGGTTTTCTTCTGTGCAATGGGTTTTAGATCCGCACTTGCTACTAAAGCACTAGTTGATATGGGTTTTAAAAATGTAGCCAATGCTAAAGGTGGATTTGATGCTTTAAAAAATGCTGGACTAAAAGTAGTTCAAAAAGACAAAAAATAATTATTTACCGGCCTCTTTTAACACAAATTCTATTCTATCCTGACCCCAGAAAATTTTATTATTAGAGACAAAAGTTGGAGCTCCAAAAACTCCTTTTTCATACGCTTCACTTGTCTTTTTTTTTAAACTTTCTTTTATTAAAGAGGAGGTAGCTCTTAAAGCAAAAGTTTTTGGATTTACATTTAAGTTTTTTAAAACCTTTTGAATTATATTTTCGTCATTCATATTTAAACCATCTTGCCAAATAGCATTAAATATATTTTCAATATAATAACTTTTAAAGTTATCCTCTTCAGCTACAAAAACTCCTCTCATTAAATTTAAAGTTCTGATTGGAAAATATGAATTAAATTTAAATTTAACATTATTTCTTTCAGCAATAAGTTTACAGTCTCTAATCATATGCCTAGCTTTTGCGGGTATAAAAGCTGGGGCTTTAATTCCATGTAAGTTATGTAAGCCTCCCAAAAGAATTGGTTTGTATTCAATTTTTATAGAAAATTTGTGTTCAATTTTTTTAATCTCCTTGTGAGCAAGAAATGAATATGGACTTATGAAGTCAAAATAAAAATCAAATGGTTTAATCATTAAAACTGATTTTTTTAGCGAAGAAAATTCTGATAAACCAGTAAATTACTAACCCGATTGGGCCTGTAAAATAAGTTAAAATAATAGCAGGGATTGTAAAAATTCTAGGGATAAAATATTTTCTTGAGTCTCTTACTATCCATGATCCCACAAATAAACTAATTGCAAGAAAATGTAGCCAGAATATTAATAGCAAAGTTTCATCAGAAAACATTGAATATAAACCATCTAGCCCACTATATAATTCAAATCCACCAAAAATATTGTTTTCTAGATATAAATTATAACCTAAGAAAAGGTATGCAGTTGCTAAAAGTAATGGAATAATTATTGATTGAACAAAAAAACTAGTAAAACTGTGATAAGGGATAAAAATTAACATTAACCAAAAAGGAATTACACCCCAGTTTGCGAACAAATAAATATTTTCAGAACTTAACAAAGTTTGTAGATTATCAATCATAAAAAATAATATATTATATAAACATAATGAATCCCACATTAAATAAAAGTGATTTTGAAGATCTTACTACTAATTTAAAAGATTTAGCTTATTCATATCTTGAAAGATATAATCCATCTAAACAGCAATTAAAGGTGTATTTATTAAAAAAGTATCTTACAAAAATTAAAGGATCCCATACAAAAAAAGAAGTTACATCAATTATTGATGAAATAATTTCTAATTTAGAAAAAAATAAAATTTTAAATGATGAAATGTATTCAGACTCGAAAGCCAGAATGTTTTTGAGAAGAGGTTATTCTTTAAATAAAATCAATCAGTCTCTTAGAGGCAAAGGTATTGAAGATAAATATGTAAAACAAAGCATTCAAAAAATTAAGGAAAATGAAATAGAACCAGATTTTGTATCAGCCCTGAAACTTTGTAAAAGAAGAAGAATTGGTCCTTTGAGACCAGAGAGTAATCGCGACCTATTTTATAAAAAAGATATGGGGATATTAGCAAGGGGTGGTTTTAGCTTTGATCTATCTAAAAGAGTTCTCGAACTTGACACAAATGAATTCAAAAAGTTAATCAAAATTATCTGATTTATTTTTCTTTTCTTCCTCGATTAAAATATCCAGTTTTCTTTTTAAAGCATTTCTTACTAAAATAAAAAATAGAATTCCAAAAAATGTGACAGAAAGTATGATAATCAAAATTGTTTTAATCATTTAAATTTTGAGACCGTTTAATTAACAAACTAGGATTTTTATAATCCTCTTTTCCGTACAAAAAAGGTTTCCCATCTAATGTCTTAATTATCGCTCCAGCATTTTGAGCTACAGCATGTCCAGCAGCATAATCCCACTCATTAGCCCTTTCTCTTGCAGCGTAAATATCATACTCGCCAGTTGCTATAACGCAAAATTTATATGAGCTAGCCATTTTTACAATTGAGGTTACATTGAATTCCTTTAGTTTATTTAAAATCAAATCTGATGGTTTTATTACGCTTGAAAGCGCAACAATATCTCCTTTGGGTCGCTGTTTTTTACAAGAAATTTTTTTTATTTTTCCCTCCTCTATTAAAAAGCTTTCTCCTGGCCCGTAAGAAAAAAATAGCCTTTTTTTTCTCGGAACACCTACAAGTCCAACCAATGGAACTTTATCAATTACAAGAGCTGCATTAATAGTGTACTCATCTTTTCCAGCGATATATTCTTTTGTTCCATCAATAGGATCTATTAACCAAAAAATATTTGAAGAGTTTTTAATTTTTAGATTTACTGTTTCTTCAGACACAATTTTTATATTAGGAGTTAGCTCAGATATTTTTTTAGTTAGCAGGTCGTTAACTCTTAAATCTCCATTGCTGACCGGCGAGTCATCTTCCTTTATGTCTATCTTTAAGCCCTCATCATAAAGCCTAATTGACTCTTGCCCAGCATAATTCACAGTTTCAATTAATGCTTCAGTTAATTTTTTAAGTTCAATTTTATTCATTTCTCATAAAGTATTTTTTACTATTTTTTCTAATTTTACATTTTCAATATTTATCACTCTTTTTCCAAAATTCTCAAAATTAACAGTCACTTTATTCCCTATAATTGATTGAACTTGCCCTATGCCCCATTCACTATTTGCAGGGTTTTTAACGTAATCTCCTGGTTCAAAATCAATAAGCATTATGGAAAAAAAATAATAAATATATTATACACTTTTAAATATGAATTCTCTAGGAATTAATAAAACAAAAAAAGAAACTAAATTAGTAGTCGCTATGTCTGGTGGCGTTGACTCATCAGTTGTAGCAGCTTTAATGAAACAGGAAGGTTATAACGTCACTGGTATTACCCTTAAACTTTACGATGACTCAAAGCAATCGAGAGAAGGTAGACAGTGTTGTGCAGGTCAAGACATACTTGACGCTAAAAGAGTCTCTGAAAAAATAAATATAAATCATGAAATCTTGTATTACCAAAAAAAATTTAAGTCTGAAGTAATTGATTCTTTCATAGATAGTTATGCTTCAGGAGAAACACCTATTCCATGTGTTCAATGTAATCAAACAGTAAAGTTTAGGGACTTATTTAAATATGCAAAAGATTTAAAAGCAGATGCGCTAATAACTGGCCATTATGTGTCAAGAATACAAAGTAACGGTCATGCTAATATGTACCGAGCAAAAGATCACAATAGAGATCAAAGTTACTTTTTATTTAGCACAACCCAAGAGCAACTTGATTATCTAAGATTTCCGTTAGGTGAAATTGATAAATCTGAAACAAGGTCTATTGCAAAAAAACTAAATTTAAATGTTGCTGATAAACCTGATAGTCAAGACATATGCTTTGTACCAAATGGAGACTATAGTTCAGTAATCAGAAAATTTAGACCAGAGTCATTTAAAAAAGGAAAAATAATTGATTTGTCAGGAAAACAAATAGGTGAACACGAAGGTATAATTAATTATACAATAGGACAAAGGAAAGGAATTAAAATTTCTAGTGATAAACCGCTGTACGTGATTAATATAAATGCCGATTCAAATACAGTAATAGTAGGTCAAAAAGAAAACTTAGAAATAAAAACAATTTTATTAAGAGACATAAATATTTTAGCACCTAAAGAAGAATTTAAAAAAATTATTAATATTAAGGTAAGATCAACTGGTAAACTTTTGAAAGCTAAAGTTAATTTTATAAATAATTATGCAAAAATAGATATACTCGATAAAGAAACCGGAGTGTCTCCTGGTCAAGCATGTGTTTTCT
>CACAWY010000015.1 GCA_902536385.1 uncultured Pelagibacteraceae bacterium
CAAATCTAACAAACTTAATTGAAATTACAGCGAGAAATATCAATACAATCTATTCTTTTTCAGGAAGTTTAAAATTACAAAAAATCAAAAATTTTCTAAAAAAGATATTTGCATCAAATACAAAATCTCAAAGTAAAAAATATATTTCAAAACATTATGATTTAGGGAATGAATTTTTTTCGTTATGGCTTGATAAATCACTTACTTATTCCAGCGCGGTCTATAAAAACGAGAAAGATGATTTAGAAATCGCTCAAAGAAATAAATTTCAAGAGCTTATAAATTTGATGAATATAAAAAATGGTAACAAGGTTTTAGAAATAGGGTGTGGCTGGGGCGGTTTTGCTGAATTCTTAGCAAAAAATTATGATGTGAGTGTAGACTGTATCACGATTTCAAAAAATCAATATGAGTTTACAAAAAAAAAGATTTTCAACTCAGGGCTAAACAATAAAGTAAATGTTAAGTTTTTAGATTATAGAGATCTTAAGGAAAAATATGATCACGTAGCTTCAATAGAAATGATAGAAGCTGTCGGTGAAAAATATATGGACCAATATTTTGGTACAATTAAAAATGTTCTTAATTATAATGGTACTGCTGCAATTCAAGGCATTGTGATAAAAGATAAATTATTTGAAAGGTATAGGGCGAATGAGGATTTTATTCAAAAATATATATTTCCAGGCGGTTTTTTACCCTCAATTCAGTTTATAGAAAATCTAATTAAAAAAAACGACTTAAAACTAGAAAAAATTAATACTTACTCTGATGATTATGCCAAAACTTTAGCAACTTGGAGAAAAAATTTTTTAGACGTTTGGGAAAAAATTAGCCCACTTGGTTTTGATGATTATTTCAAGCGTATGTGGGAATTTTATTTATCTTATTGTGAAGGTGGTTTTAAGTCCAGAAACATTAACTTGATTCAATTCTCCATGTCTAATAGATATTTGTCATGAAAAAAATTATAGTACTATTTTTACTAATTTTAACAACAGGATGTGCAAACAAAATGAAACCAACAGATTTTAAAGATCAAAAACCGAGACTAGTCATCGAAAATTATTTATCAGGCAATGTCAAAGCTTGGGGAGTATTACAAAATAGATCTGGAAAAGTTACAAGACAATTTAAAGCTGATTTAAATGGAAAATGGGATGGATCCCAATTAATTTTAGATGAAGTTTTTGATTGGAATGATGGAGAAAGACAAACTCGTCAATGGACTATTAAAAAAATTAATGAACACAATTACGAGGGCACAGCTTCAGATGTTGTTGGAACTGCAAAAGGCTATTCATACGGTCCAGCTTTTAAATTTGAATACGTATTACTTGTACCAGTTAAGGGAAAAAATATTAAAATTACTTTTGATGATTGGATTTTCATGCAAGATGAGCGTGTAGCAATTAATAGAGCTACAATGACTAAATTTGGAATTAAAGTTGCAGAATTAACAGTAATGTTTGTAAAAGATTAACATGTTTGAACTTCCTAAATTAGATTATGCTAATTCAGCTCTTTCTCCAATAATGTCCGAGCAAACTTTGGATTTACATCATGGCAAACATCACCAAACATATATTACAAATCTTAATAATTTTATAAAAAGTTCTGACTATGAGAAATTGTCCTTGGAAGATATAATTAAAAAATCATCTGCTGAAAAAAAAGTAGGTATTTTTAATAATGCAAGCCAGCACTGGAATCATAATCTTTTTTGGAAGTGCATGAAACCTAATGGCGGAGGAAATGTTCCATCTAAACTTGAAAAAAAGATTAAACAAGATTTCGAAAGTTTTGAAAAATTTAGAAAAGAATTTATCAACGCTGGAACAACTCAGTTTGGCTCTGGATGGTGTTGGCTATCTTTAAAAGAAGATAAGCTTGTAGTAACTAAATCACCAAATGCTGAAAATCCTATTATTCAAAATATGAAACCAATATTAGGCTGTGATGTTTGGGAGCACTCTTACTATTTAGATTATAGAAACAAAAGACCAGCTTACTTAGAAAATTTTTTTGATAAATTAATTAATTGGGAGTTCGTCGCCTCTAATCTTTAATTATCGTTTCACGAGCTTGTCTACTAAAAATAAATACAGTCTATAAGGTAATATTCTCAAAAATTTTAAAGTTAAAGTTAATCCTTTTGGGAAATGAATTTCAAATGAGCTACTTTTTACCAAACCATTAAAAATTTTTTCTGCAGCATACTCAGGGGTTTTTAAGAAAGGCATAGGAAATTCATTTTTATCAGTCAAAGGAGTTTTAATAAAACCAGGCGATACAACTGAGACTCTCACTCCAAATTTTTTAAAATCAAAATAAATGCTTTCACTAAAATTAGTTAAAGCAGCCTTTGATGGACCGTAACCACTAGAATTAGGTAATCCTCTGTAACCCGCAATTGAAGAAACAATTGAAATATGTCCAGATTTTTTTTGTTTAAAGTAATCTTCAACGGTTTTTACACAATCGATCACACCTAAAAAATTAACATTAATTACATTTTTAATTTTATCTGGATCTATGCTTTGTTCATCTTTTGGCTCATATGTTCCGCTTGAAAATAAACATATATCTAAATTACCAAATTCATTTAAAATACTTTTGAATACGTTGTTTATTTGATCTCGATTAGTCACATCTAAAGGAAAGGACGTTATATTTTGACTTTCAGCTAATTCATCCAATAACTCCTTTCTTCTTGCTGAAACAGCAACTTTCCAACCTTCCTTCGCAAATTTTTCAGCTACAGCTTTTCCTATCCCGCTAGAGGCACCAGTTATCCAAATTTTTTTCTGATTTTCTGACATGAATTAGTTATATCTTATATTATGACAAAGAATAAATATTTATCTTTAGCCATAATAACACTCATTACTTTTTTAGCCCCTGTAATAGGAAGCTACGCGACATCAGCGTTTAAAGAGCCTTGGTACTCGCAATTAATATTACCAAGTTTTAACCCTCCAAGTTGGGTGTTTGCGCCTGTCTGGTCTACTTTATATTTAATGATGTCATTAGCGATTTGGAAAATATGGACAATAACATTTGATAGCAAAATTTTGAAAATATATTTAATTCATATTTTTTTTAATAGCACTTGGACAATAGTTTTTTTTGGATTTCATCAGATTGGTTTAGCTTTGTTGAATCTTTTAATAATTTTGATCTTTATAATAATTTTAATGAGAGAATATTTTATTAAAGATAAAATTAGTTTTATTTTAATGATTCCTTATTTATCTTGGTCGGGTTATGCCTTAGTTTTAAATAGCGCAATATTCTTATTAAATTAAAGCCATTTTTTTGGATAAGATCTTTTTAAAATAAACCTGTTAATTAAAATGGTTAAAAAGATAATCACAATACTTCCAACTATTACAGGAAAAATTATATAATTAAGAGAAACATCGGCGAATAAAGCTATCAAAGGATTTGCTGCTGCTGGCGGATGAATAATTTTAAGATACATCATTAAAGTAACAGTAGTTCCAACTGATAAACCGAGAGTAATGAATGATATACCAAAAAATTTATTAAACAGTATTCCAACTATGATTCCTAGTAAGTGGCCGAAAAAAATATTTGATGGTTGTGCAAATTCACTTTCATAAAATATTAAAACTATCAGAGTTGTAGAGCCAAAAGAAAACATTAACCAAAATCCTGTGGATGTTTCAAAGCTCAAGAATGATAATATCCCTATTATTATTGAGGCAGCAAATCCAGCTATCAAAGGTTCTAATTTTTTTGGTATTTTCATATATATTTTTTTTTAAATTAAGCTATATACACATAATGAATTATAAAAAATCATTCAACTTTTTAAAGAAATTACCTTTAAAATTAAACTTATTTTATAAAAGACAATCTAAATCTGGGATTAAAGTTAATAACAAATCTAAATCAAAAAAAGATTTTGACCCAGTCACAAATTTTGACAAAGCTTTTGAAAGATACATTCGATCATTAATTAATAAAAATTTTCCACAAGACGCAATAATTGGAGAAGAATTTCACGACAAGTTCTCATCAAATAATTTAAAATGGTCTATCGATCCAATTGATGGAACTAGAGCATTTGTTATAGGTGCGCCGACTTGGTCGAATTTAATTAGCTTATCTTATCACGATAAGTCACTTTTAGGATTAGCAAATTTCCCAGAATTAAATAAATATTATATAAATGATCAAAGTAAATCTTATGTATTTAAAAATAAGAAAAAATTTATCCTTAGATCATCTAATAATGATAATCTGCAAACTATTAAAATAATAGGAAATTTTCACGGGACCTTAAGCTATGAAAGACAACTTAGAGTAATTAAAAAGTTTGGTTGGTCATTTAGGTTAGCCGGCTTTGATGCCTTAAATTATTGTTTGCTTGCAGAGGGAAAAGTTGATGCAGTTATTGAAGCAAATTTAAAACCTTATGATATACTTCCATTGATACCAATTATAAAAAATTCTGGAGCAATAGTTACTAATTGGAATAATCAAGCCGCTGAAAAAGGAGGAAACATTTTAGCCACGTCAAATAGAAGTTTACATAATAAAATTCTGAAACTTTTAAAACCTTTTTTAAAATAAATGATAAATTTGTTTATAAGTAGAATATTTAGGGCCATCAAAATCGATATAGAATTATTTGAAGAGGTAGAAAAAGATAAAAAAGCAACTTTTCAAGCTGGTGTGGTTGTTGTTTTGTCTAGTTTAGCAGCTGGCGTAGGTTCAATACATTTAGGAGCATCAAATTTTTTGATTGCCCCAGCATTGTCTTTGCTAAGTTGGTATGTTTGGGCTTATATCATTTATTTTGTTGGTGTTAAATTATTTGGTGATAATAAAACTAAAAGTGATCATGGCGAACTTTTAAGAACGATTGGCTTTTCAAGCGCACCAGGATTAATCAGGATTTTTGGGGTAACCCCAGAACTTATGACAGTAACGTTTGTTGGTTCAGCTTTTTGGATGCTAGCGTGTATGGTAGTAGCAGTTAAATCTGCATTAGATTATGACAGTTTATGGAAAGCTTTTGGAGTGGTAGTTGTTTCTTGGTTAGTTCAAGCTTTTTTCTTATTTTTAATACTTGTTTTATTTAAAGGAATTTAAATAGGAAATATTCTTTTAGAAATATTACAGCTATTACAAATTTTATAGCTATACATTATTAAATTTTGCTTAACTGTTTCATCCTCATTTTTGCATTCTTCACAAATATTATCTATTTTTTCTTTATCTTTATCTATGACAATTTGATCATCGTTTTTCATATTTTTTAATATATCATCAAATAGTGAAAATATATTTTATTATTATTTCAATTTTAATGCTCAATTCTTTTGCAAATTCCCAAGATTTGAAAAAAGTATATTTTGCTGGCGGATGTTTCTGGTGTATGGAGGAGTCATTTGATCAAATTAATGGAGTCATTTCAACTATTTCGGGTTACTCTGGTGGACATTTTAAAAATCCAACTTACCAAGACGTGATTTATAAAGACACTGGTCATGTTGAAACTATCGAAGTTACTTATGACCCAAAAATAGTAAGTTATGAAAAACTTTTAGAAATTTATTGGAAAAACATAGACCCTTTTGATTCTGTTGGTCAATTTTGTGATAAAGGTAAACATTATAGATCTGTTGTTTTTTTTCAAACACAACTAGAAAAAGAATTTATCGATAAATCTTTCAAAAAATTGGAAATATTATTTAACAATAAAATAGTAACTTTAGTGTGGAAATTCCAGAAATTTTATCCTGCCGAAGATTATCACCAAGATTATTATGAAAAAAACTTTATTAGATATCTAATGTATAAAAAGGGGTGTAGAAGAGAAGAGACCTTGAAAAAAATATGGAATTAAAAAAAGTACTTTTGTCAATTTTTTTTGTTGGGTTGATAAACTCTGCTAATGCAGAAATGATAAAACCTGCTGAAAATTTATCTGCTTACGATGTAATAAAAATTCAATTAGACGCTCTCAAAAATAACGATGTCAATGACACAGGAATTAAACAAACATGGTTATTTGCTCATCCGGAAAACAAAAAGATGACTGGGCCTTACGCTCGATTTAGAATAATGCTATATGACGTGCATTATAAAATTCTTTTAAATCATTTTTCTCATAAAATAGATTTAGTAATGAATACTGAAAATAAATTTGTTTACGGTGTAAAAGTATTAAGCGAAGAAAAAAAACAGTTCTATTATTTATGGCATGTTGAAAAAGGTAATGATCAAAATTGTAAAAGTTGTTGGTTTACCTCAGGTGTTTCAATGCCAACAGATCAAGGTAATTCCATTTGAAAAGACCTCCTTTTGCAATTCGATATATAATTATAGGGGCTATTTTGGTTTTGCCGCCGATACTTAGCACTCATTATGGAACAATATATTTGGGAAAGCATAATGGTGTTCTTCTGGGTTTTTGTGTCGGAATTATTTGTGTCTCTTTTGCGTGTTGGAAACTTTTTATCGACGAGTGGAGGGATGACGAAGATTAATGAAATTCGAAATCTCAAGAGAAGGAGCTTTAAAACAGCTCGATGCTTTTATAAATAGTGAATTAGCAAATTATAGTTTCAAAAGAAATTTTGATTTAGGGCCAAAAGATAAATCAAATGTATCTTGCTTATCACCTTACATCTCTCACAGATTAATAACTGAATATGAAGTTGCAAAGACAGTTTTAGCAAAGTTTCCATATCAAAAAGTTGAAAAATATGTCCAAGAAATATTTTGGAGAGTTTACTGGAAAGGTTGGTTAGAACTTAGACCTCAAGTTTGGACTGACTTTGTAGAAGACTTAAAAGAATTAAGGGAAGATGAAAATTATAAAATGGCAATCAATGGTGAAACTCAAATTGAATGTTTTAATGATTGGGTAAAAGAGCTTAAAGAAAATAATTATTTACATAATCATACAAGAATGTGGTTTGCTAGCATTTGGATATTTACATTAAATCTACCTTGGCAAAAAGGTGCAGAATTCTTTATGAAACATTTATTTGATGGCGATGCTGCTTCTAACACATTGAGTTGGAGATGGGTTGCTGGACTTCAAACTAAAGGAAAGCACTATGTTGCTCAATCATGGAATATAAGCAAGTTTACAAAAAATAAATATAAGAATATTAAATTAAATGAGAATGCTTTACCTTTAACAGACAAAAGAGAATATAAATTAAATCCACTAAGTTTTACTACAGAAGACAATTCAAATGAAAATTTATTACTTTTTGAAAATGAGTTAAATTTAGAAAATAAAAATTTAAAAAAATATAAAAATGTTTACTTAGTTTTTCTAAGTAATGAGGCTCGAAAGTTGAAGCTCGAACAAGGTGTACTAGAATATAAGTCAAAAATAATTGAAGACCAAAAAAAAAGATTTGAAGATTTAAAAATCATAGATGAAGTAAAATTTAAAACTCTGGTGGGTGAAATTAACTCTTTTGATGTCATTCACCCAAGTATTGGAGAGAATTATTCTTATTTAAATACTATAAGGAAAAAGCAAAATTTAGAATTAAATTTTATTTTGAGAGAGGAAGATAAATTTTCTTGGCAATTTTCTAATAAAGGGTATTTCAATTTTAAAAATAATATTCCAAAAATTTTAACTAGTTTTAATTTACAATAATTTATTTAGAGGAACATTTTTTTGAACAATATTTAACCTTCTCCCAATTTAGTCTCCATTTTTTTCTCCAAGAAAAAGGTTTATTACAAACTGGACAAGTTTTTTTTGGCAAATTAGTTTTTTTTATCATTTAGTTGGTGTTTATTTTTTATAAAAAGAAAATAAGCTGCAATTTCATAAAAGATATTTAATATAAAAAATAAAGGTTTAATCTTAAATGTTTTATATAAAAAATTATATTTAGGAACATTTTTCCAAATTATTAAAAAAGACTCTGCTCCATCAATTACTCTACCATCTTGTATAACATGCATTCTTCTTAAAAGTTCTTTGTATGATTTTGAGGTAATTTTCTGAGCCTCTTCATTATTAGTAACATCTATCCACTCAACACTGTTATCACTATGTTTTTTGTAATGATTGATTTCAGCTCTACAAATATTACATGAATTGTTAAAAAAAACTTTAACCATTGGTGTTTTCTTTTATAAAATTATTAGCAGCTTTGAAAATTCTTGTTTTTCTCTCTTTATTCATTTTTTCAGAAACTCTGACCATCATTGCAAGACGTGGATTTTTTAAAAAGAATTTTTTATGTCTATCTATAAATTTCCAATACAATCCGTCCATCACATCACACCAAGGACCTTTTTTAAAGTGCATCATTTTAAGAAAATAACTAGATCCACAAATATAAGGTTTAGTTGCAAATATCCCGCCGTCACTAAATAATCCCATCCCATAAACATTTGGCGACATTACCCAGTCAGATGAATCTACGAACATTTCCATAAACCATTTGTAAACTTGTTTAGGATTTATCTCACAAAGATTCATTATGTTTGCCAATATCATTAGTCTTTCTATATGATGTGACCAGCCGAAGTTTTTAGCATTATTGATTGCATGATCTAACGGATCCAAACCAGTATTCCCGTCATACCAAGATTTTTTCATTTTTCTTTTATGATTAAAAAAATTAGTACTATCTAATCGTTGATCATAGTTTTGGTAAATTCCTCTCATAAACTCTCTCCAACCTATGATCTGTCTAATATAACCTTCTAAGGAATTCATAGGTACTTTATTTTCAATCTTTCTTAACTTCTCTATAATCTCCTCTGGGGCTATTAAACCTATGTTTATAAGTGGACTTAGTGCGCTATGAAAAACAGTATTTGATTTATCTGTTACAGCATCCTCATAATCTCCAAAAAACTTTATTCTCTCTTTCAAAAACTCATCTAGCCACTTACTTGCGTCTTTTCGTGTTGTTGGAAACCAAAATTTATCAGTATTTCCTGGATGATCTTTAAAATTAGAATTTATAAATTTTTTAAGA
>CACAWY010000016.1 GCA_902536385.1 uncultured Pelagibacteraceae bacterium
GTCAGCTGCTGGTGCATCTTTTTTAGTTTCTTCTTTTTTATCTCCTTCAGCTTTTTTTCTATCTTTTTTTGGTATTGCCTTTTGAGGATTATTCCCAGGTTTTGGCATTGGCATTAACTGCAACTCTCCTAGTAATCTAGAAACTCTCATCGTTGGCTGAGCTCCTTTGCTCATCCAATATTTTACTCTTTCTGTTTCTACTTTTATTCTTTCCTTTTTCTCTTTCGGAAGTAAAGGATTATAAGAGCCAATTTTTTCAATAAATTTTCCATCTCTTGGGTATCTACTGTCAGCAATTACAATTTTATAAATAGGTCTTTTTCTTACACCACCCATTGATAGTCTTATTCTTAACATTTTACACCTTTCATTTTAGTTGATTGAGCATTTCATCTGGGATCATCCCTGATGGAATTTTTTTTCCTTGAGACATTTTTTTCATCATGTCTGACATCATTTTAAATTGTTTTAATAGTTTATTAATTTTTGAAACATCTACACCTGCTCCTTTAGAAATTCTTTTACGTCTTGATCCACTAATAATTTTTGGATTTTCTCTTTCATTTTTGGTCATTGATAAAATTATTGCTTCATTTTCCATGAGCATTTTTTCATCTATATTGGCTTGATCCATTTTTGCTTTCATTTTATTCACTCCCGGTAACATAGACATAACTCCTTCCATGCCTCCCATTTTTTTCATTTGCCTTAACTGCGAAAGATATGAGTCCATAGTGAATATTCCTTTTTTTATTTCATCCTCTGTTTCTTTAATTTTTTCATCGCTTAAATCTTGTTGAGCTTTCTCTACTAAGGTTACTACATCACCCATTCCTAAGATTCTGTTGGCTAATCGATCAGGATGGAAAAGTTCAAGATCAGTAATTTTTTCTCCAACTCCAATATATTTAATTGGTTTTCCCGTCACATGTTTCATACTTAATGCTGCACCACCTCTTGCATCACCATCAACCCTGGTAAGAATAATTCCAGAAAGATTAACAGCAGTGTCAAATTCTCTTGCAACATTAACAGCTATTTGTCCTGTCAACGAGTCAGCTACTAAAATTGTTTCTGCTGGTTTTGTAATGTCTTTAATTTGCTTAATCTCAGACATCATAGGTAAATCTATCTGAGTTCTACCTGCCGTATCAAAAATAATAACATCTGAGCCACTAAGGTTAGCTGCATTTAATGCTCTTTTAGTAATGTCAATTGGTTGTTGTTTGTCAACTATAGGCAAACATTGAATTCCATTAGCTTCGGCAAGTAATTTAAGTTGTTCTTGAGCTGCTGGTCTGTAAACGTCTAAGCTAACTACCATCACTTTTTTTTTATAATTTTTCTCTATATTTTTTGCTAACTTTGCAGCGGAAGTTGTTTTTCCTGAACCCTGTAATCCAACTAATAAAAGAGAAACTGGTGGAACAGCTTTGAAGTTAAGCTCTTCATTTTTGGAACCTAAAATATTTACTAATTCATCGTATACAATTTTAACTATCATCTGGCCAGCAGATGTTGATTTTATTATTTCTTTACCAATAGCTTTTGGTTTAACATTGGCTATAAATTCTTTAGTAACAGGAAGAGCCACATCAGCCTCTAATAAAGCTAATCGTATCTCTTTTAAACCAGAGTCAACTTGTTCCTCGGTTAATGAGGGAGCGCTCTTTAATTTAGAAAAAATACTTTCTAGTTTATTTGTTAAATTTTCAAACATTTTAATTGCACCCAACACCTATCGCACTAGTGGGCGAACCTTCGCTGACTAGTGTCGACACTCTTGTTTTCAAGAGCACCGCAAAAACGTGTGTATTTGCGGAAAGTTAGTGGAAACTACAATTTGGGGTTTTAAAAGTCAATGAATAATTATACTAATCAATTATGGCAACGATTAACGCATATAAAATGGATGGATTGGGTAATGATTTCATTATTATCGATAGAAGATCAAATCCAATCAACTTAACAAAAGATAAAATCATTGAGTTAGGAAAAAGAAGCAATATTGGTTTTGATCAAATAATTTTCATCGAAAAAGAAAAAGAGAATTTTTTCCCAATAACAATTTTTAATTCTGACGGTGGTGAAGTAAGTGCATGCGGAAATGGATCAAGATGTGTAGCTTATCTTTTAAGCCAAAAATTAAACACTAAGCAAATTAGATTAAAAACAAGTAATCGAAGTCTCAATTCCAAAATTGTTGGTAATTTAATGGTAGAACTTGAAATAGGAAAACCTTTATTTAATTTTGAAGATATTCCGTTATCAAAAACAATAAATCCTACTGACGTCTCAATAGAAATAAAAGGCCAAAAGTTTACTGGTGGATTTTGTCTAAATGTAGGGAACCCCCATATAGTCTTTTTTGTAGATGATTGTTTTAAACACGATTTAAAAGTAATAGGGCCTTTAATTGAAAATCATGAATTATTTCCTGAGAAGACTAATGTAACGTTTGCTCAAATTTTAGATAGAAGGAATATTTTAGTAAATGTTTGGGAAAGAGGTGCTGGTCTTACTAAAGCATGTGGAACAGCAGCTTGCGCAACAGCTGTTGCTGGAAATTATAATAAATTAGTTGAAAACAAAGTTGATATTAAATTTAAAGAGGGAGTCTTAAATATAGCTTTAGATGAAAAAAATATTATTTTTATGACTGGTCCAGTGTCGGAAATAAAGAATGTAAAAGTAGAAATATAAAATGGGAATTTTTGATAAGTTTAAATCAGGACTTGGGAAAAGTTCGTCAGGTCTTACGGACGGCTTTAAAAATATTTTTTCAAAAAAAAAAATTGATGCTAGCATTCTTGAAGAATTTGAGGAATTAATTATTTCATCTGATGCTGGTGTTGATGTAGCTAAAGAACTTAGAAAAGATTTTGAAAGCTTAAAAATTGATAAGAAATTAGACAATCACAAAGAAATTTTAAAATTGTTAGCAGATAAAATGGCAATAAATCTCCAAAAGTACGAAAAAGATTTAAGTCTGATGGGAAATGCAAAATCTGCTGTGATTGTTGTATCTGGTGTTAATGGCGTTGGAAAAACAACTAGTATCGGGAAACTTGGAAAGTATTTTAAAGAAAATAATAGATCAGTCGTCTTTGGAGCTGCAGATACTTTTAGAGCGGCAGCAATTGATCAGCTGCAAGTTTGGGCTGCAAAAGTAAAAGTAGATATAATTAAGTCAGAAATAAATAGTGACCCAGCTTCTGTTGCTTTTAAAACTGCTGAATTCGCAAAAAAAAATGAAATTGATATAGCCTTGATTGATACAGCAGGAAGGCTACAAAATAAAAAAAATCTAATGGAAGAGTACAAAAAGATTATCAATGTATTGAAAAAAATTGATGAGTCATTTCCAAACGAAATAATTCTAGTTCTTGATGCAACTACAGGCCAGAATGCATTAAATCAAGTTGAAGAATTTAGTAAAATACATAATCTTACTGGTCTTATAATTACAAAACTTGATAGCACTGCTAAAGGTGGCGTGGTCCTTGCTATTTGTAAGAAATATGATTTACCTATTGTTGCAATTGGGATGGGTGAGAAAGAAGATGACTTGCAACCTTTCAATGCTGAATATTTTTCAAAAGCGTTATTAGGTATTGAGGTCTAAAAACTGTTTTAAAGAATTTATCAGTTGATCATTAAATTCCATCATATGATCATCATTATCAGAAAAATAACTATATTTTGGGTTATTGGCCTTCTCAAATAATTCTTTACCCATTTTAAAAGGAACAACATCATCTTTCTTGCCGTGCATAATTAAGATAGGAATATTTATGTTTTTAATCTTTTTTAAAGAGTCGTATCTATCTTTTATTAATAGATCGATTGGCAAATACGGGTAATAAATTTTTGCTGCATTAGCAATTGAGGTGAATGGAGACTCTAAAACAATACCAGCAAAAGAATTATCCTGACCCAATTCTGTAGCTACGCCTGTGCCAAGTGACTCACCGTATAAAATTATATTTTTATTTTTTACTCCAACCTCCTTTAACCATTCTACTGATTTTCTTGCATCACTATACAAATTATTTTCTGTAGGTTTGCCTGAATTGCCACTGAAACCTCTCCATGAAATAATAAGAATATTTACATCTAGTTTATTTAATTCATTTAGCTTATGAACTCTATTTGTTAGATCACCGGCATTCCCATGGAAATATAAAATTGTTTTATTTTTTTTTAAATCTTTTTCTAAAAACCATGATTTAAGTTTTATATCTTTATCAACTTCAATAAAAACTTCTTTATATTCAAATTGGATCCCGTCTCCAGTGTAGTTGTTTTCACTTGGGTGATAAAGTAATTTTCTTTGGTACAAATAAGTAAAAAGTACGATTATGATATAAGCTAATATAATTGATGATAAAGCTAAATAAAGATACTTCATGCTTTTTTCCTAGCGAAATAAACTCCAGTGAAGACCAGTAAACCACCTAGGTAATGAAAACTAAGAAGTGGTTCTTCAAAAATTATAATTCCAAATATAGATCCATAAACTGCAAATAAATATAAAGTGAACCCAGCAAATGATGCACCAACATATTTTTGTAACCTTGTATATAATGAGAAAGCAATAATACTAGGAGAAATAGCAGCAAATATAATCCAGAACAAAAAAGTCTGATTGTAGTTAGTCTTAGCAAAGTAAATATTTTCTAAAACAAAAAATGGGAAAAGTGAAATAAATCCAAACATTGCGATTAAAGTAAATCGAGCCATTAAACTAAATTTTGATTTCCAATTTAATAAATAAATTGAGTAAAGAGCCCAACCTAAAGCTGCTCCCAAGACCCATAGATCGCCTGTTGTAAAATTTAGATTTATCAAAAAATCTAAATTACCTTTTGATATAATTGTAAAAACACCTGCAATACAAATTAGAAGTCCCATTATCCTAAAAAAATTAATTTTTTCTTTAAAGAATAAAATTGATAAAAAGATTATAATTACTGGTGAAGATGTATAGATTATACCAATATTTGCCATTGTTGTTGTCATACCTGCGAGATTTGGAAAAGCCCCGCATATACCACAACCCATTGAGCCTAAGAAAAACAGTTTAAAAAACTCTTTATTAAACTCTTTTTTGAATTTTAAAATTTCATTAAAAAAAAAGGGAACTAATATTATGAATACTGTAAACCATCGCCAAAACGCTAAAGAAATAGGCGGCACAGACTCCACACCTCCTCTTGCAACAATAGTATTCGTAGCCATAAAAATTGGCTGGATTAACAAAAGTAAATAAGGAGCGTAAGGATTATTTTTTGTCAATGAAGGCTTCATAGAACATCATTACAATTACCATACCCATTAAAATATAAACAGGAAGCACATCAAAAAATCCTATCATCATTGATCTAGTCAATGTTGTGGCTAAACCAATTAAAAAAAGGGTACAGAGACCAACGCCAATTATTATTGTAATTTTATCCTTCATCTCTACAATTTTTTTCAAGCCAGTTAGCTGTACCTAAAAATCTTAAATCATCAAGTTTATCACCAACCAACTGAACTCCTAATGGTAAGTCATTTTCACCTGTAAGTAAAGGTAATGAAATTGTGGGCAAACCAAGATAAGTCCAGATTTTTTGGAAGTCCGCACTTCCAGTAGATTTTAATCCTTTGTCAGCAACTCCGCTTGATGATGGAGTAATAATTCCGTGGTAATCTTCAAAAACTTCTTTATAGGACTCATAACTTTGTTTCATAAAATCTGAAGCATCAGCATATTCTTTTGCTGAATATTTTAATCCTCTAGAGATAGCTTCTCTCATTTCTTTTGAAAGTTTAGTTTTATCTTTTTTATAGTAAACTTGAAAATTATTTGCCATATCAACTTCATGAATGATTTGATGATACTTTGGTATATCGTCAAAGTATGACGGTGTATCAAAAACCTCTATGTTTTTTTTGAGGTTCTTTATTAGAAATTCAAAAGCTTGCTGTGATTTTTTATTTATATTTTTCCAATTTTTTGTTTTATAAAAAATGAACTTAGTATCAAAAACTGGACCTTTCTCACATTCCTGAATCATGTTATCAGCAGCAAAATAAATTGTTGAAGGGTCATGTAAATCTTTTCTAATTAGTGATTTAGCTAATAATGCAACATCTTTAACACTTTTACCAAATACTCCCATTGTATCTAGTTTATCTGAAACTTTTAAAACACCGTTTCTGGAAATTAATCCATACGAAGGTTTATATCCAACTACTCCACAATATGATGCTGGCCTAATTACTGATCCACCTGTTTGAGAGCCAACTGACAAAGGTGCCATATGTGACGCAACTACAGCTGCTGAGCCGCTTGATGATCCTCCTGGTGTTCTTGAATAATCATGAGGATTTTTTGTTTTAGATGGATGTATATAGGCAAGTTCGCAAGTAACAGTTTTACCCATTATGATTGCACCTGAATTTTTTAATAAGTTTACAATTTCAGAATCTTGTGAATTGGACATTTTTTTTCTAAAAACTGTCCCACATTCGGTAGGCATGTCATACGTTCCTATAATATCTTTAATGGCAACTGGTATCCCGTGAAGTGGCCCTAAAGGTTTTCCAGATTTTCTATAAGTGTCAGCTTCTTCAGCTTTTTCTAATAAAAGTTTTTTGTCTAAAAATTGCCAAGCCTGGACATCTTTTTCAAATTTTTTAATTCTATCTAAATAAGCTTTGCAAAGATCTAAAGAAGAAATTTCACCGGAATGAAGTTTTTGAGCATTTCTTCAAATCAATGAATTTACAACCATGGCAATTCTTAGTAATCACACAAATAATTATTTTCTTATTAGGTTGGCCACTGGAGTGGACGGAAATTTTAATTATATTT
>CACAWY010000017.1 GCA_902536385.1 uncultured Pelagibacteraceae bacterium
CAAGTTAGCTACTGCTCCACCTGTAAGACCTCCAGCTGATCCACCATAAAAACAAATTCCACCCTTATAAGTGTATCTTTGCTCAATTAAATGATTTGCGCATGCTATGTAATCTAAAAAGGTATTCTTCTTAAATTTTTTTTTACCCTCCGTATGCCAGGCATCTGAAACATCGCCGCCACCTCTAACATGTGCAATTGCAAAAGTAATTCCTCTATCAACCAAACAAAACCTTGATGCACTAAAGGATGGAGAGATGCTATGTTTATAAGCACCATAAGCATAAAGTAAGACCTTTGATTTTCCATCTTGCTTTGCATCTTTTAATCTTACTAGACTAATAGGAATCATTCGACCATCATGGGACTTGGCTTTAATTCTCTCCACTACATATTTTCTAGGATCATGACCAGATGGAATTTCTGTTTCTTTAACTAATTTTTTTTCTTTAGTGACGATATCATACTCATAAACTCTTCCTGGAGTTGCCATACTCTCCCAACCAACTCTTATCTTAGTAGTATTGGTATCTTTCTGCATTAACGAAACTCCAGGTACACCAATAGTTTCATCGGAAATTTTTATTTCTTCTTCCTCGTTGGTTTTTATATTTCTAATATAAAGTTTTGGAATTGCATCTGACTTTTCAGATCTAATAATATAATCATCTAGAAATTCAAAACCGCTGACAACAGTCTCTTTTTTAGCAGGGATGAAAACTTCTGATTTATCTATTTGATTAGTCTTACACCTAAGCACCTTATAATCTCTAGCCTCTTCATTTGTATGAATATAAAAATAACCTTGCCAAGAATCTATCGAGTAACGAATATCATTTTTTCTTTTTTGAAAAAGTACAGGATTAATTTCTTTAGAATCCGTGGGAAAAAAATATTCTTCAGTTGTGATATGATCAGAAGTTCCAATTATGAAATATTTCTCATCAGATGTAATACCTATACCACAAGTAAAAGTCTCATCTTTTTCCTCAAATATTAGCTGATCGTGATCGGAGGAAGTTCCTATGACATGTTTAAATATTTGTCTAGGTCTATGATATTGATCTAATTTTGAATAAAAAAAACTTTTATTATCTAAAGCCCATGTGACGCTTCCGCTTGTATTTTTAATTACATCTTTTTCGTTTTTTCCTGTTCTAAGATCTCTCAAATAAATTGTGTAATATTCTGATCCTTTTAAATCTAGAGAATAAGCAATAAAATTATCACAATAAGAAGTACTTACTGTTCCAATCCCAAAGTACTCTGAACCAGATTTCTTTTTTTCCAAATCACCATCAAAAAAAACTTCTTCAGGTTTAGTTCCATCAATGAGTTGCCTCATTCTCTTTCCGTAATTACCCTTAGTTTCTGTTTTAGCCCAATAATAATATTTTTTATCTTTATATTTTAATCCAGTATCATCTAATTTAATTTTTCCTTTGATTTCGTTAAATAAATTTTTCTGCAATTCTTTAACGTCTGTGAAGTAATCTTCAGTCACTTTGTTGTTAGCCTCTATATAATCCTTAACATCAGTATTTAACTTTTTTGGATCCTTTAAAACTTCAAGGATATTTGGCTGATCAACCCAAGAATAATCATCTTCTAATGGAATACCGTGATAATTTTTCGTAGTCTTTATTTTTTTAAGTTTTGGTATACTCATACTAGGAAATTATATGAATTTGTTTTTGTTGGGAATTATCATTTTCGTCGTAATCTACCTTTTTCTAAATTGGTTCGCCAGGGCTAGTTCAAAAAAGATAGCCACCACTATAAAAAAAATTGCAATTTATCTATCTTTAATTTTAGCCGTTCTATTTACAATTGGTGGTAAATTCATCTTTAGTCTTCCAATGTGGTTGATCCTGCTCTCTGGTCTTAAAATTAAAGGATTTACAGCATTGCAAATGTATCAATTATGGAGATTAATCCAATTCATGAAAAATAATGCAGGAAGATTTTCTGAAGGGCAATTTGGACAAACTCCAGGGTCATCAAGCCTTACATCAGAAGAAGCCTATAAATTATTAGGTTTAAAAAAAGGAGCGAGCAAAGAAGAAGTTTTAAAAGCAGCTAATCAATTACAAAAAAAAATTCACCCTGACATGAACCGCAATGTAGACAGTTCTAGATTGAGTCAATTGGTAAATGAGGCAAAAGAAAAAATAATAAAAACTGATTTTAGCTAGATAAAAACTCAATACATTTATTATAAACTTTATCAAAAGAGATTTTATCTGCACCTAGAGTATCGTGAGTTGTTGTTTCCTCAGTTTCACCTTCTGGAATTATTACATTAATATTTTCTGAATATTTCCCATAAGCAAGAACTGGACTATCCATAAATAAAGCTACAGTTTTTAAATTAAGAGCAGCGCTAATATGCATAAAACCGGTATCATTTCCACAATACAAATTACAATTAGCTATTATAGGCATCATCTGATTTATCTTTAAATTATTTAAAGAAATACAATTAGATCCTATGTTTGAATTTAATATTTCATCTATTAGTTTTTGATCATTTTTTCCCGCAGCTAAATAAAATTTGGAAGCTTGTTTTTCATTAATTTTTTCAATTAATTTTATAAAATTTTTTATTCCCCAACGTTTTGTTAATCCTGACGCGCTTATTCCTAATACAATATTTTTATGATTCTGAGATATATCTTTTTTAGCTTTTAGAATTTTGTCTTCACTAATCAAAAGTTTTGGTTGCGTTGATACAATTTTATTAAGTTCATTCTCGGTAAAGATTTTTGCAGTATTGACTACATGTTGTGCCTTTTTTTTAAATAAAGGATATTGGGCTATTTTTTTTATACCTGCAAATTTACAAACTAAAAAATATCTTATTGAACTATTAAAGATAAATACTTTATCAAATTTTTTCTCCCTGATATCTCTTGCTAATTTAAAAAACCCACTTATACCATCATGGCTACCTGAATTATCATTTAAACGATCCAATGTTATCACTTCACCAATATGAGGATCATCTCCGAACAGGTCTTTTGCTCTAGTATTTTCTTTAGCTAATATTGAAACTGGTTTGGCATATCTTTTCGAGATTTCGTGGATGTAATTAACGTGAATTATACAGTCTCCAAGGCCTACTTTATTTATAAGAATCAGAACTTTCATTTTTTAAATTTATATTATATTTTATTTCAATAAATTGGGACAATAAGATGTTGAAACGTGGGGTGTACGCAGCTGGGATGTCGATTTTAAATAAAGACTTAACGTTGAACGTTGAGGCTACTATTTCTCATGCAGAAAATTTAATCAAAAATGGTCTTCACGGCTGTTTCTTTTTTGGAAGTACAGGGATGTCTCAACTAATTTCAAAAAATGAAAAAATGGAGCTAATTTCAAAAATTTCTACCCATAAACTCAGAAAACAGTTTTTTTTAGGAACAGGCTGCAACAGTCTTAATGAAAATATTGAATTGATAAAATATGCTATGGAGTATGACTTTAGAGATTTTTTAATTATGCCTCCTGCATATTATAAAGGCAACACCGATGCAGGAATTTTTTTATTTTATGAGAAAATAATAACTGCAACGCCTAAAGTAAAAATAATTTTGTATAACTTTGAAAAACTTAGCGGCTACAAGTTTTCAGCTGAAGCAGTAACAAATCTTGTTAACACCTTCCCCGATAATATCACTGGCATCAAAGATTCAAGTTATAACATTTTTGAAAATTTAAAAATCCCAAACTTTTTGATCTTTCCAGGATCAGAGGCAAAGCTGCTTAAAGGATTAGAACTTGGATGTTCGGGATGTATTTCTGCTGTAACTAATGTGACTCATTCTCTAGCTAGAAAAGTGTTTGATGATTTCGAAAATAAAACCCCACAGACTAAAAATGAGCAATTAATAAGAGTTAGAGAAACCTTTGATGGCTATAATTTGATATCAGCCTTGCATAGTTATCATTCGATTAAAGATGAAAATTATAAGAATATACTACCTCCACTTACTTTATTAAGTGAGGAAAAACAGAAAGAACTTATTGAAAAATTAAATAAACTTAAATTTAATAACGAAAAAAACTTAGCGGCTTAAATCATGTTATTAGCTAGAGTCTTATCAAAAATATATAAAAAAGATGGAATCATTCTAATTGATTCAAAGGGTCAAAAATATATTTGCGGTAATCCAAAATCAGAAAAGCCTATTACCTTAAAACTTTTAAAAGAAAGTCTTGGAACTAAATTAATTTTATTTCCTGAGATAGCCTTCCCGGAAGCATATATGAATGAAGAACTTATAATTGAGAATGCTTCTTTAAGAGAATTTATTTTAAGTTTTGTTAAAAATCTTGGAAGAACTGAAGTTTCACTACCAAGTTTAATTTCCAAAAAAATTTACGGTATTTGGAGGACCTTAACGAATTTTAATTTTCCAGGAAGATCAAAAAAAAATGTTGAACATCATTATGATGTAGGTGGCGCTAAAGGAGAAAAGCTCTATGATTTGTTTTTAGATAAAAAATTACGTCAATATTCAATGGCTATGTGGTTTGATGACACTAAAACTTTAGAAGAGGCCCAACAAAATAAAGTGGATCATATAATTAAAAAATTAGATATTAAACCTGGTATGAGAGTTTTAGATGTTGGATGCGGTTGGGGTGGACTTGCTTTTGAAATGGCTAAAACAAAAGGATGCGAAGTCCTAGGAATTACTTTGAGTAAAAATCAATTAAACTACTGCAAAAAAAAAGCAAAAGAACTAAACTTAGATAATCAAGTAAAGTTTGAGATTATGGATTACAGAAATGTTACAGGTTCATTTGATAGAGTTGCCTCAGTTGGTGCCTTTGAGCATTTTGGACGTAAATTCTACAATATTTTCTTTAAAAAAATGAATGAGGTTTTGAAAGATGATGGAATATTCTTACTTCATACAATTGGTGTAGTTGACAAACCTACACCAGCTAATCTTTTCATTCAAAAATATATTTTTCCTGGAGGAGTTTGTCCCTCATTAAGTCAAATCATAAATCCAATAGAAAAGACAGGGTTAATTGTGAATGATATAGAAACATTAATCAGGCACTACGATAAAACCCTTGAAAGTTGGTTAGAACGATTGCTAGCAAATAAAAGCAAAGTAAAAGATTTATTCGATGAAAAATTTTTAAAGTGTTATGAATATTATATGGCTTCATGCGAAGCGGCTTTTAAATATAGAGACTTAGTAGTTTTTCAATTACAAATTGTGAAAAACTTTAATAACGCCAAAAGAACAAGAAACTACCTTTATTCCTGAAAACTGTTATTACATAAGATAACAGTATGAAAAGAAAGAAAAAGAAACTTAAGAAAAATAAGTCGATTAAATCAAGAAGATTTAAATTTAAAAAATCTACGAAAAAAAGAAAAAAAGTTTCTAAAAGAAAACCAAAAATAAAAAGATCATTCAAAAAAAAAAGAAAAAAAATTAAGTATCGAAAAAAGAAAGTTATTCCATTCAGGACGAGTCGAAAAAAAACTCAAAAAACAAGAGCAGTAGTTTCAGGAATTCTAAGTTTAAGTGACAAAATTAAATCAATGCTAAGGTTTAATTTTAATTTAGATAAATCTCTTCAAAATTTTTTTCAAGGTATTTCTAACCGAGTTTCAAATATTAAAAAAATCATTCAAGAAGAAAGAGCGAAGCAAAAACAGAAAAAAATAAAAGAAATGGAGAGAGAAAAAATAGAAACAAAGAAACGCTTCATGCAACAAGAAGAAATAGCATTAAAAGCCAAAGCGCTTGAGCTAAAAGAGGAGAAAGAACTAAGTCGCCAATTATCAATCGATCTAAAAAGATTTTTGCGCGAGGATCAAGCTGAACTTAGACGAGAACGAGCAGAGAAACAAAGGAAGTTTTTAGAACAAATACAGCTTGAAAAGAAAATAGAAAGCTTTGTGCGTCGAGAAGAAAAGGAAGTTCAAGCACTCTCAAAATATGTCTTAAATCAACAAAGAGAGTCTTACGAAGAAGTCAAATTACGAATAGATAAAATTAAAGAGAAGTATAAAGCTTTAAGACAACAAAAAGTTGAGGAAGCAATTAGAGAACGACTAACTCAATTTGGTGTTGAAGTAAAAGACAGTGATACTAAAGAAATATTATTAGAGAAGGAGAGAATTTATAATGAGGAGCGGGAGAAGGTAGAATATGCACTTGAGTCTTTCTACAGGGCTTCCCACTCACTTTGTTTTATGATTTCAAAAAGATATTTAAGTAAACATCTTCCTATAATGAGGTGTATAGATAAAAGGATAGAGGAGTCAGCTATATATATTAAATGGGATGATACCCCCGAAGATGAGTGGCTCATTTGTATTTATCTAAAAGATGACTCTCCGACTGAAGGTATAGTCATTGAGGACAAGACTGATTCAGAAAAAAATATTTCAAAAGAATTTAAGGGAGACCAGATCTTCGATGCCAGTGATTTTATGGTAGACTCTCTTACTGCTTTACTTGAGAGAGAAAGAAATAAAAGAAAAGCTAGTTAGTTAATTCTTTAAGATTTTTTACTTCTCCTATCTTAAA
>CACAWY010000018.1 GCA_902536385.1 uncultured Pelagibacteraceae bacterium
AGGATCCAGCTCTAGCTATTCACCCTCCTCTTCTTTATGTTGGTTTTGTTGGGTCTTCTATATATTTCTCTGCAGCGATGGCTTCAATGATTTCAAATTATTCTGGTAGATTGTTTGCTCAGTCAATCAAAAGTTGGGTTTTGATCTCTTGGACTTTTCAAACACTAGGAATTTTGGTTGGATCTATCTGGGCATATTACGAGTTAGGTTGGGGAGGTTTTTGGTTTTGGGACCCAGTTGAAAATGCATCCTTACTCCCATGGTTCGCAATGACAGCCTTGTTACACAGCTTATTAGTTTTAGAAAAAAGAAACACGCTTTATTTTTGGACAATAATACTTTGTTTAATGACATTTACTTTAAGTGTAACAGGTACTTTTTTGGTTAGGTCTGGAATACTTAATTCAGTTCATACTTTTGCTAACGATCCATCGAGAGGTATATACATTTTAATATTTTTAAGTTTAATGATTTTTATATCAATTTATTTTTTATTTAATAAATATAAGCCATCTAATGATTTAATTAATTTAAATAGTAAAGAAACTTTTGTTTTGATAAATAATTGGTTCATGATGTTTTATTTAATAACAGTGTTATTGGGCACTTTGTACCCAATATTTACAGACGCAATTTCAAATAATAAGATTTCAGTTGGCCCTCCTTTTTACAATTCTGTGATCATACCAGTTGTAATAGCCTTTTTATTTTTTATGACGATTGGACCACAAACAAAATGGATTAAAAATAAATTTTCAAACTTAAAAAGCATGTTATTAATTCTTGGTGGAGCAATTATAATAAATTTTGCAATAGTTTATTTCTTTAAAAGTTACAGTTTAATTTCAAATTTAATCTTAATATCTTCTTTATTTTTAATAATGTCCTCTATTTTCGATTTTTTCAAAAAAAGTAGATTAAGTCTTCCAAGAATAATTTCTCACTTATCCTTTGGTTTTTTAATTTTATTTATTGGATTGAATCATAATTTTTCTGTTGAAAAAGATTTTAATTTAAAACTTGGTGAGGCTAAAAAAATAGATGGTTATGAATTTGCTCTTTTAGATCTTAAATTGAGTCATGAAACTAATTATAAAGCTGTAGTAGGTAAACTAGAGGTAAATAATCCAAACACCATGAAAAGAAGAATTTTATACCCCGAAATAAGAATTTATGAAAATCCTCAAACTCTTACATACGAAGCCTCAATTCAAACAAACTTTTTAGGAGACCATTATTTAACAATGAGTAATATTGATCGTTCAGAATATTACAATATCAAATTTCAGCACAAACCACTTATGATCTGGATCTGGATATCCGTATTCCTGCTTTCATTAGGTGGGTTTTTAAGTTTATTTAGAAATGCAAAAAGTAATTAGATCTATAATTGTTTTACTGTTCATTTTTGTTCTTTTGGTATTTTACAATTCATTAAATAGAGAAACTAATTATAGCACTGACTACTTAGTTGGTAATAAATTAACAAAAATCAACTTAAAAAGTTTTAATGATAATAAAATTTATACAAGTGAAGATTTAAAAAATAATGATTATACACTTATTAATTTTTGGGCATCTTGGTGCGCCCCATGTAGAGTAGAACACCCCTTCCTAATGCGATTATCAAAGGAAAAAAAGTTAAAGATCCTAGGAGTTAATTTTAAAGATAAAAAAATCAATGCACTAAAATTTTTGAACAATCTTGGGAATCCATATAATGATCTGGCGAAAGATACGACAGGAAAGCAATCAGTCAATTTTGGAATTTACGGTATACCAGAAAGCATTTTAATTAATAACGAAACAATAGTTTTAAAAAAATTTGTAGGACCTCTTAACGAACAAGATTTAGATGATATAAAGAAGATAATAAATTCCTTATGAAACTAAAATTTTTTCTTATAGTTTTTTTTCTTAACTTAAGCATCAACCTAAATTCAAGTGAACTAGTAGAGGAAAGTAAGATACACAAAAATTTGAGATGTTTAGTTTGCCAAGGTCAATCAATTGCAGACTCAAATTCTGAATTTGCTTTAACTTTAAAAATGGTTGTAAAAGACTTGATTGATCAAGGAAAAACAGATGATGAAATTTATAGTTTTTTATCAGATAAATATGGCGATTGGATTTTATATAAGCCAAAATTAAGTCCAGGCAATTTTTTGCTGTGGGGCTTACCATATTTGGTTCTTATTATAGGCGGTGTAATTATTGTTTTTTTAATTAGAAAATCCTCAAAAAAAGCTTAAATTGCTAACTGTACATATTAGCTATTTAGTTGTATTTTTTATAGTATGAAACATCAATTTTTCACATTTTTATTTACTTTAGTTTTTTTGCTAGCACCAGCTAAAGCAAACGAAATTGAAACAGACATATCATTCTTCACTGGAACTTTTGATGTTATTGATAAAGAAGGTGATGATCAAACTTCTTTGTTTGGAATAGAGCACAATAATCCCAGTTTGTTTAGAGATACTCTCTTAGGGAAATTTAAACCAATTACCGGAGGATTTATTACTGGAAATAGTTCAATATATCTTTATACCGGAGTGGAGGCCCAATATGGAATTGGACCTTTAAAAATTTTACCAAGTTTTTCACCAGGTTATTACGAAAAAGGTGATGGTAAAGACTTAGGAAGTATGTTGGAATTTAAAAGTGAAATCAAAGTGGGCTTTGATATTTTTGAAAATTCAAAATTAAGTTACAGCTACAGCCATATCTCTAACAATGATTGGGGAGATACAAATCCTGGTACAGATAATCAACATATAACATTTTCAAAGAAATTTTAATAACAATGAATTTAAACGATTGTTATAATTTTGATGATTTTAGAAAATTAGCAAAAAAAAATTTACCTGCACCAATATTTCATTATATCGACGGGGGTGCAGACGATGAAACAACTTTAAAAAGAAATACAGAATCTTTTTTAAAATGTGACTTAGTCCCTAATATTTTAGCAAGTGTTGGAGAACCGGACTTATCTACTTCTGTATTTGGACAAAAAATAGATATACCGCTCTTCCTTTCACCTAGCGCTATGCAGAGACTCTATCACCATGATGGAGATAAAGCTTCAGCTAGGGCTGCTGAAAAGTTTGGGACTTTTTACAGTATGTCTACAATGGCAACTTCCTCTATAGAGGAAATAGCTAATGTTTCAGGAGGTCCAAAAATGTTTCAGCTTTATATACATAAAGATCAAGGTTTAACAGATAATTTAATTGATAGATGTAAGAACTCAGGATTTAAAGCTATGTGTCTTACGGTCGATACAGTTGTTGCAGGAAATCGAGAAAGAGATCATAGATGGGGTTTTACAACACCGCCAAAACTAACATTAAAAAGTCTTCTAAGTTTTGCTACTCATCCTAAATGGGCTTTCAACTACTTAACTCATGAGAAATTTCAATTAGCAAATGTTTCTCATTGGACGAAAAAAGGATCAAGTATTGCAAAGGGTGTAATGGATTACATCAATGAGCAATATGATCCAGCGATGAGTTGGAAAGATGCTGAGTACGTTGTTAAAAAATGGGGAGGACCATTCGCTTTGAAAGGAGTAATGTCAGTTGAAGATGCAAAGAGGGCAGTTGAAATCGGAGCTTCTGCGATAATGTTATCTAATCATGGCGGCAGACAACTTGATGGTTCCAGATCACCTTTTGACCAACTACCTGCTATTGCTGATGCAGTAGGGGGGAAATTAGAAATTATTTTAGATGGCGGCATAAGAAGAGGCACTCACATTCTTAAAGCTCTGTCTTTAGGAGCAACCGCCTGTAGTTTTGGAAAAGGATTTTTATTTGCACTAGGTGCTGGAGGCCAAAAAGGAGTTGAGAAAATTCTTCAAAGAATGAAGGATGAGATACGAAGAGATATGATTTTGCTTGGATGTAAAAGCTTAAAAGAGCTTAATAAAACGAAAATTGCATATAGGTGATGCAAAAAAACTAGTTTTCAAAACTGTAAATAAATATTAGGTTTAGAATATGAAATTAGCAAAAAATTTAGAAAGACTTGGAACAGAAACTGCTTTTAGTGTTTTAGCTGAAGCTAAGAAACTTGAAGCCCAAGGCAAAGAAATGATTCACTTGGGTTTAGGTCAGCCAGATTTTATGACGCCAAAACATATAATGGACGCAGCAAAAAAAGCTATTGATGACGGACATCATGGATATGTTTTAGCGAATGGAATTGTTGAATGTAGACAAGCGGTTTCAAGAAAAATTAAAAGCTTATACAAAAAAGAAGTTAGTCCTGAGCGGATAATGATTATGCCAGGAGGTAAACCTACAATGTACTTTGCGATACAAATGATTGGCGAGACTGGCGCAGAGATAGTTCATCCAACTCCTGGCTTTCCAATCTATGAGTCCATGATTAATTATACAGGCGCTAAAGCAGTACCTTATGATTTGACAAAAGAAAAAGATTTAAAGTTTGATCCTGAAAAAATTTTATCTTTAATAACAGATAAAACTCGTCTTCTTATACTTATTAACCCTAATAATCCTACTGGAAGTTTTGTTGAAAAGCCTGCAATAGATTTTCTTGCTGAAGGGTTAAAGAAACATCCTCATGTCACAATACTCAGTGATGAAATTTATAGTAGACAAATTTTTGACGGAAAAGAAATGCCAACTTTTTTTAACTACCCTGATTTGCAGG
>CACAWY010000019.1 GCA_902536385.1 uncultured Pelagibacteraceae bacterium
ATCGAGGGAGAAACTACCGGATTAATTACTTATATGAGAACTGATGGAACTAATATTTCAAAAGAAGCAATTGATGATTTTAGGAAATTTATTACTGATGATTATGGTGATAAATATTTGCCAGAGGCACCGAATAGTTATTCTGGAAAAAAAGCAAAGAACGCTCAGGAAGCTCATGAAGCAATCAGGCCAACAAATATAAGCAGAAAACCTTCTGACATCAAAAAATATGTAAATGCTGATCAATTTAAGCTCTATGAATTAATTTGGAGTAGAGCCTTATCATCTCAAATGACACCAGCAGAGTTTGATAGAAATACGATAATTATTTCGTCAAATGATAATAAAATTAACTTTAGAGCTAGCGGCTCAGTAGTAAAATTTGATGGATTTCTTAAAGTTTATCAAGTTCAAGAAACTGATGAAGATGCAAAGAATATTTTGCCTGAAGTCAAAGTTGGTGAGGAAATTAGCATACTTAAATTGCATGATGAGCAGCACTTTACAGATCCACCGCCACGTTACTCTGAAGCTAGTTTAGTAAAAAAGATGGAGGAGTTAGGCATTGGTAGACCCTCCACTTACGCTAGCATTATTTCAGTATTATCAACTAGAAATTATGTGGAATTAATTAATAAAAGGTTTAATCCAACTGATAGAGGCAAGCTAATTTCAGCTTTTTTAGAGAAATTATTCTCTAAATACGTAGATTATAATTTTACTGCAGACCTAGAAAATCAGCTAGACGAAATCACTAGTGGTAAAATTGAATGGGTTCAAGTTTTGGATAATTTTTGGAAAGATTTTTATGAAAATGTGGGAAAAGTTAAAGAAAAGAGAACTAGAGAAGTATTAGACTTATTAAATGAGAGTTTAGGAGCTTTAATTTTTGAAAGAGATGATAAAGATGCAATCGATCGAAAATGCAAGTTGTGTTCCAATGGAGAACTAAGTCTAAAAAATAGTTTTAGAGGTGGTGCTTTTATAGGATGTTCAAATTATCCAGAGTGTAAATTTACTAGACCTTTATCTAAAGCTAAAGCTGCAGCTCAATATAACTTAGCAGAACCTAAATTACTGGGTCAAAATGAAAAAGGTAAAGATATTTATTTAAAGAATGGTAGATTTGGCCCCTACTTACAATATGAAAAAGAAAAGGATCAATTAGAAACAAAAAAGAAAAAAGGTAGAAAGAAAAAAAATGAAAATGAACATCTTCAAAATGTATCAATTCCAAAAGGTATAGATGTTGACAGTGTTGATTTAGATAAAGCAAAATATTTATGCTCTCTTCCTAAAGTATTAGGACAACACCCTGATAATGGTCAGGATATAACATTAAATTCTGGAAGATTTGGTCCTTACCTTAAATGTGAAAATAAATCTGCAAGACTCGAAAATATTGAAGATCTTTTTTCTATTGGAATCAATCGAGCAATAACATTAATTGCTGAAGCTAAGCCGGGAAGAATTTCCTCTTCATTAATAAAAGATCTTGGTGAACATCCAGAGGATAAAAAACCAGTGAGAATAATGAAAGGTCAATATGGACCATACATAAAATATAAATCTCTTAATGCAACTATCCCAGAAGAAAAAGATCCAAATGATCTTACTATGGAAGAGGCGCTTATATTAATTGAAAAAAGAAAAGAATACGATAAAACTAAAAAGAAAGGACGAAAAAAATGAAATACATAATCTTATTAATCTTTTTTAATATTTTTCTCGTGAGTAATTTGTTTTCTGATGAAAAAAAGTGCAAAGATTTAATTGATAAACCAATTGAATGGTCTAAATGCGTAAAAGATAAAAGTATTGATCTAAGTAAGAAAGGATCGAAAAAACTTAATACAGATTCAAAAATTACTGATTGGGTGAAGAAAAAATTCGGTAAATAAAAATGAGTGCTATTGATGATAATCTTAAAAAATTAAATATTATTTTACCTGATCCCAAAGGACCTGTTGGAGCATACGTTGCCACTAAAATTGTTGGTAAATTACTATTTATATCTGGACAAGTATCAATAGATAAAAACGCAAAACTTATCACTGGTAAAATAGGTAAAGATTTAAATTTAGAACAGGGGTATATGGCCGCCGAAAGATGTGGATTAAGTATAATCGCACAAGTTAAAAAAGCTTGTGATGGAGATTTAAATAAAATTAAAACTTGTGTAAAACTGACTGGTTATGTTAACTCAACAGATGATTTTAAAGATCAGCCTAAAATTATAAATGGTACATCAGATATAATAGCCAAAATTTTTGAAAAAAAAGGTGAGCATACAAGAGCTGCAGTTAGTGTAAATAGTTTACCTTTAGGAGTAGCTGTAGAAGTTGATGCTATATTTGAACTTAATTAGCGTTAGGTCTACCAACAGAGTAGTACTTAATCTTATTTCTTTTCATTTCTTCAGCAGAATAAAGGTTTCTTAAATCGAACACTTTAAATTTTGTATTTTTAACAACCTTTTTGAAATCTATTGATTTAAATTCATCCCATTCGGTGAGTAGAATTATTAAATCTGCACCGTTACAACTAGATTTTATATTGTTTCTGTATTTGCAGTTTTTAATTTTTTTAAACTCATTCTTTTCTCCAGATGGGTCGTAATATCTAATTTTTGCACCTTTTTTACAAAGATAAGGTATCATTTTGAGACTAGAAGAATCTCTCATATCGTCAGTGTTTGGTTTAAATGTAACGCCTAAAAAAGAAATATTTTTATTTCTTATATTTGAACCTAAAATTTTATGAATTCTTTGAGTTAGTAGATTTACTCTTTTTTGATTTGATTTAATAACTGATTTAACAACAGACAAGTTAATTTTAAATTTATCTGCTGCTGATACAAGTCCTTTAGTATCTTTGGGAAAACAAGAGCCACCGTAAGCTGGTCCAGCTCGTAAAAATCTACCGCCTATTCTGCTATCAGAACCCATACCTAAAGAGATATCTTCTATATTTACTCCAGTTTTTTCACACAAATTAGCAAGTTCATTTATAAAAGTAATCTTGGTCGCAAGAAAAGCATTTGATGCATATTTAATTAGTTCAGCTCCTCTTCTTGAAGTAGTAAAAAATTTTGAGCCCTTATTTATTAATGGTGCATAAAGTTTTCTCATAGTGTTAAATGCTTTTTTTTCGTTGGATCCTATTACGATTCTATCAGGGTATCTAAAATCACGTATTGCTTCTCCTTCTCGTAAGAATTCAGGATTAGAGATTACTGTAAAAAGTTTTTTCTTTTTTTTTAAAATTTTTTCAATTTCATCTCCCTGGCTCATAGATTGGGGAAACACCAAAATTAAGTTTATCTATTTTAGTTTTATCTTTATCAACGCATACAACTTGATTACCTATGTCTGCAAAGCAAACACCACTTACTAATCCAACGTAACCGGTACCTATCATACATAATTTCATTTATTTTCCTTTTAATATTTCAATACTTGAATTAATATATCCCCTTAAAGTACCGCAATCTAAATATTTTCCTGTAAAAATATTTCCATAAAATTTATTTTCTTTTTTAATTAACCCTCTAATTGCGTCAGTAATATGTATCTCTCCTCCTTGACCAGGTTTTAATTTTTTAATTTCATTAAAAATCTTTGTCGTTAATATATATCTTCCAATAATTGCGAAATTAGACGGGGCTTTTTGGATGCTAGGTTTCTCTACTACATCTTTAATTTGAAAGTAATTTTTTTTTTTATTTTTGATTGATAAAATTCCCCATCTTGAGACTGTTTTTCTTTC
>CACAWY010000020.1 GCA_902536385.1 uncultured Pelagibacteraceae bacterium
AAATAAAATAAATTTACATACTCCAAAAATATCGGAAAATAGTGCTCAGATCGCTAAAATAAAAAAGATTAGACAAATACTCAAAAAATTCCAAATCGATTTCTCGAAAAAAAATAAAAGATGTTGTATTGAAGGGAGAGATATTTCAACAAAGATTTTACCAAAATCAGATGTAAAATTCTTTTTTAAATGCAATTTAAATATAGCTGCCACAAGGAGATATAATGAATTAAAAAAATTTAATTCTAAGATAAAACTTAAAGATGTAAAAAAGGCCCTTAGAATAAGAAATTTTTCAGACATAAATAGAAAAAACTCCCCTTTACTTAAACATCCAGAGAGTATAGAAATCGATTCCGGAAAATTGACTAAGCAAGCAATGTTAAAAAAAATGATTAAAAATGTGGAAAAAGTTTTAAAAAATTAATATGTCATCTGAGCAGGCATTAATTGATAAAAATCCAGCACAAAAAGAGTTCTCAAAGCTCTTAGAAGACGACTTCAAAGATAGAAAGCTTGTCGAAAATAGAATTGTAAAAGCTAAGGTAATAGAAATATTAAAAAGTCATGTGATCGTGGATGCCCGAGGTAAATCAGAGGCAATGATTCCTCGCTCAGAATTCAAGGAAGAAGAAATCGCTAAACTTAAAGTAGGACAATCAATTAGTTGCTTCGTTGAGAAATTGGAAAGCATGAGAACCGGTGAAATAGTTTTAAGTTATGAAAAAGCTAAGTCCTTAGCTGCATGGGAAAAATGTATCACTGCACACGAGAATAAAGAAGAATTAACTGGAGTAGTGGTCAATAAGATTAAGGGAGGTTATGTCTGCAAACTTTTTTCTGGAGCTATCTCGGCATTTTTACCTACTAGCCAGCTAGACCGAGTTCCCATAAAAGGTTCTGCTGTAGACCGTTTAATGAACACTCCAATAAAGGTAATGATTGTTAGAATCGATCGAGCTAGAGGTAACCTCGCCGTCAGTCGTAGAGAAGTATTATCTAAAAAAATAAATGCGGAGACAGCTGAAGCCTTAAAAGAAATTAAGGAAGGTGACATTGTAACTTCGACGGTCCACAATATTAACGATTGGGCTGTTTTCACCACTTATAAAAATATACAAATGATGTGTCATGTTTCGGATTTGAGTTTTTCTCGTGTCAAAAAACCATCAGACTTAGTTTCTATAGGTGACAAATTGAAAGTCCGGATCATCAAGATAGATAAAACTACAAACAAAGTATCATGTTCGGTCAAAAATATCCATGAGGATCCGTATTTAAATATTGAAAAACGCTATAAAGTTGGAGAGATATACGAAGGGACAGTGTCATCCATAAAACCTTACGGGGCCTTTGTGGAGATTGAGTCTGGAATAGAAGCCCTATGTCATTCTTCGGAGATTCAACACCAAAATAGGAATATAAATCCTAGTAAAGTATTTTCAGTCTCAGAAAAAATTAAGTTTAAAATTTTAAACATTGATAAGGAAAATAGACGTCTGTCGATCTCGCATAAGGCGTGCTTTCCCAATCCATGGGAAAAAATACAAGATCAACTCGGAGAAAAGGTAAAAGTTAAAGTGAATAACGTAACAGACAAAGCCGTCTTTGCGGAGATAGAAGACTCTGGTCTAATGTGCATGATGCACTACAAAGAAATCGATTATCTCGAGAATATAGAGAGTCTTAAAAAATTTAAAAAAGGACAGACTTTGACTGTAAAGGTCATTGAAGTAAGAGATGAGCGTATACGAGTCAGTTTGCGAGCTTGTGAAAAAGATCCATTAGACTGGTTTAAGGATAATAAGAAAAAGGTAGGTTCAGTAATATCTACAAAAGTAGTTGAAGTTTTAAAATCTGGAGTCAAAGTAGCTGTTGACCCCGAAAAGAAGATAATTGTTATGATTAAAAAAAATCAATTAGCTATTGAACTTGCTGATTGTCGCCCAGAAATATACAGTGTGGGTAATACTATGGCAGATGCTATCATTGAGGAATTAGATTACGAGAAACGTAGAGTAGTATTAAGTCCTAAAGCAGCTCAGAAAAAAGAGCAAGACTCGCTAATCAAAAAGTTTGGAGAAGGTGCTGCAAAATCAGGTGCGACGCTTCGAAATATCTTTGAAACCGCGATAGGAAAAAAAGGGAAAAAAGAAAAGTAATTGTCACGAGCGCAAATTATTAAGGAACTCAAAAAGAAAAATCCTGAATTAAATCAAAAAGAATCAGAAGAAATTTTAAATTTGTTTTGTGAGTGTATCGAAAAAGCTCTTTTGGATAATAGAAATATAGAGCTAAGAGGATTTGGTACTTTATTTATTAGAAAAATTAATGAAAAGTATTCTGCTGTTAACCCAAAAACTGGGCAATTGATTTATGTGCCAAAAAAAAATAAAATAAGATTTAAAGCTAGTAAAAAGCTTAAAGAGTTAATTAATAGATGAAAAAACCCAAAATTTTTATTGCGTGTGACACAACTAAACCAAAAAAAATTAAGAAAATTATAAAAGAAACAAATATAAAAAAAATAAATTTTGGGTACAAATTTGGTTTAGAATTCTTAAATTCAAAAAATGGGAGAAAATTTGTATCAAATCTCAAAAACAAAACTACATGGGGTGACTATAAGTGGTCAGATATTCCTAACACCTGTGCTTCAGCTATGAGAGCAGTTAAAGATTTAAAATTTAATTATATTACTATTCATATAAGTGCAGGTTTAGAAGCTTTAAGAGCTGCTAAAAAAGTTTCAAGCAAAACTACGAAACTAGTTGGGGTCAGTATACTTACTTCGCTTGATAACAAATCTTTGAAAGAGATTGGATACAATAGAGATGTAAAAAAAATAGTATCAACTCAAGCTAAATTAGCGTCTAAAGCAAAATTAGATGCAATCGTTTGTAGCCCTCATGAAATAAAAATTGTAAAAAAATTTTTTAAAAAGGAAATAATTACTCCAGGGATAAGATTATCTGGAGATAGCAAGGGAGATCAAAAGAGAGTGATGACTCCCAAGCAAGCTTTTAAAAATGGGGCAAGCGCTTTAGTTATGGGGCGCAGTCTTATTAATGGCTCGATTAAAAAAAATATTCAAAGACTTATAAAAGAATTAAATTAATATGAAATTAAAAATTTGTGGCCTACATCCTGCCAGAGATGTTCAAATTTGTATCGACAACAAAGTAAATCTGTTGGGTTTTGTGTTTTACAAGAAATCTCCAAGAAACTTGAATTTACAAGAAGTTGAAAAATTAAAAATTTACAATAAACAAAATTCATTATTTGTAGCTGTGACCGTAAATCCAAGTGACGAATTTATTGAAAAAACAGTTCTTGGAAATTTTGATTACATACAACTTCATGGTTCTGAAAAGCCA
>CACAWY010000021.1 GCA_902536385.1 uncultured Pelagibacteraceae bacterium
GTGAGTTCCGACTAATGTAATTTGAAAACCACATACAAAAAAACCTAAAACTAATAATATATATCCTCTATGAGAAAAGGCTTCTTTAATAGCAGAAAAAAACGTTTGGTCTCTATCAGCTTTGGATGAATTAATCACTGTTTTTGCAGGTAATAAAAAAATTGAAACAGCAAGACCTATTACTATGAATATCATAAAGTACTTTAAAGTTTGCTCCCACTCAAATTCTACTAAGCTATATTTTGTAAGCAGCGGTGATAAAAAATAACCTACAGACGCTGCAGCTGTAACAACTCCTGTAGCAATAGTCCGTGTTTCGTTAGGAAAATGTTTTCCAACTTCTGATACCGGAACACCAATTGCTGTTGCTCCTAAAGCTATCCCAACTAAAACCCCTAATGCTAATTGAAAATAAATTCCAGTATTAGGACCAGAGTAAAGCATAAAAATACCTATGGCGAAAATTAGAAATCCCAAAAATACAGCTTTGTTGCCTCCAAATTTATCCGCTAATAGTCCAAATATAGGAGCAAAAAATCCCCAAAATAACATTTGAATACCTATTGCTAAACCAAATTCTGTTCTTGTAACTCCAAGACCTTTTTCAAATGCATCAAAGAAAAGTCCGAAAGTTTGTCTCAGACCCATTGAAATTAAAATAATACTACAAGCTGAAATTAAAACTATAAGAGAAAGTCTGTTTGGAATAAAATTAAACATTATTTAACATATCTTAAGGATCTCTTTAAATCATTAATTAAATCTTTTGGGTCCTCTAAACCAATGTGTAATCTAACTATATGTTCATCTTTATTAAATCTAAAATACTTTCTACCTTGAAGATACTCATCTTTTTTATTTGAACGAAGTTCTTGTAGAATTGCGAGACTTTCAAACCCACCCCAACTATATCCAATGCCAAACAACTCTAATGAATTTACAAATTTAATCACAGAGGATTTTTTTTTACTTTTAATAACAATTGATAACAGTCCAGTCGCGCCGGAATAATATTTTTTCCATAATTTATAATTTTTACTTGATGGATTATAGGGATATAAAATTTCTTTTACTTTTTTTTGTTTCTTTAAAAAACTAATAATCTGTTTTGTATTTTCTGAATGCTGATTTAATCTTGTGTCTAATGTTCTTAATCCTCTGATAATTAAATAAGCTTCATCGGCAGACATTCTATATCCAGAAAGTTTATAAAAAAACATTACTTGTTTAAAAACTTTTTTATTCACTGCAAGTGAACCACCCATTGCATCTGAATGACCTGAAAAATATTTAGTCGCAGATGAAAAAGATATATCAAATCCAAGTTTTAATGGTTTAAGATATAGTGGTGTTCCCCATGTATTATCGAGAAAAGTATATATTTTTTTCCTTTTAGCTAAATTTACAATTTTAGATAAATCTTGAAACTCAAAAGTATTACTTCCAGGATTTTCAACTAATATCATTTTTGTTTTTTTTGTAACTTTATCTTTTAGATCTTCAAAGGAGTCTGGGTTGTAAAATACTGCTTCAACATCAAATTCTTTAAGCAGCTTTTCAGAAATTTCTTTTGTCGGACCATAAACATTGTCGGATACTAATATTTCATCGCCAGGCCTACATAAACTCATGATTGCTAATGCCACTCCTCCAAATCCAGTTCCGGTCAAAAATACATGAAATGCTTGTTCCAACTCTTTCAACATGTTCTCCAATTCAATAGTGGTAGAACTACCGTAACGACCGTAACTGTAATGGCTTATTTTTTGATGTTTTTTTATTTTTCTTTCATGCTGATAAAGTTCTTGCATGGTATTAAAGAGAATGGTGGAGGCTCTTATTACAGCAGGGTTAGCAGATCTATTAGAGCTATCTTTTGTAGGATGTTTGAGAAATGTCTTTATGGACTTTTTCATAAAATAATTATAATTGATCTTTATATATTAATTGTCTAATTAAGATACTAAAAGGAGGCAAAAATATGGGTTACCCAAAAAAACACCGTGGAAGAAGAAAAATTGGCTCAAAAAAAAGAAGAGCAAGAAAAAGAAATAAAAAGAAATAATCACTAAAAATTTATGCAAGAAATAACTCAAATAAGAGGATTGAGTTTGTGGATTTTTTTTATTCCATTGGGTGCTATAAACTTTTGTTTATTTATTTCTCAAAATCCAGGTTTTTTAGAAAATACCATATTTGTTGTCGATCAAATTGGAAGATCTAATTTTTCAATCCCTTATTTAGATGGAAGTTTGTCTATAAGCAGAGCCTCAAGGACTTATCCGCAATATCTTATATTTAAACCCTCAATGATTATCACTGCAATCCTTTTATATTATTATTGGAAAAATAATAATGAATTAGTAAATAAATTATATTCCTCAAACTTAAATTACAAATTTAAAACTTTTGGGATTTTGTCAGCAGTTTTTTTAGCTATTCACTCTATTTTCTTAGGTATCAAATTTGATATACAAATTTATAAACTTTTTAGAAGAGTTGTATTATTATTATTTATTATTTTTGAACTAATTGCTCAAGGATACTTAGTGTATCATTTTTATAAACTTAAAATGAAACTGGAAAAATATATTAATAAAAAAATTTTGATGCTAAAAATTATTCTTGTTAGTATTTTGGTATTGGTAGCTTTTTTAAGTGTGCCAACTTTAGTAACAAAAGGAAATACTCATTTCAAGCATGCTTTAGAGTGGAATTATTTTATTGGAGTATTATTTTTTTATTTACTTTCAAGATTTTTTTGGAAAAGAACCACATAAATTTCTAGGCTTTCGCCCAGAAATTTAGTAGTTTTGGCTCGTCGTTTTAGGCGCTACCGCCAAGCCATCCCGATGAACTATTCTAGCGCTACTAGGTTCATCTTTCTGCCCTTTAAGC
>CACAWY010000022.1 GCA_902536385.1 uncultured Pelagibacteraceae bacterium
AATTTACCGTTATTGTTCAAATTTCTTTTTGCTAAATTTAAAAGAATATTAATCTTGTTATTTGGAAAAAAGTGTAAAGTTTGTTTTAAAATAATAAGATCATATTTTAATTTATTTTTTTTAAGAAAATTAAACCCATCAATTTTTTTGAAAGTAATATTCTTTTTAATGTCTTGATTTTCTACTATATCGACTCCAATAGGTTTCTCTTTAAATTTATATTTTTTTTGAAGAGCGCTAATGATATTTGCTCTTCCACATCCAATATCTAAAATTTTTGAGTCTTTATTTAAATTAATTTTTGTTTTAAGAAATTTATTAAATTTAGAGATATACGATTTAGATGATAACCAAGTTTTATTATCCCAGTTTTTAAGTTTTTTCATTAAAGTGCAACAACAGCAGCAGCCATAGAAGCAAGTCTTGCTTGAGTATCATCAGCTCTACTTGTTATTACAACAGGGACTCTTCCACCAATTACTACACCAGCCGCACAAGCACCCATAAAAAAAATCATCATTTTTACTAAAGCATTTCCTGTTTCTACATTGGGAACTAAAAGTATATCCGTATTACCAGCAACAATATTTTTAATTCCTTTTATTTGAGCAGCTTTTTCAGAAACTGAATTATCGAACGCCATTGGTCCAAATACTTCTGCATTCAAGCCTTCTTCTTTTGCTCTTTTGGTCAGTTCGTTTGCTTCCAGAGAACTAGGCATACTATCTAAAACTTCCTCAGTTGCTGACAGTACTGATACTTTAGGTTTTCCAATTCCTATTCTACTCGCAAAATCTATAGCATTTTTTAATATATGCATTTTAGTTTCTAATTTTGGCAACACGTTTAATGCACCATCAGTAATGATAAATGGTTTATCATTTTTTTCTAAAGTCATATGCCAAACATGACTAAGTCTTTTTTTCCCAATTAAATTTAAATCTCTTTTCAAAACTGCTTTCATAAGTACATCGGTATGAATATGTCCTTTCACAATTATTTTCACCTTACCTTCACTTGCAAGTTTTGCAGCGATCGGAGCAGTGCTGTTTTCATCCGGTTCATCAATTATTTCGTATTTAGAAATATCCCAATTTAATTGTTTAGCATTTTTCTCGATAATTGATTTGTCTCCAATAAAAACTGGTATGATTAAATTTGCATCTACAGCCTCTTTTGCTGATTCAATAGAAACTGACTTTACCGCGTTCACTATTACTGCTTTTGCCGGTCCTTTTGTTTTAGCTAAATTAAGTAAATTTTCAGGACAAATAATATCTTTTTTTACTAAGCATTTAATATTTCCATTTCTTTTAAAATTTTCGCAGGAATAGATATATCTTTATTTAAATTCTTTTTATACGTCTTATTTTTTCTTTCACCTGGATATAAAATATTTGAAAATCCTTTTGCTTTAGGAAGTTTTTTGACAAGCTTTATATTTTTCTGCATTTCTTTAACAAACCTATTTCCGATAAAAATTTTTGGATTAATAGTAATAAATAAATGGCCCATATTTTGGGGTCCTGAAAAATCATCAAAAGGATCCTTCGTTTTTCCTCCGTGGCTACCACCTGTGAAAACTCCACTTAGAATATCAACCATCCAAGCTAAACCAGAACCTTTAAAACCTGCAATAGGTAATTGAGTACCCTTAAGAGCTTCTTTAGCGTTAGTAGTAATTTTACCTTTTTTGTTAAGAGCAACACCGTATGGAATTTTCAAACCTAACTTTTCAGCTCTTCTTATAGCTCCTCTGTTTATAATTGAAGTTGAGGCATCATAAATAAAAGGAACTTTTCCTGTAGGAACACCAAAACAAATAGGGTTTGTGCCAAATAGAGATTTCTTTGCACCATGTGGAGCTAAAGCAGCAGGCGCATTAGTAAAACAAAAAACCATTAATTTATTTTTTACCGCTTGTTCCGCATAAAAACTTGAAAGTCCATAATGTCCACTTTTTTTAATTGCTACTAAACCTATTCCAGTTTTTTTTGCATTTTTAATTGCTTGCTTAATACCTATGTCAGCACTCACAAAACCAATACAGTTATCTGCATT
>CACAWY010000023.1 GCA_902536385.1 uncultured Pelagibacteraceae bacterium
TATCTTCCTATTGCTCAAGTTAACATCGACATTTTTCTTCTTTTGTTTCTAAGTTTAGTTGTTGGGATTTTATCAGGATTGTTTGGCGTAGGAGGCGGATTCTTAATGACGCCATTTCTTATTTTTATGGGCATACCCCCTGTGTATGCTGTACCGAATGAAGTAAATAATATTCTTGCAACATCTGTTTCAGGCTCATTGACTCATTGGTACAAAAAAACTTTAGATTATAAAATGGGATTAATGATAGTTTCTGGTGGGGTGGCAGGAACTATAATCGGCATTATGACATTTACTTTTTTTTCAGAAATTGGAAAAATAAGCTTAATAATTTCATTACTTTACATGTACCTTTTAGCCATGGTTGGAACTCTTATGTTAATCGAGGGTATTAAGGAAAGAAATCGATTAAAATCAAAAAGCAAAATTAAAAAAAAATTGCACGATCATAATTGGCTTCAAGGTCTACCTTTAAGAATGAGGTTTAATAAATCTGGATTATATGAAAGTGCATTCACTCCAATATTGTTAGGTTTTATTGTAGGTTTTGTTGCTTCAATGATGGGAATTGGTGGAGCGTTCTTAATGGTTCCAGCAATGATCTATATTATTGGAATGCCGGTAAAATTAATTCCAGGCACTTCTTTGTTTGTGACAGTTTTTATCAGTGCGGTCGTAACAATCTTACATTCATTTAATTATGGTACGATTGATCTATTTTTAGTGGTTCCTCTAATACTTGGTTCAATTGTTGGAGTTCAAGTAGGACAAAAGATTGGTCAATTTCTAGATAGTAATGAGCTTAAATCTTTATTTGCAATGCTTTTAATAACAGTTGCTATTGCTATTGCTTATGACTCTTTCTTTAGAGAAAAAACAGGATTTAATGGTAGCAAAGTTAATGCTCCTGAATTAAATAGCTTAGCAGAATTTATCGTAAGAATTTCTAATGAAGCGCCTTTCTTGTATGGAGCTTTTGCAATTATACTAGCGGTGGCGCTTGGAGCTTTAATGGCTTGGTTAAGAAAAATTATTCATGATTTAAGACACAAAAAACCTAAACAAGAAGAAGTTAAGTTTCCAGTTAAATAGTTATTTTCTTTCGTATTTTTGTTTTGAAGGTATTACTCCTCTTACACCTCCTTTAGGATCTTCTACATCTCCTTTTCTTCTTGGAATAAGATGAATATGACAATGCATAATAGATTGACCAGCGTCTTTTCCAATATTTGTCCCGATATTAAATCCAGAAATTGTTTTGTCTAAAATTTGTAATTCCTTTTTTTGTTGTTTAATAATTTCATCCAACTCTACTATTTCTTCCTTTTTAAGATCAAAATAATTATCGATGTGTCTATTAGAAATAATTAATGTATGATGTTCAGTTACTGGATAGGCAGTATCCCTAATAATAAAGAAAAATTTTGTAGTTTTAATTACTTTACAGTTTCTTTTTGAACAAAAAATACAATCTTCTACTGAAGACATTAAGCACTTCTGTAAAGCTTAGTCATAACAAACTCTCTGTGACCAAGTGCTTCAGCACAAGTTAATCTTCCATTAGCAACTTTAAGAGTAGTTTCAATTAATTTATCTCCAGCTTGATCTAAGTTCATCTCTCTGGATAAAATCTTTGAGACATCACAATCAACATGTTCGCTCATTAATTTTGCAGTTAGAGGATTAGCAGTAAGTTTAACCACTGGTTCTATAGGATTTCCTATAATATTTCCTTGGCCAGTAGGGAAAAGGTGAATGTTAAATCCTCCGGCAGCTTGAAGTGTAACACACTCTGCCGCTGCTGACGAAGTATCCATGAAATATAAACCTTTCCCTTTTTTTGGTTCCTCAGCCGGCTCCAAAACATCTATAAATTTTCTTGAACCTATCTTTTGAAAATTTCCAAAAGCTTTTTCTTCAATAGTAGTCAATCCTCCTGCAATATTTCCTGCAGTAGGTTGACTTTCTGACAAATCATCAGTCGCTTCTTTTAAAATGAAATCATTATACTCACTCCAAGTCTTCATAAATTTTTTC